>JAGWVR010000018.1 GCA_018970785.1 Planctomycetota bacterium
GAACGGATCAACCTCCAGGCCCTCGCCGCGGCGCTGGCCGACGGGGGGGTCGATCCGCGGGCCACGGGCCCGCGACTCGGTCTCGTGCTCGGGCAGGGCGCCGAGCAGCTCAAGGAGTGGGAGGCGGACTTCCGTGGCGGCGGGCGCGACGTCTTCACCGGTGCCGGGGTCGATCCGCTCGTCGAGCGGCTCGCCGCCGCGACGGGGTGCGCCGGCCCGGCGGCGACCGTCGGCGCTGCCTGCGCCTCGAGCGGATTCGCCATCGCCCTGGCCCGGTCGTGGCTCGACGCGGGGCTGGTCGACATCTGCGTCGCCGGTGGCTGTGAAGTCCTCAGCCCGATCGCCATGGCGGCGTTCCACAACCTCCGCGCGCTGTCACGGTGGAGCGGTGCGCCCGATCAGGCCTCGCGTCCCTTCGACCGGCAGCGCGACGGATTCGTGATGGGGGAGGGAGGGGCGTTCCTCGTCCTCGAGCCGGTCGCCCGGGCCCGGGCCCGCGGTGCGGTGATCCGCGGGCTGCTGACCGGTGTCGGCACCAGCAGCGACGCTGCCCACATGGTCGCCCCGTGCAGCGATCCGACCCAGGCGGCGCGGGCGATCGGCGCGGCGCTGGCCGATGCCGGCGTCGCCCCCGGGGAGGTCGACTACGTCAACGCCCACGCCGCCGGCACCCCCGTCGGCGACGTCGCCGAGGCGGCGGCGATCCGCCGCGCCCTCGGGGATGCCGCCGCGACGGTTCCGGTGAGTTCGACCAAGGGGCTCTCCGGCCATCTCGTCAGCGGGGCCGCGGCCTTCGAGGCCCTGGCCTGCCTGGTGGCCTTCGACCGCCGGGCGATCCCCGCCACCGCCAATCTCGACGCCCCCGACGAGCGCTGCGTGCTCGATCACGTCCGCGGTCAGCCGCGCGAATGCGCGGTCCGGATCGCGGCGAGCAATTCGTTCGGGTTCGGCGGCGCGAACCTGTGCCTGATCCTCGAGCGCGCCGCCTGAAACCCGCTCCCGCACCGATCCTGCCGTTCGTTTCCCCGGAGTTTCCCCCATGATCCAGCCCCATCCGGCCGTCTCCCGCCCGCCGCTGGCAGCGGCCGCGATCGTCGACAAGCTCTGCCGCCTCGTCGCCCTGTGGCACGAAGTGCCGCCGGCCCACGACGAGCAGGGGTTGCTGGCGCGGGTCTGCGACGTCCACCGCTTCAACTTCCTCCTCTGGCACGAGGAGGACATCGCCCGGTCGCCGGAGGTGACCGACGCCCGGATCGCCGCCGTGAAGCGCAACATCGACCGCTACAACCAGGCGCGCAACGACGGCATCGAGCAGGTCGACGACTGGCTGATCGCGGAGCTGGCGGCACGGGGGATCCAGGCGCCGGCCGGAACGCCGGCGGCGACCGAGACGCCGGGCAGCGCGATCGACCGGCTCTCGATCCTCGAGCTGCGCCGCTACCACATGCGCGAGCAGATCGAGCGTGCCGATGCCAGCCCCGAGCACCGGGCGAAGGCCGCGGCGCGGCTCGAACTCCTCGACCGCCAGCGCGACCACCTCGTCGAGGCACTCGACCGCGTGCTGGCGGAGATCTTCGCCGGCCAACGGCCGCTGCGCGTCTTCCGGCAGATGAAGATGTACAACGACCCGACGATGAATCCCTACCTCTACGGCGGTGGCAAGCCGGCGGCCGCCTGAGCGGCCGGCATCGCCGGCACGCTCCCCGTCGATTTTCCTCGTGGTTCGGGAAGGGCCGTCACGATGCGACGGGCACTTTCGCCGGTCCCCCCGGGTGGGCCGGGGCGAGGAGGGCCGCACAGGCGGCGCGCTGCGCCGCGGTGCCGATGAACGACACCCCGTCGCCGGCGGCGAGGCGCTCGCCGGGGCCGGGGTTGGAACGCACGGCTCCGGCGCGGCGCACGGCCATCACCGTCGCCCCGGTGGTCGAGCGGATCGCCAACTCGCCGATCGACCGGCCCGCCGCCGGGCTGTCGGCGGGGAGCACGACCGTCACCAGGCCGACGCCACTCCCCGCGGCAACGCGCGACGCGGCCCTGCCGCGGAGCAGGCCGTAGTTCTCCAGCCGCATCCGCTCGACGAGGCCGTCGATCGACTCGGCAGGCACGTCGTACATCCCCAGCACCCGCTCGAACAGCGCCAGCGCCGTCTCGAACTCGGCCGGGACGACTTCGGTGGCGCCCAGCGCCAGGAGGTCCTCGACCTCGGCGATGTACTCGCTGCGGACGAGGATCGGCACGGCCGGGGCCAGCTGGCGGGCGACGCCGACGGCGCGCCTCGTGCTGGCCGGGTCGGAGATCGCGATCACCAACGCCCCCGCGCGGCGGATGCCGGCGTGGTCGAGGACCGCGGCGCGCGTGCAGTCGCCGAACTGGATGTCGAGGCCGGCGGCACGCTGGAGCCGGACCGTCTGCGGATTGACCTCGAGGACGACGTGGGGGATCCCGCATTCGCCGAGCGCCGTGGCGAGCGTCCGGCCGTTGAGGCCGAAGCCGGCGATGATCACGTGGTCGGCCAGGACGCTGGGGGGCGCGGCCGGAGCGGCTTCGGGCAGCCAGCGCCGCAGGGCCGGGAGGCCGGCGAGACGGTCGAGCAGCCGCGGCATCGCGGCGACCGCCAGCGGCGTGGCCGCCATGGTGAGCACGGCGGCGGCGAGGAAGGTCTGGTAGTCGCGATCGGCCAGCAGGCCCAGTTCGAGGCCGCGCGAGCCGAGCACGAACGAGAACTCCCCGACCTGCGCGATCGTCGCCCCCGCGACGAGCGCCGTCCGCAGCGGATGGCCGGCGAGCACGGCCGGCAGTGCCGTGGCCACCGTCTTGGCGACGAGGATCGCCACCACGGTGACGGCGACGAGCGCGGCGTTGGCGGCGAGGAAACGGACGTCGAGAAGCATGCCCACCGACACGAAGAACAGGCTGGCGAGCGTGTCGCGGAAGGGGAGCATCTCGGTGAACACCTGGTGGCCGTACTCGCTCTCGGCCAGCGCCAGCCCGGCGAGGAACGCCCCCAGCGCCAGCGACAGCCCGACGCGGGCGGTGAGCGCCGCCGTCCCCAGGCAGATCAGCACGATCGTGATCAGGAACAGTTCACGGTTGCGCAGCCGGACCACCTCGTGGAGGATCCGCGGCACCGCGAGCCGGCCGGCGAGGAGCACGGCGGCGACCACGGCGCCACCGAGCGCCACCTGCGGCAGGATCCCGCCCGGCCGGGCGGCGCCGGCGGACGGCTCCCCCCGGCCCGCGGCCGCCGCCAGCAGCGGCACCGCCAGCATCGCCGCGACGACCAGCAGATCCTGGAAGAGGAGCACGGCGACGGCGATCCGTCCGGCCGGCGTGCCGGTCGCGCCGCGGTCGGCGAGCAGCTTGAGCACGATCGCGGTGCTCGACATCGCCACCAGCAGGCCAGCGAAGATCCCCTGGGCGACGCTCCCCAGGTACCAGGCCGTCGCCGCGGCCACGACCGCCGTCGTCACCGCCACCTGCGGGAGTCCGACCGCGACCATCACCGGCAGCATCGCCACCAGCCGCGACAGCGAGAACTCGAGCCCGACGGTGAACAGCAGCACGACGACGCCGATCTCGGCGAGCAGCTCGACGCTGTCGACGTCGTCCACCAGCGACAGCCCGTAGGGACCGATGATCACTCCCGAGACGAGCAGCCCGATCACGCTCGGCACGCGCGCCTGCCCGAAGGCGAACACGACCACCGCGGCGACGGCGAAGACGACGAGCAGGTCGGCGAGGAACATCGGCGACGGCGGTCCCGGTGCGGTGGGGAGACCGGGCCGGACCGGCCGGACCCCGCGCGGTTCTACCACGGGGGGGCCCACCGCTTCTGCTCCGACCGACGGCAAGGGCGATCGGCCTCGACCCCTGCCCGCGACTCCCCTGGCGACCCCGGCTGCCGGCTGCTACCGTCCGCCACCTTTTCCTGCCGAAGGAGCTCCGATGCGCCCCTGTCTGCCGTTTCCGACCGGTGCCGCCGTGTGGCTGCGGGCGAGCCTCGTCGCCGGTGCGCTTGCCGGAGGTGCTGTCGGCCTGGCCGCGGACGCCCCGGCTCCTGCCGGCGCCGCCGTCCTCCTCCGGGTGGAGACCGAACTGTTCGAAGGCAGCGCCCCGGAGCCGGTGGCGCGGAGCCTGACGCTGTTCCAGGACGGCGTCGCCTGGAACTTCCTCGAGCCGTCGACCACCGCTGACGAGGCGGTGCCGGGAGGGGAGATCGTCCTCCACGATCCGGCCCGCGGACGCGTCGTGGTGATCGACGAGGCGCGGCGCGTGCGCACCGAGATCCCGGCGACGCGCCTGGCCCGCGTGCTCGCTTCGCTGCGGACGTGGGCCGAGGGCAGCGACGATCCGCTCGTCCGCTGGTCGGCGTCGGCCACCTCTCCACCGGCCGACATGTCCGCGGACGACGCGATCGTGGTCGAGGGACCGGGAGTCCGCTACGCGGTCGCGGCGCTGCCGGCCCCGACGCCCGGCGCCGCCGAACAGTACCGCTCGTTCGCCGACGTCGCGCTGGGGCTGCGGGCGCTGACCCATCCCGGCGGCGTGCCCCCGTTCGCGCGGATCGCGATCAATCGCCAGCTCGCCGCCGCCGGCCTCCTCCCGGAGACCGTCACCCTCGAACTCGACGGCCCGGGCCTGGGCCAATCGCGCGTCCTGCGGAGCCGGCACCGGTTCGCTCCACGGCTCGACGCCACCGACCAGCGGCGCATCGAGTCGGCATCGGCGCTGCTGGCCGTCGCCGAGGTGGTCGATGCCGAGACCTACGCCGGGCGGAACGCCACCGCCGACCGCTGAGGCGGCAGGCAAAAGTCCGTGCGGCTCTTTCCGCACGGCGTTCCCTCGCTCCGGAATAAAGCATTCAACCGGTGTGAGGATCGACAGGGGCAAGAATCTCACCCTGTCCCGACGATGTTTCCTCTGCGGCACACCTTACCCAGCCCCCCGCGACGACGCGGTCACCGGCTGCCGGTAATGGTTGACATCCGTACATATATCCGGTCTGATGGCGGTCGGGTTCGACCGCGGGCCGGTCCATTACAGGTCCTCGAGAGGCAGGGAGGCTATTCCATGCTGGTGCTGTCACGGCGGCAGAACGAGCGGATCCGCGTCGGCGACACGGTGGTCGTCACGGTCGTGCGGGTCAGCGGCGACAAGGTGCGGATCGGGATCGAGGCTCCGCCCCACGTCAAAGTGCTCCGCGACGAGCTGCCCGTCGACGACGTCCCGGCCGCCGCTCCGATCGGCGTTCGCGTTGTCCACGACTCCCATGTCACCGAGATCACCACGGCTGCCGCGACGCCGGCGGTGGCGTTCGGAAGGGTCCTCGGCGCGGTCGGCTGACGGCCGGCAGGCCTCCTGCCGCTACACTTGCGCCAAGCGTGACGGACGATCACCGGCGCGGTGGGCAGTCGACCGGGGCGCGTGCGGAGGAGCCGTGGCCGGCCACCTCGCCTGACCGCCGCCACGGCGGTCAGGCCGCCAGCGGGGCGGACGGAACCGTCGGCCGCCGCGGCCCGTCGCCGGCGAGGCTGGCTTCCGTCGCGGGCTGGTGCAGGGATTACGCATGGTCCGGGCGGCGCCCACACAACCGCGCACGACGGCTTTCGCTCCGATCGCTTCCGCGGCGCGCCCCGTGGCGTCCCTGGGCGGCGGCGGTTCATGGCGCCGGTGGCTGTGGCTGGCCGGCGCCCTGACCGCCGCGGCGTTGGCGGCGATCGCCGTCGCCCTGTCGTACGAGCCGGCCGCGCTGCGGGCCGTCGCCCCCGGTCTGTCCTCTGGATCGGCGCCTGGCGAAGAGGACGCGGTGCGCCTCTCCGGGCGCCTGATCACGACCGCGTCGGCCCTCCGCGCCGCGGCCATGCGGCCGGGGACGTGGGACGCGTTGGTGACCGACGACGAGGTCAACGCCTGGCTCGGCCACGATCTCCCCCGCAATCATCCGCGCCTCCTCCCGGCGGGCTGGTCGGCACCCCGCGTGGCATTTGCCGACGACCGGTGCTGGCTCGGCGTGCGCCGCTGGATCGGGCCGGTGCCGGCGCTGGTCTGGGTCCGTGCCGAGGTCAGACCGCGAGACGGCGGGGCGATCGAACTGGCCGTCGACGGCGCCGGGCTCGGCGGACTGCCGCTGCCCGGCGACGCGCTGATGGCGCGGATCGGCTCCGGGCTGCGCCGCGCCGGCCTTTCCGTCACGGTCGGCCGCCTCGACGGTGCCAACCGCCTCCTCGTGCATCTCACCGACGGCCACTCCGCCGGCGCCGGGATCCGCCTCGGGGGGGTCCGGTTTCGCGACGGCGAGGCATTGGTCACGGGGCAGACCGTGGCGGCGGCACCACGGCAGTGAGTCGCGGCCTGGGCATACGGTGCGGAGGGTGAACCGATGGCACGGCTGACGTTTCTCGGAGCGGCGGGGGTGGTGTCGGGATCGCGCCACCTGCTCGATCACGGCGGCGCCCGGATCCTCGTCGACTGTGGGCTGTTCCAGGGAGACAAGTGGCTCCGCGAGCGGAATTGGCGGCCGCTCGACCCGCCGGCCGACTCGGTCGACGCCGTGGTCCTCACCCATGCCCACATCGACCATTCCGGATGGCTGCCGCGGCTGGTGCGCGAGGGCTTCCGGGGACCGATCTTCGCCACGCCGGCGACGGCCGACCTCCTTCCGCTGCTCCTCTACGACTCGGCGAAGTGCCAGGAGGAGGATGCCCTGTACGCCAACCGCAAGGGGTTCTCACGCCACCACCCGGCGCTGCCGCTGTACGACGAGGCCGACGTCGCCCGGACGCTGCGGCGCGTGCGCCCGGTGACGCGCCAGCGCGTGTTCGAGCCCGCCCGCGGGGTCCGCTGCCGGTTCCACGACGCCGGCCACATGCTCGGCAGCGCCTTCGTCGAGGCCGAGCTCGACGGCCCCGGCCGGCCGACCACGGTGCTGTTCTCCGGCGATCTCGGCCGCTACGACGCGCCGCTGTATGCCGATCCCTGCCCGCCGCCGGCCTGCGACCACCTCGTCCTCGAGAGCACCTACGGCGACCGCGACCATCCGGCCATCCGTCCGCTCGACGATCTCGAGCGGGCGATCCGCGAGGCGCTGCCGCGTGGCGGGATGATCCTCGTGGCCTCGTTCGCCGTCGGCCGCACGCAACAGCTCGTCTACCTGTTGCGCACGCTGATGGCCGCGGGGCGCCTCCCCGAGATCCCGGTGTGGATCGACTCGCCGATGGCGGTCGAGGCCACGGAGGTCTTCCGCCGCCACGCCGCCGAACACGACTTCACCGAGGCCAACGTCGCCGGCGTCGCCGAGGCGCTCGTCTCCCCGTGGGTGCGGATGGCACGGACGGCCGAGGAATCGAAGGCGATCAACGGCCATGCCGGCAGCGGCATCGTGATCGCCTCCAGCGGGATGATGACCGGTGGCCGGATCCTCCACCATCTCGCCAGGCGCCTGCCCGATCCCGGAACGACCGTCCTCGTGGCGGGCTTCCAGGCGGCCGGCACGCGCGGGCGCAGCCTCCTCGACGGTGCCGACACGCTGCGGATCCACGGCCGTGAGATCCCGGTCCGGGCCGCCATCCGCCGCGTCGACGCCCTCTCCGGGCACGCCGATCGCAACGAGGTGACGCGCTGGTTGGAGGGGATGCCGGCCCCCAGGAACGTGTTTCTCGTCCATGGCGAGCCCCCCGCCGCCCGCGGCATGGCCGAACGCCTCCACGAGCGGTTCGGCTGGCAGGCGACGCTGCCAGCGCTCGGCGCCAGCTACGATCTCGACGGCCCCGTGACCCCTCCCCAGCCCCCGACGATCCGGTGAACGCGATGGCAAAGAAGACCAAACCTGCCGCCCCCAAGGCCTGCGCGATCCTCCCCGACACCGTCCTCGGCGACGATGTCGCGCTGGCGGCCGACAACATGGAGGCGATCCTCCGCTCCCCCAGTTACCGGCTGGCGCAGGAGGACCACGCGCTGCTCGAGAAGACCGAGTTGCGCGGCGTGCGGATGCTGCTGGAGCTGCAGAAACCGGAGTTGGTGTTCCGGCAGCACGCCATCGAATCGACGGTGATCGTCTTCGGCGGCACGCAGATCGTCGAGAAGAACGCCGCCGAGCGCCGGTTGTCGGAGGCGCGGCGTGCGGCGGCGGCGGCCCCCGGCGATGCCCGGCTGGCCCGCGACGTGAGCCGGGCGGAGCGGCTCCTCGAGCGCTCGCGTTACTACGACGACGCCCGGGAATTCGCCCGTCTCGTGTCGATCGACAACCAGTGCGAGGAATCGCGGAAGTTCGTCGTCGTCACCGGCGGCGGGCCGGGGATCATGGAGGCCGCCAACCGCGGCGCCTTCGACGTCGGCTGCCAGTCGATCGGGCTGAACATCAAGCTCCCCGCCGAGCAGCAGCCCAATCCGTTCATCACCCCCGACCTGTGCTTCCAGTTCAAGTACTTCGCGCTGCGAAAGTTCCATTTCATCCTCCGCGCCGCGGCGGTCGTCCTCTTCCCGGGCGGCTTCGGCACGCTCGACGAGATGTTCGAGACGCTCACGCTGCGGCAGACGCAGCGGATGCAGCCGGTGCCGATCATCCTCTACGGCCGCGAATACTGGTCGAAGATCATCGATTTCCAGCGGCTCGCCGACGATGGCGTCATCGACGACCGCCACCTCGAGCTGTTTTCCTGGGCCGAGACGCCGGCCGAGGCCTGGCGGCAGATCACCGCCTTCCACGACGGCCGGTCGCGGCGCGGCGCCGGCTGAGGGAGCGGGTTCACGTCGTGGCGCCGTCGCGCGGCAGGACGAGGGTGAACGTGCTGCCCACGCCCGGAGTGCTCTCGACGGCGACGGTCCCGCCGTGGGCCAGGGCGATGTGTTTGACGATCGACAACCCCAGTCCCGTGCCGCCGAGCTTGCGGCTGCGTCCCTTGTCGATCCGGTAGAACCGTTCGAACAGACGGGGGAGGTGCTCGGCCTCGATGCCGCAGCCCTCGTCGCGCACCGCCAGTCGGACGTGCGTCACCGCGCCGGCGCCACTGCCCGGGGCGACGGTGATCCAGATCCGCCGGCCGGAATCGCTGTATTTGATGGCGTTGTCGACGAGGTTGATCAGCGCCTGCTCGAGGAGCGGGGCGTTGACCGCCGCGTCGAGGTCGGGAGGACACTCCCCCGCCAGTTCGATCGCCCGGTCGCGGGCCCGGGGGAGGCAGTCGGCGACCACGTTGTCGACGACGGTGGCCAGCGCCACGCGCTCCACCGGCAGGCTGCCCGCTCCCTCCTGCTGCTCGATCCGCGACAGCGAGAGGAGATCCTCGATGATCGCTCCGAGGCGGTCCGCCTGCCGGGCGATGATCCGCAGGAACCGGCGCGAGTCGTCGGGGTCGTCGGCGGCCCCGTCGAGCAGGGTCTCGACGAACCCCTTGATCGAGGCCACCGGTGTCTTCAATTCGTGGGACACGTTGGCGACGAATTCGCGGCGCACGTTCTCGAGCCGCTGGATGTCGGTGATGTCGTTGAGGACGATCACCGCCCCCCCTTCACCGTACACGTCGCGCAGCGCCGTGCCGCGCACGCGCAGCGTCCGGTCGCGCGGGCCGCGGAGGAGGAGGTCGTCCTCGACGGGCGCCCGGCAATCGATCGCCAGGAGTGCGAAGCGCCGCAGATCGGCGTTGTCGACGGCGTCCTGGAGGGGGCGGCCGACGGCGCCGGCGGCGTCGAGGCCGAGAAGCTCGGCGGCGGTGGCGTTGATGCTCACGATCCGCTGCCGCGAGTCGATCGCCAGCACGCCCTCGATCATGCTGCCGAGGACCGCTTCCTGCTGGGTGCCCTGGCGGCCGATCGTCAGCCCGCGCTCGATGAGCTGACCGTGGAGCGCGGCGATCGCCGCCGACAGCGACGCCAGCTCACGGCTCTCCGGGCGCTTGAGCGTGACCCCCTCGGTGCCGTCGGCGAGGCTCGTCGCCGTCCGCGCCAGTTCCTCGACGGGACGCGTGAGCCGCGAGATCGCCAGGTACCCCAGGGCCGCGGCCGCCAATCCCCAGACGACCTGCCAGCCCAGGAGGGTGCGCTGGTCGCGGGCCAGACGCTTGTCGTCGCTCCCGGCCTGGAGGGTGACGCGCACCTGTCCGCCGGAGGCGGGGCCGGACTCCACGGCCCGGGTGACCGACAGCACGCGCTGCCGGGACGCGGTATCGAACCGCGTCGTGCGCCGCGGGGGACCGGCCATCGTCGACCCCGCCGCGGCGGCGCCGGCCGGGGTGTCGGCGGCGACGAACTCGACCACCATCCCGTCGCTCCCCGACCAGATCCGGTGGGGCGTCGACGCGCCCCCCGCGTCGAGCGTGGCGATCGCCAGCGCGGCGGCATCCTCGAGCCGCCGGAAGGCCGCGGCATCGGCGAGCCGGCCGAGCGACACGCTCGCCAGCCACGCGCCGGCGACGAACAGGCCGGCGAGCACCGCCGCCAACGCCGCGAAGAACTGCCAGACGAGCCGCGTGCGGGGCATACGGGGGGGTGACCGGCGACCACGGTCGCTCAGGGCCGGAACCGGTAGCCGACGCCGCGGACGGTCTCGATGTAGCTGCCGTGGGCGCCGAGCTTCTTCCGCAGGCCGGCCACCTGGACGTCGACCGACCGCTCCGTGACAGGATAATCCTCCCCGCGGACGGCGTCGACGATCTGCGTCCGGGTGTAGGCCCAGCCGGGACGCTTGGCGAGGAACTGCAGCAGCGCGAATTCGGTGTAGGTCAGCTCGAGCGGCGTCCCGGCGAGGATCGCCTCGTGGCGACCGGGATGGATCGACAGCTCGTGGACGCGGATCGTGGTGTCGAGCTCGGTCTCGCGGCGGCGCAGCAGTGCCTTGACGCGGGCGACCAGCACGCGCGGGCTGAACGGCTTGGCGATGTAGTCGTCGGAGCCGTGTTCGAGCCCGGCGACGATGTCGCTCTCCTCGCTCTTGGCGGTGAGCATCACGATCGGGATCTCGCGCGTCTTCGATTCGCTTTTCAGCCGCCGGCAGACCTCGAGCCCGTCGATCCCCGGCAGCATGACGTCGAGCACGATCAGG
This sequence comes from Planctomycetota bacterium, assembly GCA_018970785.1. Lineage (GTDB taxonomy): Bacteria > Planctomycetota > Planctomycetia > Pirellulales > UBA1268 > F1-20-MAGs016. The sequence goes on from JAGWVR010000018.1 coordinate 11,036, forward strand.
TCCGGCGGCTGGCGGCGGACGCTGCGGAGGGCGTCCTCGCCGGTCGCCACGCAGGTCACCTGGTAACCCTCGCGCGAGAGGTTGTAGCGGAGGAGCTCGAGGAGGTCGTCCTCGTCGTCGACGACGAGGATCCGCTGGGCCGCGGCGTCGGCGGCCTTGTTCCGGGAGGAGTTTGGTTTCACCTGCCGTCGCCTCGGAACCGCCGGGGCTGTGCGCCGGACCCGCCACGCCGGATCGGCCGGCCCTGAATCGACCGAGAGTGTACGCCGGCCCGGAACCGGGGGTGTTAGTTTTCGGTGAATCCTGGCCCCGGCGCGGGGACGCCGCCCGCCACCGGGCGGGCGCGGCTCACGACAGCAGCAGCTCGACGTCGTCGGCCGACAGACTGGTGATCATGTTCTCGTCGGCGCGGACGATCGAGTCGGCCAGCTCGCGCTTCCGCGCCTGAAGGGCGAGGATCTTCTCCTCGACCGTGTCACGGGCGATGAGCCGGTAGGCGAACACGCGCCGTGTCTGGCCGATGCGGTGTGCGCGGTCGACGGCCTGTGCCTCGACGGCGGGATTCCACCACGGGTCGAGGATGTAGATGTAGTCGGCGGCGGTGAGGTTGAGCCCCTGGCCGCCGGCCTTGAGGCTGACGAGGAACAGCCGGCAGTCGGGGTCTTCCTGGAAGCGGGTCACGCGCGCCTGCCGGTCGGTCGTCTTGCCGTCGAGGTACTCGTAGGTCTGGCCGCGGCCGTCGAGGTGATGGCGGAGGATCGCGAGGAAACTGGTGAACTGGCTGAACACCAGGACCTTGTGCCCCTCGTCGATCACCTCGCCGAGCTGCTCGAGGAGCGTCTCCAGCTTCGCCCCCGGTTCGTCGATCCGCGCCGGATCGATCAGCGCCGGGTGGCACGCCGTCTGCCGCAGCCGGAGCAGCGCCTCGAGGACCGCGAACCGGGCCTTGCCGATCCCCAGCCTGCCGATGCGGCCGGAGAGCTCGAGGCGGTAATGCTCGCGGAGCTCGTCGTAGGTCTTGCGCTGCGATTCGCCGAGCTCGCAGAAGATCGTCTGCTCGGTCTTTTCGGGGAGGTCGGAGAGCACCTGCGCCTTGGTGCGCCGCAGCAGGAACGGCTTGACCGCCCGGGCGACCACCTCGGCAGCCCCGGTTCCCTGGCCGCCGGCGAGGAACCGCTTGAGCCGCGACGCGCTGCCCAGTTGGCCGGGATTGAGGAACTCGAAGATGCTCCACAGCTCGCCGATGTGGTTCTCGACCGGCGTCCCGGTCAGCGCAAGGCGGTGCCGGGCACGCAACAGCCGGCAGGCCTTGGCAGCCTGGCTGCCGGCATTCTTGATCGACTGGGCCTCGTCGAGGACGACGTAGTCGAACTCGACCTCGCGATGGCGGACGATGTCGCGGCGGAGCGTGCCGTAGGTGGTGAGGACGACGTCGTGGTCGGTCATCGACCCGGCTGCCTCGCCACGCGCGTTGCCGGTGTGGTTGAGGACGCGCAGCTGCGGCGCGAAGCGGGTCGCCTCCTCGATCCAGTTGAACACCAGGCTCTTGGGCACGATGACCAGCGACGGGCGGTGGCCGAGTCCACCGGCCTCGAGGGTCGCCCGACGGCGGACGAGCATCGCCAGGACCTGGATCGTCTTGCCGAGCCCCATGTCGTCGGCCAGGCAGCCGCCCAGCCCCATCCGCTCCAGGAACGTCAGCCAGCCGAGGCCCTCGCGCTGGTAGTGGCGCAGCGTCCCCTGGAATCCGTCCGGCTCGGTTTCCGCCTCCGGCCGATCGCCCGCCGCCAGCTCGGCACGCAGGTGCGCGAACGCCTCGTCCACCTGCGACTGCGGCTGCCCGGCGAGCAGGGCGTCGAGGAGGGCGACCTGGAGCCGGCTGTAGCGCAGCCGGCCGTCGTGCCGCGTCGCCAGGGCGATCATCGGCTCGAACTGCTCGGCCATCCCCTCCGGCAGGATCCCCAGCGAGCCGTCGGACAGCTCCACTGCGCGCGATCCGGAGGCGAGCGCCTCGAGGATCGCGGGGAGGTCGCCGGTCACGCCGCCGAAGTCGATGCTCCCGGCGAGTTCGAACCAGTCGATTCCGCTGGTCACGTTCCAGGCGACGCTGCCCGCCGGACGGTAACGGCGGCCCGAGACCTCGACGTTCCAGCCGGCGGCCGCGAGCTGCGGCACCGACGCGTCGAGCCGCGCCCGGGCCATCTCGACGTGGTGATCGGGGGGCGTGCCCGCGGCGTCGGGCCGGGCCGGCGAGGCACCGAGGCGCAGCAGATGACCCAGTGCCACGCGCTCGGCGGCACGGTTGCGGCGCACGAGCAACCGTCGGTCGGCATCGGCGGCGCCCCCCGCCGGATCGTCGGCGGCGACCGACAGACCGCCGTAGTCGAACCACACCCGTCCCGCCAGCTGGACGCGCGGGGCGGTCCTTCGGCGCCGCGCCGGCCCGCCATCGGCCGGCTCGTCGTCGATCACCGTCCGGGAGTCGTCGAGCACGAGCCGGGGGCGCGGCGTACCCGACTCCACGGTCCAGCCGCACCACGCCGGCAGCTCCAGCCGCGGCATGTCGGCCAGCGCCGCCAAACGCACGATCAACTGGTCGATCTGGGCCCCGGCGCATTCCAGCGGCCCGCGCCGCTCGAACTGCTCCATCCAGCCGGTCGCCTCCTCGACCGCCAACCGGGCGAGCCGGTCGGCGAAGATCACCAGCCCCGCGCGGAGGATCGCGCGCGGTTCGGCCAGCTCGCGGCGCTCGCTGCCGCGGACGAGCATCCCGCGGAGCGTGGCCTTGCCCGGCCGAGGGCCGGTCGCGGGGCCGTCGCTCATCTCGCGGAGCGACTCACCGCGGAGTTCGACGCGCTCGTCGGGGCCGAGCACCAACGCGAACGACCACGGGCGGCCGCCGTCCCAGGTGAGCGGGATGACCGTATCGGGGTGGCGGCGGGCGTCGGGCTGGATCACCAGCCGCCCGCTTTCGCACAGCGCGGCGAGGCGCGCCGACGCGGCCCGCGGGTTGACGGCGATCCGGGCGATCGTCCGCCGCTCCAGGGCCTCTCCGCTCCCGTCCCCCACCACCTGGGCGCCGACCAGCCCGGCGAGGATCTCCTGCTCGGCGGCATCGAGCTCGTCGAAGGGGACCTCGGCGCCGGGGCCGGAGCCAATGATCACCGCCCGTGGGCGTCCCGTCGCCTGGCCGGCGACGTCGAGCTGCATCCGGGCGGGGAGGAGGATCGCCGAGCGGCTCTCGGTGGAGGCGCCCAGATCGAGGAGAAACACCAGCCCGCCCCCCTGCCGCCGGGCCTCGGCGAGGGGAAAACCGCGGCCGCGGACCGCCGGCTCCACCAGCCGGCGACGCTCCTCGAGGTCCGTCAGCCAGGCGGGCTGCCGGCCTCCGCGCCGGTCCGCCGGCCCCGGCAGCGCTCCGGGCACCGCGACGGGAGGGGGACTCTCCTCTTCTCCCGGTTCGGCGTCGTCTTCTCCCACGTCGGCCGCTCCCTCGGCCGGAACCATTTCCAGGACCAGCGGCGTGTGGTCGCCGATCCGCGACAGCAGGCCGCGGCGATCGACTTCGAGGAGGACGGCGGCGAGGATCGCGCACGGTTCGCCGACGCGACCGCGATCGGTCGAGCAGCGCACTTCGAGCGTCATTCCGCCGCGGCGTCCGGCCGACAGCTCGAGGTGCACCTCGTGCACCACCCCCGCTTCCTGACTGACCACCGCCTGCACGCGCCCGACACGCGGGCAGGAGACGCGGATCTCGTCGACGGCCCGCGCGGCGGCGACATCCGCCGGATCGAAGAGGTGGAAGAGGCGTTGCTGGAAGCTCGACATGCAAGGCGGTCCCGGCGGGCTTCGGACCGTCCCGGGGGCCGGCGGCGCGAAGCAGGCTGTTGTACCCCGGCGGGGGGCGGCAAGGCGAGCAGTGCCGCGGCCGTCAGCCGCCGCGGGCGGTGGCGATCAGCTCGAGGACGTTCTCCACCGGCGTCTCGGGGAGCACCCCGTGACCGAGGTTGAGGACGTGGCCCGGTCGGCCGGCGACGGCGTCGAGCAGCTCCCGCGTCCGTCGCCGGACGGTCGCCCGGTCGGCGAGCAGGAGCGTCGGGTCGAGATTCCCCTGGACGGCACGGTCGGCCCCGACCGCCCGCCAGGCGTCGAGCAGGTCGATCCGCCAGTCGATGCCGATCACCGTGCCACCGGCAGCGGCGAGCTGGGGCAGGAGCGCCGGGTTCCCGGTCGCGAAGTGGATCGTCGGCGCCCGCCGCGCTGCCGCCTCGAGCGCCACGCGGGAATGAGGGAGCACGTAGCGGACGTAGTCGGCGGGCCCGAGGCACCCGACCCAGCTGTCGAACAGTTGCACTGCCTGCGCCCCGGCGTCGATCTGGGCACACAGGAACCGGCTCACCGCCCGTGCCAGCCGCCCCATCAGGTCGTGCCAGGCCGATTCGTGGCGGAGCATGAAGGACCGCGTCCGCTGCCAGGAACGGCTGGTGCCCCCTTCGATGCAGTACCCGGCGAGCGTGAACGGCGCGCCGGCGAACCCGATCACCGGGATCGAGTCGTCGAGGCCGGCGCGCGTCGCCGCGACGCAGTCCATCACGTACCCCAGCGCGTCGACGTCGCCGAGCTCGTGGAACCGCCCGAGGTCGGCCGGATCGCGGAGGGGATTGTGGATCACCGGTCCCTCGCCGGCGGCGAACTCCAGGTCCATCCCCATCGGCTCGAGGATCGGCAGCAGGTCGCTGAAGATGATCGCGGCGTCGACGCCGAGGCGCTCGACGGTGGCGATCATCACGTCGGCGGCGAGGCGCGGCGTCTTCACCAGCTCCATGAACCCGACACGATCACGGACCTGCCGATACTCGGGGAGATAGCGGCCGGCCTGGCGCATCAGCCATACCGGAGTCCGTTCGACCGGCTCGCGGCGGCAGGCGCGGAGAAACAGCGCACGCGAGTAGCGGTCGGTGACGGTGGGCGGGGGCGTGGCCGCGGGGATCATCGGGGCAGTATAGGGTGGATCGAGCGGCGGTTTCGGCCGCGGGATCGGATCCGCGGGCCGACTACAATGGCGGCGTCGGTTCGGCATTCCCCCGAGGACCGGGTCGGGATGGGTGAATTCGTGGCGGGCATCTCCGTCGTCTGCTTCGCCGCCAGCTACCTGGTGGCGCTGGCCTGCGAAGGCTCGCGGCTGCTGTTCCGCTCCGGGATCCGCGGGGCGGCGATGGTGGCGTTCGCCGCCGCGGGGCTGGTCGCCCACACCCTGTTCCTCGGGTGGCGGGCCGCCCACGAGCCGGCCGTGCCGCTGTCGAGCCCGTTCGACTGGTATCTCCTGGCCGCCTGGCTGTTGGCCGGCGCCTATCTGTGGGCGACGCTCGCCAACCCGCGGACCCCGGTCGGATTGTTCCTCCTGCCGGTCGTCCTCGGGCTCATCGGCGCGGCCGAGATCTCGAGCCGCGAGCCCTTTCCCCAGAGCCCGGCGACTCAGGCCTGGGGGGCGGTCCACGGCGTGTTCAACCTCGCCGCCAGCGTCGCCGTGGCGGTCGGCGGGACTGCCGGCGTGATGTGGCTCCTCCAGGCGGGGCGGCTCGCGCAGCACCGGGCCGCGGCTCCGGGCCTGCGCCTGCCGAGCCTCGAGAAGCTTGCCGGGACGCTGCGGTGGACGTTCCCGGCCGCCGCCTCGACCGCGGCAGCGGGGTTCGTCTCCGGCCTGGTGCTCAACGCCGTCAACCACCGGCGCGGCCTTCTCGACACGATCCCCTGGAGCGATCCGGTGATCCTCCGCCTCGGGGCGCTGGTGGCATGGCTCGTGGTCGCGGCCGCCATCGCCCAGGCCGTCCGCCAGCGCCCCGGGGCGGCGCGGACCAGCGCCTTCTTGGCGGTGGCGAGCCTGGTCTGCCTCACGGCGAGCATCCTGTGGGGCGTTCTCGGCCACTCGCGCCACGGCGTGCCCCCCGATGCCCCGTCACCACCGCCGGCCAGGGTGCGGCCATGACGCTCGCCTTCGCCGGGGGAACGCACCGCACCGTGCCGCTCGACCTCCGCGAGCGCCTCGCCTTCTCCGCCGACCAGGTGGCCGAGGCGCTGCGCCGCTTCCGCGACCGCTTCCCCGGCCGCGAGGTGGTCCTGCTCTCGACCTGCAACCGCGTCGAGCTGTACGCCGCCGGCGGCGCCGACTCGGCCGCCCCGTCGCCCGGGCAGATCGTCTCGTTCCTCGCCGAGTGCCGGGGAATCGACGAACGGGTGCTCGCCCCGGTGCTCGACGGGGACCGCGACGAGGCGGTCGTCCGCCACCTGTTCGGCGTCGCCTCGGGGCTCGACAGCATGGTCCTCGGCGAGCCGCAGATCCTCGCCCAGGTCAAGCAGGCCTGGGCGGTGGCCCAGGACAGCCGGACCGCCGGGCCGCTGACCGGCGACCTGTTCCAGGCGGCGCTGCGGACCGCCAAGCGCGTCGCCAGCGAGACGGCGCTGGGCCGCGAGCGGCTCTCGATCCCGAGCGTCGCCGTCAACGACTTCGCCCGCGGTGTCTTCGAACGCTTCGACGACAAGCGCGTGCTCCTCGTCGGCGCCGGGAAGATGGCCCGCGAGACGCTCCGCTACCTCCGCGAGGCGGGGGCCCGCGACATCGTGGTCCTCAACCGCACCGCGGCCCGCAGCGCGGAGCTCGCCGCCGAGATCGGCGGCCGGGCGGGGAGCCTCGCCGACATCGTCGCGGAGCTCGCCGCGGCCGACCTGGTGGTGAGCACGACCGGTGCCAGCCAGCCGGTCGTGACGCTCGACGCCTTCCGCCAGGCGGAGCCGCGGCGCGGTGGCCGGGCGCTGGTGGTCCTCGACCTCGCCGTGCCGCGCGACTTCGATCCGCGGATCGGCACGCGGCCGGGGGTGTGGCTGACGGCGATCGACGACCTCGCCGCCGCCTGCGACGCCAACCGCAAGAGCCGGCAGCGCGAGGTGCCGGCGGCGCTGGCGATCGTCGACGAGGAGGCGCGGCGGTTCATGGGGGACCTCCACCACCGCTCGACGGCGCCGGTGATCGAACGGCTCCGCGCCGGCTGGAGCGAGACCGGCGACGCGGAGCTGGAGCGGCTGTTCCGCCGGCTGCCCGGGCTCGACGAGGCGGCGCGGGACGAGATCCGCCAGGCCTTCGAGCGCTACGCCGCCAAGCTCCTCCATCCGCCGCTCAAGTCGCTGCGCACGGCCAGCCACTCAGGCCCGCCGCACGGCCTCCTCGACGCCCTCAAGCGGCTCTTCGACCTCAAGGATTGACGGTTTGATCGGTCATTCCAGCTCGACGGTGACCTTCTCGATCGTCCCCGTGAATTCGAAGGGGAGACTGTACGTGAAGTCGACGGTGGATCCCGAATCACGGCCGACGTCGACTCCCTCCCCGAGCGAGAACTGCAGGGGAACCGTCGCGGGAAGCACCCCTTCGCCGATCGTGCGCCCGTCGGCGGTGAGGACGACGCTGGCTCCCTTGCCCAACTCGCCGGGGCGCCCCTGATAGCGGAACTCGACCGCCAGCGACACCTTCCCCGGTGGCAGGGGCTGGCTGGCGATCGTGGTCCGGTCGAGGGCCAGACGGTTGTAGGTGAAGTGGGCGCGCCCGTCCCGGAGGTACAAGCCGAGGCCACCGGTCAGTCCGCCATGCGTGTACACCATCCCTTCGGCTCCCGCCGCGGGAATCTCGATGTCGGCGGTGATCGTCCAGGACTTGTTGAGAAGGGGTGGGCTGGCACCGTCGGGCAGTGCCACCTGGCCCGGGAAGTAGACGAAGCGCTTGCGCTTGCCGGCGAGGCGCGGGCGCCCTTGCAGCTCACCGTTGAGCCGCTCGACGGCGCGCCAGTCGAGCGGGAGCACACCGTGCTTCTCGGCCTCGACCCAGAACAGCGCCTCGAGCTCGCGGACCTTCTCCGGGTGCCGGGCCGCCAGATCGTCGGCCTGGGTGAAGTCTTCGTCGAGGTGATACAGCTCCCACGTCGCCTTCAGCGGGTCGAACGCCCCCCGCACCGGATCCCAGGGGACGAAGCTCCGGCTCGAGGCGAGCCACCCGCGGTGGTAGATGCCCCGGTTGACCAGCAGCTCGAAATACTGCGTCTGCCGGACCTCCGGCGCCTTCGCATCGAAGAACGACGCGAGGAAGCTCGCTCCCTCGATCGGCTTCTGCGCGATGCCCCCGAGCATGTCCGGGGGAGTGATGCCGATCGCCTCGTAGAGGGTGGGAACGATGTCGATCACGTGGACGAACTGGCTGCGGATCCCGCCGCGGTCGCGGATCCGTGCCGGCCAGGAAACGACCAGCGGGTTCCGCGTGCCCCCGAGGTGGCTCGCGACCTGCTTGGTCCACTGGAACGGCGTGTTCATCGCGTGGGCCCAGGCGCTGGGGAAATGGTTGAACCAGCGCGGGCCACCGATCTCGTCGATGTGCTCGAGATTGTCCTGCCACCGCTCGGGGAACCCGTTGAAGAACAGGTTCTCGTTGATGCTGCCCTCGAGCCCCCCCTCGGCACTGGCACCGTTGTCACCGACGACGTACAGGAAAATGGTGTTGTCGGCACCGGGGAGCTGCTTGACGGCGTCGATGATCCTCCCCATGTGGTGGTCGACGTGGGCGGCGAACCCGGCGAAGACCTCCATCATCCGGGCGTAGACCTTCTTCTGGCCGTCGCCGAGCGAGTCCCACGCGGGCAGGCCGGTGCTGCGCGGTGTCAGCACCGCGTCGGCGGGAATCACGCCCAAGCGCTTCTGCCGCTGGAATGTCGCCTCGCGGTAGGCGTCCCAGCCGTCGTCGAACGCCCCGCGGAACCGGTCGATCCACTCGCGCGGTGCGTGGTGCGGCGAGTGATTCGCACCGGGCGCGACGTAAAGGAAGAACGGCCTGTCCGGGGCGATGCTCGTCACCCGTCGTGTCCACTCGATCGCCTTGTCGGCCAGATCCTCGGTGAGGTGATAGTCGGGCCGGTCGCTGCGGGGTACCAGATTCCTGTTCTCGAACAGCACCGGGTTCCAGTGGTTCATGTCACCGGCGTTGAAGCCGTAGAAGTAGTCGAAGCCCAGTCCGTTGGCCCAGCGGTCGAACGGGCCGGCGGCGCTGGTTTCCCAGGCGGGGGTGTTGTGGTTCTTGCCGATCCACGCCGTGGCGTAGCCGTGGTGCTGGAGAACCTGGCCGATCGTGCCGCAACTGCGCGGCAGCACGCAGGTGTAACCCTCGTAGCCGGTGGCTGCTTCGGTGATGACCCCGGTAGCGGCCGAGTGATGGTTGCGCCCCGTGATCAGCGCCGCACGCGTCGGACTGCACAGCGCGGTGGTGTGGAAGCGGTTGTACTTCAGCCCTTCGGCGGCCAGCGCATCGAGCGAGGGCGAGGGAATCCCACCGCCGAACGCCGCGTACTGCCCGAACCCGGAGTCGTCGAGCAGGATCAGCACGACGTTGGGAGCCCCGGCAGGGGCCTTCGCCGGCTGGGGGAACCGTGGCGGGTCCGATTCCAGGTAGGTTCGCCCCACCTTTCCCGGGAAGACGAAATCGGGGCGCGGGAGTGACCGCGCCGACTCGCCGCCTGCCGGCTCCGCGGCGATCGCGGTCCCGAGGTGGCAGACGAACAGTCCGCAGATGCAGTAAACGGCCGTGCGGAGGGCCGCACGGGTCCGGGAAACGACGTGAACCATGGAACCCCCAGTCGGACGACGCGGACTTCGGCCGGCGACCGTCGGACGGCCCGGCGGCAACGTAACGTTTGGAAGGCTCCCGGTCGGCCCGGTCGCGCTCAGCCTCCGGACCCGGCCGGGCCGACGGCAGCGCCCGGCGCCGCCGCGGACCGCGACGGCAGGACGCGGCCGTTCTTCGGATCGATCTCGAGGCCGAGGGGCGGCTCGTCGGGAACGTAGAAGAAAAACCCGAACATCATCTCGTGGATCGTCTGCGGCCCGTAGGGCACCGCGACGGTGGGATCGGGGTTGAAGGGATTGAACGCCGAGTTGTCGAAGTGGGCCGTGACCTCGACCCGCGTCCCCTTCGGGAACCGCTTAACGCCGGGCGTGAAGCGGTAGTTCTGCTGCCAGGCGTAGTGGTAGTTGGGGATCACCAGCAGCGTCTCGGGATCGGCGTCGGGCCGCAGCGCCGTGAACGTCATGTCGCGCCCGCGGAGGTGCATGTGGGCGAACATCCCCACGCCGAAGGCATCGCAGGGGAGCGTGCGGACGGCGGTCACCGGATGGAACGGGGCCCCCGGCGGAATCTCGAACTTCGACGTCGTCACCTGGAGGTGCTTGAGCTCGCGGTCGATCCGCGCCCGCGGGTAGCGCAGGCCGACGCTCATCCGGTTGGTCTCCGGCTTGCCCGTGGTGGTGTAGTGGATCTGGAGGACGAGGACCGAGTTGGCCGGGATCCGGAACCCCATCCCTTCGTCGAGGATCATCGCCGTGCCACCGGGGACGCGGCCGGTGATGAAGTTGCTGTCGTCGACCGGGTCGCCGACGGCCATGTAGGCGAGGTTGCAGTGGTGGACCGTGCCGGGATTCGACGGCTTGATCTCGATCCCCGCGATCCACGTCTCGGCGAGGAACACGTGGGGGAGGATGACGTAGCGGTAGTCGACGAAGCCGTCGGCTGGGAGGGAGTCGGACCCCAGCGCCGTGACGACGAGGTCCGGCGTGCCGATCTCCCACGGCGGCGCCGGCGACGGGGCGGGGGGAGTTTTGGCGGGGTCCCCGGCCGGGCTGCCCGCGCCCACCCAGGCGGCGACCAGCCGGCGCTCCTCGGCGGACAGGCCGCGCTCGTTGGAGAAGTGCTCGTGGCGGCTGGCGTACCACGGCGGCATGCGCCGCTCGGCGACGGCGTCGGCGACCGCCGCCGCCTGCCCGGCGACGTCGTCGTAGGTCACCAGCGGAAACGGCGCGCCGCCGTTGGCGCGGTGGCACTCCTGGCAGTGGGCGGCCAGGAGCGGGGCGACATGCTCGTGGAACGTGACCGTGCGGTCCGGCTCGGCCGGGGCGGGGCGCGTGATCCGGCAGCCGTCGACGGGGGTCTCCGCGACCGCCACCGGCCGGCCGGCGAGGACGTCTTCGAGCGCCTCGCGGAGATCCTCGCGCGTCGCCGCGGGGCGCTCGCCGCCGAGGCGGAGCTGGTCGTCGATCCGCCCGCGGTAGACGATGCGGCGATCCGCGTCGAGGACCACCGCCTGTGGCGTGAACTCGGCGCCGACCGCGGCGGCGAGGGCGCCCGTCGTGTCTTTCACCAGCGGGAAGGGGACGCCGTGGTCGAGCCCGACGCGGGCCAGTTCGGCGATCTCGTCACCGGCGGCCGCGTCGACGGCGACGATCCGCACCCCGCGCGGCGCGAACGCCTCGTCGAGCCGGACCAGCTTCGGCCAGCTGCGCCGCACCAACGGGCAGGTGAGATTGACGAACACCAGCACCGTCGCCGGCGGCTTCCCCAGGTCGGCCAGCGAACGCTGCTGGTACCAGATGTCGGTGAAGTGGAGGTCGGCGACGGGGCCGCCCAGCGGCGCGGCCGTGGCCAGCGCCGCCACGCCCGACACGATCCATCCCGTGACGACCGACCGGCCGATGCGGCGCATGCGCGGTTCTCCAGGGAGCGGGCCTGGCCCGCGCTCAACGGCGGTCCGGTCAGGGCACGCAGTAGGACAGGGCGAGGAGCGAATAGGCGGTGACGAGGTTGGCGTCGCCCTCCATCCACCGCGCGTTGGCGTTGGTCCACGAGCCGTCGTCGCGCTGGCGGGCGAGGAGCACCGTGGAGAGTTCGTCGCGCCAGGCGTGATCGGCCCCGGCCGCGTCGCGGAACTCCTTCCCGCCGAACGCGTCGAGCGACTTGGCGGCGGTGTGAAAGTAATAGAACAGTCCGTTGTCGGCCATCCCCGGGTTCTCGGCGAACGTGTAGTGCTTCGCCAGCCAGGCCAGCGCCGCCTTGACGCGCGGGTCGTCGCGATCGACACCGGCGTAGATCATGCTCTTGAGACCGGCGTAGGTCATCGAGCCGTAGCTGCGCAGGCCGCCGTCGGGCGTCTTCCCCGCCTGGCTCTCGCCGCCGGCGGCCGGGGTGTAGTAGAAGCCGCCGTCGGGGTTCTTGGCCGGATGGGGCTGGTCGTTGTGCGGTCCGGGAAGGTTCTGCGTGCGCGACACGAACGCCAGCGCCCGCTGGATCGCCGGATCATCCTCGGCGGCGCCGGCGGCGCGGAGGGCGTCGATGAAGAACTGCGTGTTCGACAGGTCGGGGCGCTGCTGGCGGCCGTAGCCGGCACCGCCGTAGGCGGGGTCGTCGGGCCCGCGCCCCTCCCCCTCGTCCCACTGCAGGGCCCGGAGGAACGCGGTGGCCGCGGCGATCTCCCGGTCGTGGCGACCGTCGGCGTTGCACGCGGCCAGCGCCATCACGGCGATCGCCGTCTCGTAATTGGCCACCGGCGCGCCGGGGGTGTGGATGCCGCCGTCGGCCTGGCGGAACGAGAGCAGGTGGGCGACGGCCTTGGCGACGGCGGGATCGTCGGCGGCGACACCGCTGCGGACCAGTGCGGTCACCACCAGCGCCGTCACCGCCGGGCCGGCTTTCGGTGAGAAGCTGCCGTCGGCCTCCTGGCCGGTCGCCTTGAGGTAGGCGACGCCGCGGTCGATCGCGGCACGGATCGCGACCGGGTCGGCCGCGCGCCCCGGAGTGGCGAGGGAGACGACCGCCAGGCAGGCGATGGCAAGCGCGCGGGAGGGCATGGAATCGGCTCCGGGGAGTCACGGGGGCGCTTCTCGGCGCCGCCCCAAGAATACGCGGCGGGTGGCCCCGGGGCAGCAGCGCTCCCGGTCGCAGCGACCGCCGGCGTCACCCCGGGGGGGCTCGCGGTCGCCTGAGTGGACTGAATGGGCCGGCCGTCCCACGGCCGGTCCGAGCCGCGGAGGACCATGTCCGCGGACGGTCAGACGGGGGCGACCGGCAGGGCCCGGGGGTGGGCCGGCACCCGCCGGGGCGGGGGTTCGTGCCCGCTCTCCAGGCTCCACGCCTCGCGCTCCTCGTCGCTGGCGTAGTAGGTCAGCCAGGTCGCGAGGTCGCCGTCGTCGCTGGCGCTGCAGTCGAAGTGGACGTAGTTGTCGGGCAGGTCGACGCGCTTGATCGGCGCGGTGAGGATGTCGCGGCGGATGAGCGTGTAGAGCTCGCGGTCGGAGAGGTGATCGGTGAAGTCGAGCACGATCCGCTTCTCGAACAGCCGCTCGATCGTCTCCCAGAGGCGGTCGTGGAGCTGCTCGGCGTCGAGCGTGCAGGCCGGCTGCATCGCCAGCACCGGCTGGAACCAGCGTGCCACCGTCTCCACCGGGGCCTGCTCCCAGGCGAGCATCGACTCGAGAAACCGGTTCTCGACGGCCGTCGGCAGGCGGTCGAGATCGAGATCGGCGATCGATTCGTCGAGGTAGGGCTCGATCGCGTCGCGCAGTTCGGCGTTGCGGAGCAGGCAGTCGACCTCGTCCGAATCAGGACGCTGGGCGCGCGGCATGCCGGGACCCCGAGAGGTTCGCGTCGCACCCGCCGACACCCGCCGGCACCGCGCCACGCACGATCCGACGATACCAACGGGGTTGGCCGGTTCAACGCTTCGGAAGGCCGTTTTCCCGAGGTTTCTCCCCGGCCGGTCCGCACGATCGGTACGAACCGACGAGTTTCCGCCGCCCCCCGAGGCCCCCCGCTCTTGCCCCGTTTCCGCCCCTTCCGCCGCCGCTCAGGCGAGGATCCCGGAGACGACGTGGCCGTGGACGTCGGTGAGGCGGAACTGGCGCCCCTGGTAGCGGAAGGTGAGGCGGGTGTGGTCGATCCCCGCCAGGTGGAGCAGCGTCGCCTGCATGTCGTGGACATGGACCGGGTCGGCGGTGATGTTCCAGGCGAAGTCGTCGGTGGCCCCGTGGACGTGCCCCTTCCGCACGCCGCCCCCCGCCAGCCACCAGGAGAATGCCCGCCCGAAGTGGTCGCGCCCCTTGGGGCTGGCCGGATCCCCCTGGCCGAACGGCGTCCGCCCGAACTCCCCGGCCCACACCACCAGCGTGTCGTCGAGCAGGCCGCGCTCGCGGAGGTCGGTGACCAGGGCCGCGGCGGGGCCGTCGGTGTCGAGGCACTGCTCGGCCAGCTGGGTGTGGAGGTTGTTGTGCTGGTCCCAGCCGGCGTGCATCAGCTGCACGAACCGCGTGCCGCGCTCGAGGAGCCGCCGGGCGACGAGGCAATTGAAGGCGAACGACCCCTGGGTGCGGACCAGCGGCCCGTAGCGGTCGAGGACGCGCGGCGACTCGTCGGCGAAGTCGACCAGGCCCGGCACGCTCTCCTGCATCCGGTAGGCCATCTCGTACTGGGCGATCCGCGTGTCGATCTCGGGGTCGCCGTAGTCGGCGAGGTGGGCCGCGTTGAGTGCGGCGAGATCGTCGAGCAGCGCCCGGCGCGCCTGCCGGCTGACGCCCGGCGGATCGGCGAGGTACGGCACCGGCTCGCCGGTGTTGCGGAAGCGAACCCCCTGGTACCGGCCAGGGAGGAAGCCGCTCCCCCAGTAGTAGTCGAAGAACAACTGCCCACAGGTCTTGCCGCGGTCGCTCGACGTCATCACCACGAACGCCGGCAGGTCGTCGGTGTCGTTGCCCAGCGCGTAGGTCAGCCAGGCGCCGAGGCTCGGCCGCCCGGGAACCTGGGCGCCGGTGAGGAAGAAGGTCACGCCGGGAGCGTGGTTGACCGCCTCGGTGTGCATGCTGCGCACCAGGCACAGCTCGTCGGCGAGGCTGCCGGTGCCCGGCAGCAGTTCCGAGAGCTCGATGCCGGCGGCGCCGTGGCGGCGAAACGGCTTGATCGCCGGGACGGTCGGCCACTTGGCGTAGCCGCTGCTCATCGTCGAGAGGCGCGTCGTGCCGCGGACGCTCGCGGGGATGTCCTCCCCGGCGCGGCGGACCATCTCCGGCTTCGGGTCGTAGAGGTCGACGTGCGACGGCCCGCCCCCCTGCCAGAGCATCACGATCCGCCGCGCCCGCGGCGGATGGTGGGGGAGGCCGGCGAGGGAGCCACCGGCGGCGCTTCCCTGCCGCGTTAGGAGCGTGGCGAGGGCCGCGGTGCCGAGGCCCGCGCCGGACGAGCCGAACAGGCGGCGGCGGGTGACCCGGGCGGTGTTCTCGGCGAGGAGCGGATGCATCGGGATGATCCTCCGGGGCGTCACTGGCGCGACAGCGCCTCGTCGAGGTTGAGGATCGCCAGGCAGACGGCGGCCAGCGCCGCATGCTCGACGGCGTCGAGCGCCGGATCACGCGGGCTCGCCCCGACGCTCACCAGCGCCGCCGCTGCCGCCGGATCGGCGGCGTACAGCTCGCGCTGGCGGCGGTGCATGCGCGTGAGGATCGCGAGGTCGGCGGCGGTCGGCTGCCGGCCGACGACCAGCGCCACGGCGCGGCCGATCCGCCCTTCGGCGTCGCCCGCCGCACCCCACGCCCGGGCCGCCAGCGCCCGGGCCGCCTCGACCCAGGTGGGATCGTTGAGCGTCGTCAGCGCGTGCAGCGGCGTCGAGGTGACGGCGCCGCGGACCCGGCAGGTCTGGCGGTTGGCCACGTCGAACATGTTGGCCGGGCTCACCGTCCTCCGCCAGAACGTGTACAGGCTGCGGCGGTAGAGGTCGGCGCCCTGCGACAGCGGGTAGGTGAAGTCGCGTTCCTTGGTGATCGCCAGCGACTCCCAGATGCCGTCGGGCTGGTAGGGATACACCGGCGCGCCGCCGACGCGCCGGTCGAGGAGCCCCGCCGCCGCCAGCGCCTGGTCGCGGAGGATCGGCGCCGGCATCCGGAACCGGCCGGCACGGGCCAGGAGCCGGTTCTCCGGATCGAGCGCCAGGTGCGCGGGCGTCACCCGGCTCGCCTGCCGGTAGGTGGCGCTGGTGACGATCAGCCGGTGGATCCGCTTCTGGCTCCAGCCGCCGTCGCGGAACTCGACGGCGAGCCAATCGAGCAGGTCCCGATGGCGCGGGAACTCCCCCTGGACGCCGAAGTCCTCGGCGGTCTTCACCAGCCCGATCCCGAAGAAGTGCTGCCAGATCCGGTTGACGTGGACCCGGGCGGTGAGCGGCTGCTCGGGGAGGAACAGCCACGTCGCCAACCCGAGGCGATTGGCCGGCACCCCCGCCGGCAGCGGCGGCAGGAACGCCGGTGGCGCGAAGGACAGCGCCTCGCCCTCCGGGGAGAGATAGTCGCCGCGGGACAGGAGCCGCGTCTGGCGCGGCCGCTCGTCGCTCATCACCATCACGCGCGGGATCCGGTCGGCGCGGTAGGCGGCCAGCTCGCCGCGGAGATCGTCGGCCTGCTTGACGGCCGGCTGCGCGCCGACCACGGAGCGCTTCACCGTGTCGTCGAAGTGCCGGCGCAGGTCGGACTCGATCGCCTGCTTGTCCTCCGCGGAGCGCTCGCCTTCCGGCTTCCCGAGCCGTTTGACCAGCGCCTCGGGCAGCCCGCGCCCCTCCGCGCCCCCCGCGAGGACCCCCGCCTTCCAGCCGGCGAAGGCCGCCTCGACGATCGGCCGGGCGGCCTCGTCGGCGGCGGCGATCCGCTTCTCGTAGTCGGCGATCGCGGCCGTGTTCTCGGCCGATGGCACCTCGACGACGGGGGGGGCGACGCGGATCCGCGCCGAGAAATACTGCGGCGCGCCGGTCTCGGGCACGCGGTTGAAGGCGTCGAGGAGCCGGTAGTAGTCGGTCTGCGTGAGCGGGTCGTACTTGTGGTCGTGGCACTGGGCGCAGGCCATCGTCAACCCCAGCCAGGTCGTGGCCGTGGTGTCGACGCGGTCGAAGAGGTTGTTGAATCGCTGCTCCTCGGCGATCGCGCCCCCCTCGCCGTTGAGGAGATGGTTGCGGTTGAAGCCGCTGGCGATCCGCTGGTCGACCGTCGCCGAGTCGAGGAGGTCGCCGGCGAGCTGCTCGATCGTGAACCGGTCGAAGGGCAGGTCGTCGTTGAGCGCCTTGACGACCCAGTCGCGCCACAGCCATTGCCAGGTGTCGCCGTCCTGCTGGAACCCGTTGCTGTCGGCGTAGCGCGCCGCGTCGAGCCACGGCAGCGCCATCCGCTCGCCGTAGTGGGGGCTGGCGAGGAGCCGGTCGACGAGGCGCTCGTAGGCGGACGGATCGGGATCGGCGACGAAGGCGGCGACTTCCTCGGGCGTGGGGGGGAGGCCGATCATGTCGGCGTGGAGCCGGCGGATGAGCGTGGCCCGGTCGGCCTCGGGGGACGGCGCGAGCCCCGTGCCGCCGAGGCCGTCGAGGACGAACGCGTCGATCGGGTTGGCCGGCCAGCCGGCCGGCGGGGCGGAGGGCTGCGGCACCGGCGGGCGCCGCGGCGCCACGAACGCCCAGTGCTCGGCGTAGGGCGCGCCGGCGGCGATCCAGCGGCCGAGGATCTCCTTCTGTTCGGCCGACAGCCGGCGGTTCGAGGCCGGCGTCGGCATCACCACCTCGGGGTCGGTCGAGTGGATCCGCTCGAGGAGGCCGCTCGCCCCCGGCTCCCCGGGGACGATCGCCCGCGCGGCGACGGCGGCGTCGCGGACGTCGAGCCGCAGGTCGGCCTGCCGCTTGGCGGCGTCCTGGCCATGGCAGGCGAAGCAGTTCTCGGCCAGGATGGGGCGGATGTCGCGGTTGAAGTCGGGCGCCGCGGGCTCGGCGGCGAACGCCGCGGCGCTCGCCACCAGGGCCGCCACGAGCGCGGCAGGCCACGGCGCCGCGGAGCACCGCGGCGTCCGGTGGTGACCACGCCGAATCGAGCCTGCTCCGGTCGCGCGCATGACACATCAAGAATACCACCCGCCGGACGGGGGTGGAGCGGCACTGCCCGGGGCCGACGTGATCGTCGTCGGGGCGGGCGCGGCCGGCCTGTTCGCCGCGACCTGGGCGGCGCGGACGCAGCGCACCCTGGGGCGGGGGGTGTCGGTGGTCGCCCTCGACGGTGCCCGGCGCCTCGGGGCGAAGATCCTCGTCTCCGGCGGCGGGCGCTGCAACGTCACCCACCGGCAGGTCAGCGAACGCGACTTCGCCGGCAGCACGCCGCCGGCGATCCGCAAGGTGCTCGGCCGGTTCGGCGTCGACGAGACGACCACCTTCTTCCGCGAGCTGGGGGTCGGGTTCGCGCTCGAGGCCGAGACCGGCAAGCTCTTCCCCGCGACCGACTCGGCGCGGACGATCCTCGACGCGCTGCTGTCGGCGGCGCGGATCGCGGGGGTGCGGCTCGTCCACCCGGCGCCGGTCACGGCGCTGTCCCACGGCGACGACGGCTTTCGCGTCGTCTCCGCTGCCGGGGTGTTCGTCGCCCCGCGCGTGATCCTCTGCACCGGCGGAAAGTCGCTCCCCAAGAGCGGCTCCGACGGCTCGGGGTTGGCGCTTGCCGAATCCCTCGGCCACTCACTCGCCCGCCCGCTCGTGCCGGCGCTGGTCCCCTTGGTGCTCCCCGGGGACCACTGGATCCGGACCCTCTCCGGCCTCGCCCTCCCCTGCCGGTTCCGGCTGGTGTCGGAGTCCGGCAAGACGCTCGCCGAGAGCGCCGGCGCCACGCTCTGCACCCACACCGGCCTGTCGGGGCCGGCGACGCTCGACATCAGCCGTCACTGGCTCGTGTCGCGCGTCCACCTGCCCGCCGCGCGCCTCCTCCTCGACTGGCTTCCCGACGTCGACGGCGCGGCGCTCGAGACGCTGCTCGTCGGCGCCGGCGCGCGGGGGGTGCTCGCCGCACTCAAGCCGTGGTTGTCCGAGCGGCTCGTGCGCGGGCTGTGCACCGAGGCGGCCGCGCCGCCGACGGGTGACCTGCCGCGCGACGCGCGCAAGCGGCTGGTGGCGGTGATCAAGGGGCTCGTCCTGCCGGTCGAGGGCGACCGGGGCTGGAACGTCGCCGAGGCGACGGCCGGCGGCGTGCCGCTGGCGGAGGTGCGCCTCGACTCGATGGAGAGCCGGTGCTGCCCGGGGCTCCACCTCGCCGGCGAGGTCCTCGACGTCGACGGCCGGATCGGCGGCTTCAATTTCCAGTGGGCCTGGGCGAGCGCCTTCGTCGCCGGCTGCGCCGCGGGACGGCTCGGCGCGTGAGCCCGGCGGAGTGCCGACGGCCGTGTGGACGATCCGCTACCCCGCCGCGCGGAGGCGCGGGCGCTCGGTGGCCGGCGCCGTGAGGAGGCCGAGGGCCGCATCCCACACCGCCGCGACGGGGATCGACTCCATCGTCGCCTCCCCCGGCTCCCAGCGGAGGGCGCTGGTCGCCGGCGTGGGGCGGGGGCGCGGCGCTGTCAGCGTTCCGCGGACGACGACCGCCGGGGCGTCCCACGGGCACCAGTGGTTGGGATCGGTGGGGCCGACGAGGACCACCACCGGCGTGCCGTGGCTGGCGGCGACGTGCACCGGGCCGCTGTCGACGCCGATGCACAGGTCCATCCGCGCAAGCAACGCGCCGAGGTGGGCGAGCGAGACGTGCTGCGACCAGTCGTGGGAATGCCGGGCGGCGAGCGGCCCGGCACGCTCGACGATCTGCCGGTGGAACGGCATCTGCGCGGGGGACCCGCAGAACACCACGTCGCAGTCGCGCTCGCGCACCAGCCGCGCCACCAGCGCCCCCCAGCGTGCCTCGGGCCACTCACGCTGCCAGGAGGTCGATTTCGGGCTGAGGAACACGCGCTTCCGGCCGGCGGGAACGAGGCTCTCGAGCGCCGCCACCGTCTCCCGGCCCGCGTCCGACACCCAGTTCTCGTTGCGGCCGTCGTCGATCGCGATCCCGTCGGCCCGCAACAGGTCGAGGAACAATTCCACCTCGTGGCGGTGCGCGCCGATGGGCACGGAGCGCGAGAGGAACGCCCCCCGGCCGCCGCCGGCGAAGCCGACGCGGTGGGGGATCCCCGCCAGCCACACCGGGACGATGCTCGACAGGGCGCGCTTGAGGACGTAGGCCCGGGTGTAGCGGCGTTCGCGGAGGCAGGCGGCGAGGCGGAACTGGTTGGTGAGCAGCACCGGCGCCAGGCGATGGCCGGGCCGGGGCAGATCCCAGGAGACGAGCCCGTCGTGGTACGGGCAGTCGGCGAGCACCGCCCCGGAGACCTTCTCGACGAGGACCTCGATCCGCGCCTCCGGATAGCGCGTCCGCAGGTTGCGCAGGAACGGGATCGCCATCACCGTGTCGCCGACGTAGCGCGTCCGGACCACGAGGATCCGTTCGTCACGACCGCCGGACAGCAATGGACGGGTCATGGCGACGCGGCACGGAGGCGGTCAGCGGGCGAAGCCGACGAAGAAGCTGAACAGCTGCTGGCTGTCTTCCGGGGCGTAGGCCACCGGGACGGCGAAGTCGAGCGCGATCGGCGCCGGACCCATCGCCGGCAGCGTGATCCGCAGGCCGAACCCCGGGGCGACGCGGAAGTTGTTGATCGAGACGTTGCTCTCGACCGTACCGAAGTCGGTGAACACCACGCCGCGGAGCGTGTCGTCGGCGGTGATCGGAAACATGTACTCGACGGTGTTGAGCCACTGGAACGGACCGCCGACGATGGCCCCGTTCTGCCGCGGGCTCGCGCCGCGGAACACGAAG
Source organism: Planctomycetota bacterium (assembly GCA_018970785.1). Taxonomy (GTDB): domain Bacteria; phylum Planctomycetota; class Planctomycetia; order Pirellulales; family UBA1268; genus F1-20-MAGs016. The sequence continues at coordinate 31,574 of JAGWVR010000018.1, forward strand.
CCGCGGAGCGTGTTGTAGCCACCGGCGAAGAAGTTGTCGTAGGCCGGCGTGTCGGGGCCCGACATGCCGAGCACCGAGCCCACCGAGAGGACGTGGCGCCCCGAGCCGTCGGGGCGCTCGGCGAGGAGGAAGTACTGCCGTCCCTCGAGAATCCCGCGCGGGTAGACGAACGTCCCGACCACCTGCTCGAACTCGAACGTCACCAGGTGCCCCTGGGTGGGGAGGAACGGGCTGTCGCGCGTGTCGTGGATGATGCCGCCGCTGAAGCCGTACACCGAGTTGGTGCCGAGCATGTTGACGATGTCGGGGGCGAGGACGCGCGGGTTGAAGACGTCGACGCTCTCGCCGCGGAAGCCGGCGTTGACCGACAGGTCGGGGGCGAAGGCGAACTGGTAGCCGAGGCCGACGCGGCCGCCGACGCGCGCCTCGGCCCAGTCGTAGAAGTAGCGCGTGTAGTAGCTGGCGCTGGTCGACAGGCCGATCCGCGTGTCGAACAGGTACGGCTCCTGGAACGTCGCCGTGTAGCGCTGCAGCTGCGTGCCGGGGGCGGCCTCGAGGCGGAAGCGCTGGCCCGCGCCGCGGAAGGCGACGCCGTTGCGGATGTCGTCCCAGCTGCGCGGCAGCCGGAAGAGGTCGAAGTTCTGCTCGTCGACGACGATGTTGCCGACGAGGCCGGCGTTGGAATTGACGCCGGCACCGATCATCAGGCGGCCGGTCTGCGTCTCCTCGGCGTCGACGTCGACGATCACGTAGGGCTCGTTGCCGGGAAACACCTGCTGCGGCGGCGGTCCGCCGAAGTCGGGCACGGCCGGCGCGCCCGGGAACGGCGCCATCCCGGGAGCGACCGGGGGGAGCATTCCCGGCTGCACGGCCTGGGCGGGAACGACCGGCGCGAACGGCTGGAACGGCCCGCCGGCCTGCTGCACGCCGGGACTCTGCTGCGGAGCGACGGTCCGACCGTAGTCGACCGCCTCGGGGCCGGTCGGCGCCAGCGCCGTGCCCCCCCACGGTCCGGCGGGGACTGGAGCGGGGGCCGGCGCGGGCACGACCGGCACGCCGAACGACGACTGGCCGGGAGCCTGGGCATAGCGCGGGGCGGGCTGGCCGGCGTAGCTCGCCGGCGGCACCTGCTGATAGCGCGGGACGGCGGGCGGAGGGGCGGCGCCGGGGCTCTGGCCGCGCCACACCTGCCGCGGCGGCGCCGCGGGGGCGGGGGACGGCGCCGAGGGGCCGGCGGGGATGGCGGGGGCGGTGGCCTGGCCGGCGGTCGCCTCGGGGACGAGGTCCCCTTCGAGCACCAGGTCGATCACCTCGTCGGCCGGCTCGCCGTCGGGGCTCTGACCGCGGAAGCCGGGGCGGTTGGGATCGCGGGCGATCTGCTCACGCTCCAGTTCGCCCGGGTCGGGCTTGCTGAAGGCGATCCGCGGCCCCTCCCCCTTGGAGGCGTCGGTGAGGAACAGGCTGCTCGACTTGAGGCGGCGCTCGTCCTCGCGGAGCTTGCGGATGTCGAGGATGTCGCCGGGGCGGAGCGACAGCCGGTTGAGGATCGTGGCGTGGCGCGTGTGGGGATGCTCGCCGCGGATCCGGACGTTGATCTTCCCGACGCGGTAGCGCTGCCCCTCGGCGACGCTGTACACCAAGTCGAGCTGACCCGGTTCCTCGAGAAACCGCGGATCGGCGCGGATGTCGGCGAAGACGAAGCCGCGGCCGCCGTAGATGTCGCGGATCAGCCCCAGGTCGGCGTCCATCTTCGCCTGGTTGAACGGCTCGCCGCTCTTCAGCTTGAGGTCACGGGAGAGGAACTCGCTCTTGAACCGGCTGTTGCCGATGAACGAGACGTTGCGCACCGAGTAGCGCGGTCCCTCGTTGATCACGAAGGTCAGCAGGGTCCAGTCGCGGCCGGCGCCGTGGACGACCTGCAATTCGCGGCCGACGCGCGCCTGGAAGAAACCGAGGCTGCGGTAGTAGGCGGTGAGGACGTCGACGTCTTCGTCGATCTTCTGCCGGTCGACGTCGCCGCCGAGCAGCCAGAACACGCCGGGCTTCGACTTGATCTGCGTGAGCAGCCGGGCGTCGCTGACGATCGTGTTGCCGACGAAGTCGGTCCACAGCGTCTTGCGGGAGCGCCCCTCGTCGATGAGGAACACCGCCCCCTTGTCGCCCGGCTTGTTGCCCTCGATCGTCGCGACGCGGGCCGCGTCGTAGCCTTTCTCGTGGTAGAAGGCCTCGAGCCGCCGCCGCGCCTCCTCGACGACGTAGGGATCCATCGAGTCGCCGACGTCGATCTCGGCCTTCTTGCGCAGCGTGCGCGTCATCACCGACTCGTTGCCCACGTAGCGGACGTAGCGGAGCATCGGCCGCTCGACCACCTGGAACACGACGACCGCCCCCTCGGCGCCGCGGATCACCTTCGGGTGGACGTCGACGAACTTCCGCGTCCGGTGGAGCGTGCGGACGTCCTCGGCGATCGCCTGCGGGTCGAAGGTCTGGCCGGCGCGGGTGGAGAGCTTGGGGAGCTTCGAGACCTCGGTGGCGTGGTTCCCCTCGATCCGGACCTCGATGATCCGCTCTCCCGCGGCGGGCTGGGCGGCGGCGTCGCCCGGCGGCGCGACGGCCGGTGCTCCCGGGGCGACCGGCGGCAGGGTCGCCACCGGCGCCGAGGGGGATCCGGGGGCGGCGGGCGCGGGTAGCGCCACGGGTGCCTGCGCTGCCGCGAACTGTCCTCCCGGCGGGATCGCCAGGGCGGCGACGGTCGCCAGCACGGCCACGGTGATCCGGCCGACCGCGGGGCCGGCGGTCGGGCTCTTCGGCAGGTGGCGGTGGAACGAAGGCATGGAATTGAGCGAAAGGCGGATCGGCCGCGGAAGGAAGCCGCGGAGAGATAGCGGGGGCCCCGTGCCGCCACAAGGCGAACTCGCCGTCGATCGCCGTGCGCCCGGGAGCGGGTCGCTTGACGGTCGCCGTCTTCGAGCGGTACCGTTCACCGCGTGCTCCCCCCGGGGGCCCGGTTCCCCGGTCTTGCCCATGCCGCCAACGGTCATCGACCTGCGCCGTGCGGATGACCCCCGCGATGTCGTGCACCGTGCGGTGCAGATGCTCGCCGAGGGGCGGTGCGTCGGTTTTCCCACCGAAACCGACTACGTCGTCGCCGCCAATGTCCGCGATCCGGCGGCCGTGGTGCGGCTGACGAAGCTCGTCGAGCCGCGCCGGGGCGAGCCCGCGCTGTCGCTGGCGCTGAAGAGCGCCGACGAGGCGCTCGACTGGGCGCCCCACCTCCCCGCTCCCGTGCGCCGGCTGGCGCGGCGCTGCTGGCCTGGGCCGGTGGTCACGCTCGTCCGCGGCGACGCCCCCGAAGCCCTCGTTCACCGGCTCCCGGAGGCCGTCCGCCCGGCGCTGCTCGCCGACGGTCGGCTGCGGCTGCGCGTGCCGGGCCATCCGATGCTCGCCGAGAGCCTGCGGATGCACGCCGGTCCGCTGGCGCTGGCCGAGCCCCTCGTCGACGGACGGTGCGCCACGACCGCCGCCGAGTTGCTGTCGCGCGCCGGGGACGGGGTCGGCTTGGTGATCGACGACGGCGGCGTCCGCTACCCGCAGGAGGCGACGACGATCGCCGTCACCGACGGCAGCCTGGAGGTGGTCCGGCCGGGGATCGTCGCCGCCGATACGCTGCGGCGCCTGTCGAGCCTGATGGTCCTGTTCGTGTGCACCGGCAACACCTGCCGGAGCCCGATGGCGGAGGCCCAGTTCCGCCAGCTCGTCGCCGAGCGTCTCGGTTGCCGCGCCGACGAGATCGAGCAGCACGGCATCGTCGCCAGCAGCGCCGGCCTCGCCGCCTGGGCCGGGGCGCCGGCCAGCGCCGGGGCGCTCGAGGCGATGGCCGAGATCGGTGCCGACCTCGCCGGCCACGAGAGCCAGCCGATCACCGACGCGCTCGTCCGCCAGGCCGACGTCATCCTGACGATGACCGGGTCGCACCGCACGGCCCTCCTCGCCCAGTTTCCCGAGGCGGGGGGGCGCGTGGAGATGCTGTCCCCCGACCGGCAGGACGTGAGCGACCCGATAGGCGGCCCGCTTCCCACCTACCGTGCCTGTGCGGCGCAGATCCGCGGGCATTTGCTCGCCCGGCTCGCTACACTACTCGACGCTCCATCCGGCCGGGATCCGGGTGGGAAGACACGGGAATGAGCCATGCGGATCGCCGTCGGCAGTGACCACCGGGGGGTATCCGCCCGGCTGCGGTTGATCGGTCTGCTCGAGCGCCTCGGCAATACGGTCGTCGACTGTGGCTGCCCGACGACCGATCCGGTCGATTACCCCGACATCGCCGCCGACGTCGCCGGCCGGGTGAGCCAGGGGACCGTCGACCGCGGCATCCTCCTCTGCTGCACCGGCGTGGGGATGGCGATCGCCGCCAACAAGCTCCCCGGCGTCCGGGCGGTGACCTGCGGCGACGAGGTGACCGCCGAACTGAGCCGCCGTCACAACGACCTCAACGTCCTCTGCCTATCGGCCGAGATGGTGGGGCCGGAGCTGCAGGAGAAGATCATCCGCACCTGGCTCGACACCCCGTTCGAGGGCGGCCGCCACGCCCGACGGGTGGCGAAGATCAAGGCCCTCGAGCCGCACTGCGGCGAGGGCGGCTGAGCGGGGGGGCGACGCCCTCGACGCTCGACCCCCTTCCTACACCTTCTCCCAGCGGTGGCTCGCGGCGCTGGCCAGGACCGCGTCGCAGACCTTCTGCGTCTCCAGCGCGTCGCGGAACGTCGGCGGGCACGGCTTCTTGGCCGCGTAGGCCTCGAGGAAGTCGGCCACCTGGTGGACGAACGAGTGCTCGTAGCCGATCGCCAGCCCCGGCACCCACCACTTGCCCATGTAGGGATGGTCGCCGTCGGTGACGTGGACGCTCTTCCAGCCGCGCTCCGGGCCGGCGTCGGCGTAGTCGAAGACCTGCAGGCGGTGGAGATCGTGGAGATCCCACTTGAGGCTCATCTTCTCGCCGTTGATCTCAAAGGTGTAGAGCGCCTTGTGGCCGCGGGCGTAGCGGGTGCTCTCGAACAGCCCGAGCGAGCCGTTGGCGAAGTGGCAGAGGAACGAGCAGGCGTCGTCGATCTTCACCGGCTCGACCTTGCCGGTGAGCTGGTGCTTCCGTTCCTTGACGAACGTCTCGGTCATCGCCGTGACGTCGCGCACCTGGCCGTTGATCCAGATCGCCGTGTCGATGCAGTGCGCCAGCAGGTCGCCGGTCACGCCGCTGCCGGCCGCGGCGGCGTCGAGCCGCCACAGCGCCGTGCCCCCCTGGGGCAGGTCGGCGGAGATCGTCCAATCCTGGAGGAACTCGGCGCGGTAGTGGAAGATCCGCCCCAGCCGGCCGGCCTCGACGAGCTGCTTGGCGAACGTCACCGCGGGGATCCGGCGGTAGTTGTACCAGACGGTGTTCGGCACGCCGGCCTTCTCCACCGCCGCCACCATCGTCTCCCCCTCGGCGACGTTCATCGACAGGGGCTTCTCGCAGAGGATCGCCTTGCCGTGGCGCGCCGCCTCGATGGCGATCTCGGCGTGGAGGTTGTTGGGGGTGCAGATGTCGACCGCGTCGATATCGTCGGCGGCGACGAGCTTCCGCCAGTCGCTCTCCACGCGCTGGTAGCCCCAGCGGTGGGCGAAGGCGGTCGCCTTCTCGACGTCGCGGGCCGCCACCGCCTGGAGCACCGGCAGGTACTCGAGGTCGAAGAAGTCCTTGACGCGGTTGTAGCCGTTGGAGTGGGCCCGGCCCATGAAGCCGTAGCCGATCATGCCGATGCGGAGGGGCTTGGCCATCTGCGTGGTCCTCGGAATGGATGCCTGAACAGGGGGCCGGGGGACGGTCAGTCCCAGCCGTGGGCGTCGCGGACGGCGAGCATCGTCCGCAGGATCGTGTTCCAGGTGGCGGGGTTCTCGAGCGTGGCGTTGGGGAACATGCAGCCGTCCCAACAGACGTGGCGGATCCCGCGCTCGGCGGCCCCCTCGAGCCACTGGCCCGCGCAGGCGACGATGTCGAGCTTGCCGGCCGGATCGTCGGCCCGGCAGTGCTTCCCCGTCTTGTCGTGGGAGCCGGCGCCGTGGACCTCGCCGTCGTTCTGGGCGACGTGGAAGTCGATCGTCCAGGGGCGGAGCCGCTCGGTGAGCTGCCGGTAGGCCGACTGGAACTCGGCCGGCGAGTAGCCCTGGCGGAGGAGGGCATGCTCGGGGGCGTTGTAGCCCATCAGGTACAGGTAGGTGTGGGCGAGGTCGCACTGGAAGCCGAGCGACCCGGGCATGTCGACCGCCTCGAGGAGGTCGACCATGTCCTTCCAGGAGTGCATCCCCGCCCAGCAGATCTCCCCTTCGGCGGCGAGGCGCTCGCCATGGGCGGCGGCGACGATCGCCGCTTCGCGGAAGGTGGCGGCGATCGTGCGCGTGTGCTCGGCGGGGTGCTCACGCCACCGCGCGATGCCGAACTCGGCGGAGTCGATCCGGATCACGCCGTAGTGGCGGATGCCGTGGTCGTTGAAGATCGCGGCGATCCGGCAGGCCTTCTTGACGGCGTTGATGAACTTCGCCCGCTGCACCGGGCTGCCCATCGCCGAATCGCCCACCGTGCCCGGCCAGATCGGGGCGACGAGCGACCCGACGGCGAAGCCGTGCGAGGCGATCAGGTCGGCGGTCCGGCGGAGCTGGTCGTCGGAGGCGTCGGGATCGGTGTGGGGGTGGAAGAGGAAGTAGTCGATGCCGTCGAAACGGCGGCCGTCGACGCTCGCCGCCGCGGTCAACTGAAGCATCCGCTCCAGGCCGATCGGCGGTTCCTGGCCGGGATCGGTCCCCTTGCCGACCAGTCCCGGCCACATCGCGTTGTGGAGCTTGGGGTAGGCGTGGCTCGGCATCGGGGCACCTCTCAACTCGGGGAACGGGGCGCTCGGTGAAGGGACGTGACGACGACGGGGACGGGAGCCGGTTCGGTCACCATTGGCGGCCGGTCTTCGGGCAATCGGCATGGACGTCGGGGCCGAAGTACCGCAGGGAGACGAGCGGCCCGGGCCCGGTGTTCACCACCTCGTAACCTTCGGCGGCGGCACTGGCCGAGATGAACAGCTCGTCGGCGGTCATCTGGCCGAAGCGGATCAGCGTCGGCGTGGCGACATCGTGCCCGCCGACCTTCCCCTCTCCCTGAACGGTGATCCAGCCGCTGGCGCCGGCGTCCTTGATCGTGATCCGGGCTCCCGGCTCGAGCGTGAGCTCCTTGGCGCTGAACAGCTGTCGGCCGTCGACCTCGCCGTAGACGATCCAGCGGTCCTCGGCGCCGGCGCTGGAGCGCGCCGTGTCGAGGATCGGTTCGAGGTAGTTGGCGTGCTTGAAATGGGTGTCGACGTTCTTGTCCCAATCGAGCTGGCCGATGATGAAGTCGAGGTCGTGGTGCTTCTCCTTCGGCATGTCCTTGACCAGCAGGCTCCACGGCACCGCCCGCCCCTCGACGAGCGACTGGAACATGCCGAACACGTCGCTCCCCCACTGCGGCTCGTAGGTGAGCAGCGAGCCCGGGGCGTGGAGCACGCCCGGCGGGATCAGCCAGCCGGTGCCGCGCTTCAAGCGGTAGGCCTTGGCGAGATCGATGATCCCGTTGTCGCCCCGGTTCCAGTTCTCGAGGCACCTCCGCACGTCCTCCTTCGTGGTCCCCGGCTCGAGGCCCATGAAGGTGTAGGGGAAGTTGTTGTCGCAGTTGTTGTACTGCGGCGGGAAGTAGTAGCTCTCGGGCTTCCCCTCCTGGCCGACGAGCTTGGCGTCTTCGAACGACTGGTGCATGTGGTGGGGGATCGGCCCCATGTTGTCGAAGAACTTCGAGTACACCGGCCAGCGCCCGTACGTGTCCCAGATACTCCTGCCGACGAGCTTCGCCTTCCCCTCGGCGACCGCGTCGCGGAGCAGGAACCGCTCCCCCTCGAACACGCACCACGAGAGCCCCTCGTCGGGCGTGCGGTTCTCGTTGGCCGCCTCGGTGGTGCTCGCGAACCAGCGCTCGTCGATGCCGCCCCGATCGAGGCCGTAGGCGTAGTAGTCGTCGGGGTGGAGGCGGACGCGCTTGCCGGGGTGGAGGAAGCTCCGCGGCACCCACGTCGGCGACAGGCGGAGCATCCCGCGGCCGGCGTCGAGCGCCCGGTCGAGGGCCCGGGGCAGGTTCTTGGCGGCGGGCAGGACGGCGGACCGGCCACTGGCGACGGACATGGAAAACCCCCTGGAAAACCGGCCGAAAGTGTGGCGTTGTTGTACGGCCCGCGCGCGCCGGCCGCAAGCCGCCGCCCCGCTCGCGACGCCGCCCCCGGGGAAGGCCGGACGCTCAGAAGAAGAACGGCAGCCCCTGCCGCGCGAACTCCTCCTTCTCCTTGGCGAGGAACTCGTCCCCGAGCCGGTCGAAGCCGCCGCCGGCGCGGAACTCCTCGAGGAACCGGTCGACCTCGGCCTTGAGGCGCTCGTCGCCGCGGCGCAGGCCGATCGCCCACGATTCGGTGCCGAAGATCTCGAGGACCGCCCGCGTCGTGTCGGGGTGGCGGAGCTGGCTGCGGTACACCGACAGCGGGTCGTAGATGAAGGCGTCGGCCTTGCCCTGGGCGACCTCGAGGACCGCGGCCGCCTCCTTGTCGAGGACGAGGACCGTCGCCTTGGGGAGCGACGCGGTGGCGTAGGAATGGCCGATCGTCCCCTTCTTGACGGCCACCACCCGGCCGGGGGCGTCGAGGTCGGCGACGGAGCGCACCGGGGAATCGACGGCCACGAGGAGCGCCAGCCCCGACTTCATGTAGGGGGCCGAGAAGGCGATCGACTTCGCCCGCTCCGCCGTCGCCGTCATCGACGAGATGATGCAGTCGATCTTGCCGGTCTTGAGCGCCGGGATCAGGCCGTCGAAGGCGATGTTCTCGATCGTCACCGGCCGGCCGAGATGGCTGCCGAGCGCTTCGGCGAGCCGGACGCTCAACCCCGCCGGCCGGCCGGCGGGGTCGACCATCTCGAACGGCGGATAGGCCAGCTCCATCCCCACGCGCAGCGCCGCCGGCCCGCGCGGCGCGCAGCCGCCCGTGAGCGTTACGGCGGCCAAGACCAGCGCCAGCGACCGGCGCGGGACGACGGCGGAGAGGGTGGTGTCGGGCATCGGCAGGCGCTCCGGCGGGCGGGGGAACCGGCTCGGGCCGGGCGGGCCGATGATACCGTCCGCCGCGCGGCTCCCCCGGGGCAGGATCGGGATCGACGGACGCGCCACTCAGCCGTCGCCGCCCACGATCCGCCGTGCCAGGGCTTTCACCGACAGCGGCGCCGAGCCCTCGGCCTTGTTGTTGATCGTGATCAGCACCTCCGCGCCGCGGGCGGCGCGGGCCGCCGCCAGGTCGGCGAGCGCCGCCCGCGACTCCCGATCCTCGTCGACCAACCGGTCGAACGGGAAGTAGTGCTGCTTCGCCTCGTCGTAGGCCATCCCGGCGTGGAGGTTCCAGCGCACCACCAGCGCGCCGGAGGACAACCCGCCGAGGCGCTCGACCTGCTCGGCGACCGGCGGCATCCGCGCGTGGACCGCGAGGCAGGGCACGGCACCGGCGTCGGCCAGGATCCGCACGCCGCCGGGGAGCAGGCACTGCGGGTCGCGGAACTCGATCGCGTAGCAGGGGCCGCGCGGCAGCACGGCGACGAACGCGGCGATCCGCGCGGCGAGGCGCTCGGGATCGCGGGCCACGCGCCCCAGCGGCGGGAACTGGAACACCAGCGCCCCCACCTTCCCCGCCAGCCCCTCGACGGCCGGCCGGACGAACGCCGCGGCGGCGGCGCCACCGTCGAGGAACGAGGGATTGTCCCCCGCCGCCCCGCGCCCCGCGCCGCCGCGGAGCACCGGGTCGGTGAACGCCGCCGGCGCCTTGACGACGAACCGGAAGTCGTCGGGCACCTGCGCCGCGTAGGCGGCGAAGGCGTCGGCGGACAGCGGCGCGTAGAACGTGCGGTCGAGGCTCACGGTGCGGAACAGCGGGCAGGCGGCGTAGGCCGCCAGCCCCGCGCGCGCGAGGCGCTGCTCGGTCTCGGGCCGGCCCTCCCGGGGCGCGTAGACCAACCCCGTCCAGCCGGGGAACGACCAGCTCGACGTGCCGAGCCGGATCGCCGCCGGCAGCGCCCGGGCCAGGGCGACGGCCTCCGCGTCGGCCGCCGCCGGGAGCACGGGCGCGGCGGAGGGGCGCGCCCGGCTCCCGGCCGGGGCGGGATCGTCGTCGTCGAAGAAGGAGAGTTGGCGGGCGGGCATCGCGCTATCTCGGGGGCGGGCACGGTCATGCTAGCTTTCCGTGGCTGAAGCCCGCTGCCTCGCCCGGCAGCGCGGCATACTGATGGCATGGCCGTCACCGCGCCCCACCCGTCGGACCTCGCCGCGCGCCTCGCCCGGCTGGCGGACACGCTCGAGGGGGAGCTGATCGTCGACGAGTCGTGGCGTGCGATCTACGCCACCGACGCATCGGAATACCAGGAGCGCCCGCTGGCCGTGGCGCTGCCGAAGTCGGACGCCGACGTGCAGCGGCTCGTCCGCTTCGCCGCCGCCGAGCGGATCGGCTTCATCCCGCGCGGTGCCGGCACGTCGCTGGCGGGGCAGGTCGTCGGCGGAGGGATCGTCGTCGACCTCGGCCGCCACATGAACCGGATCGTCGCCCTCGACGCCGCCGGGCGGCGCGTGCGCGTCCAGCCCGGCGTGGTCCGCAACGACCTCAACCGATTCCTCGCGCCGCACGGGCTGTTCTTCGGTCCGGAGACCTCGACCGCGTCGTGGGCCACGATCGGCGGCATGGTGGGCAACAACTCCTGCGGGAGCAACTCGATCGCCTACGGCTCGACGCGCGACCATCTCCACGGCGCCCGCGGCTACCTGGCCGACGGTTCCGAGGCCCGCTTCGGGCCGCTGGCGGCGGCCGAGCTCGAGGCCGCGTGCACGGCCGGCGGAGCGCCCGAAGCCCGGATCCTCGCCGGCCTCCGCGACCTGCTCGCCGATCCGGCGGCGCGCGAGCTGGTGCGGCGGTCGTTTCCCAAGCCGGAGGTGACGCGGCGCAACACCGGCTACGCGCTCGACGCCCTCATGGACGCGGCGGTCTTCGATCCGGCGAGCAACCGGCCGTTCAACGTCTGCCGGCTGCTGGCCGGGTCGGAGGGGACGCTGTTCGTCGGTGTCGAGTTCGAGCTCGGCCTGATCCCGCTGCCGCCGCCGGGGGCGCTGCTGGTCGCCCACTGCCGCGCCGTCGACGAGGCGCTCCGCGGCGCGGTGGTCGTGATGCACGCCGGGCGGAGCGCGGCGGCCGCCGCCGGCGGCGCGCTGACCGGCTGCGAGCTGATCGACGACAAGATCCTCGCCTGTACCAAGGACAATCCCGAGCAGGCGCGCAACCGCAGCTTCGTCGTCGGCGATCCCGGCGCCGTCCTCGTCGTCGAGGTCCGCCACGCCGACGCCGGGGGGCGCGGCGCGATCCTCGACCGGATCGAGGCGGCGCTGGCCGCCGCCGGGATCGGCTACGCCTTCCCCCGGCTCGACGGCCGCGATGCCGAGAAGGTCTGGGAGCTGCGCCGCGCCGGGCAGGGACTGGTGCAGAACATCCCCGGCGACGCGAAGCCGCGCGAGATCATCGAGGACACCGCCGTCGCCATCGACGACCTCCCCGCCTACATCGCCGACATCGACCGTCTCCTCGGCGGCACGCACGGCCTCGACTGCATCCACTACGCCCACGCCGGCGCCGGCGAGCTCCATCTCCGCCCGCTGTTCGACCTCCGCACCGCGGAGGGCCTGCGGCTGTTCCGGGCGGTGGCCACCGACGTCGCCGCGCTCGTGAAGCGCTACCGCGGCAGCCTGTCGGGCGAGCATGGCGACGGCCGGCTGCGCGGCGAGTTCGTCCGCACGATGGTCGGCGACGAGTGCTACCGCCTGCTCGAGCGGGTGAAGCGGCTGTTCGACCCCGACGGGATCCTCAATCCGGGGAAGATCATCGACACGCCGCCGATGGACACGGCGCTGCGGATCCTCACCGGCGCCGTCGAGCCCCGTCACGAGACGGTGTTCCGCTTCGGCGACACCGGCGGGATGCTCCGCGCCGCCGAGAAGTGCTCCGGGGTCGGGATGTGCCGCAAGCCGGCCGCCGCCGGGGGCACGATGTGCCCCAGCTACATGGCGACGCGCTCCGAGCACGACACGACCCGGGCCCGTGCCAACCTCCTCCGCCAGGCGCTCGCCGATCCCTCCCGGGCCGACCCCTGGAATTCGCCGGGGCTGGGGGAGGTGATGGACCTCTGCCTGTCGTGCAAGGCCTGCAAGAGCGAGTGCCCGTCGAACGTCGACATGGCGCGCCTCAAGGCGGAGTGGGAGCAGCACGTCCACGACGCCCGCGGCGTGCCGTGGCGGACGCGCCTCGTCGCGGCGACGGCGACGCTGCTGCGCTGGGCGAGCGTCGCCCCGTGGGCCTACAACCTCGCCGTCGGCGGGCCGGGGACGTCGTGGCTCGTCAAGCGGCTCCTCGGGTTCGCGCCGGGGCGGTCGCTGCCCGCGCTCTCCCCGCAGCGGCTGTCGCGCTGGTTCGCGCGGCGCCGGCCGCGCTGGACGCCCGCCACGGCGCCACGCGGGGCCGTGCACCTGCTGTGCGACGAGTTCACCGACACCCTCGACGCCGGCGTCGGGATCGCCGCGGTCGAACTGCTCGAGGCGCTCGGCTACGCCGTCGTGATCCCGGCGCACGCCGACAGCGGCCGGGCGCAGCTCTCCAAGGGGCTCGTCCGCGCGGCGCGCGAGCTGGCGGTGAGGAACGTCACGGCGCTGGAGCGGGTGGTCAGCGACGGCATGCCGCTGGTCGGCCTCGAGCCGTCGGCGCTGCTGAGTTTCCGCGACGAATACCCCGACCTCGTCCCGGCCGGTCTCGCGGAGCCGGCGCGCCGGCTGGCGGGGCGGGCGCTGCTGCTGGAGGAGTTCCTCGCCCGCGAGGCGGCCGCCGGCCGGATCGGTCCCGGCGACTTCGACGACGCTCCCCGCGCGATCGCGCTGCACGGCCACTGCCACCAGAAGGCGCTGTCGAGCATGGAGCCGGCGGTGGCGGCGCTGTCGCTGCCGGCGGGGCATGCGGTGAGCGTGATCGCGTCGGGATGCTGCGGGATGGCCGGCAGCTTCGGCTACGACCGCGGCCACTTCGCCGTCTCGATGGCGATCGGCGAACTGGTCCTGCTGCCGGCGGTCCGCGCCCTGCCGCCCGGCACGCTCGTGGCCGCCGCGGGCACCAGCTGCCGCCACCAGATCGCCGACGGCACCGGCCGCCGGGCGCTGCACCCGGCCGAGATCCTCCGCGCCGCCGTCCGCGTTGGCTGACGGGCCGCCCCTGCTATGCTCTGCCCGACCCCAGCCCCGAAAGGAACACATCCCATGCGCCGTGCCGTCCTCGCCTGTGCCGCCGTGCTCCTCGCCCTCCCCGCGTTCGCCGCCGACGAATACGCCTACGACGGCGTCCATTCGTCGGTCGGCTTCAAGGCCCGGTTCCTCGACATCAGCTGGATCCAAGGCCGGTTCAACGACGTCTCGGGGACGTTCGTCCTCGACCGCGACGATCCCTCGAAATCGTCGTTCACCCTCTCGATCAAGGTCGACAGCGTCGACACCGCCAACGCCGCCCGCGACGAGCATCTCCGCCAGCCCGACTACTTCGACACGAAGCAGTTCCCCACGATCGACTTCAAGAGCACGAAGGTGAAGGGCGTGCCGGGGGGCTACGAGGTGACCGGCGACTTCACGATGCACGGCGTCACGAAGCCGGTGACGTTCATGTTCCTCGGCGGCCGCGAGATCACGGCGATGGGCAAGAAGCGGGTCGGCTTCGCCACGGAGCTGCGGCTCAAGCGCAGCGACTTCAATTTCGACAAGACGGCGATCGGCAACATCGGCGACGAGGCGGTGATCATCATCGACTGCGCCGGCCAGCGGGACTGACCCGGTGCCCGGCCCGCTCTGGGTCGGCGGGGCCGCGA
>JAGWVR010000019.1 GCA_018970785.1 Planctomycetota bacterium
CTCGGCCGGCCGTCGAGCAGCGCGCGCGCCTTGGCCCCGAGGAGCAGCGCCTGGCAAGCGCGCGGGCCCGCGCCCCACGACAGCCAGCGGCGGATGTCGGGGCGGGCCGCCGGATCCCCGGGGCGCGTGGCCCGCGCGAGGCGGACGGCGTAGGCCGCGACCGGCTCGGCGACGATCACCTCGCGGACGACCGCCTGGATGCGGAGGATGTCGGCCTCGGTGAGCACCGGGTCGAGTTCCACCGCGTGGCCCGAGGTCGTCGCCGTGGCGACGCGGATCTCGTCCTCGAGCGACGGGTAGTCGACCGTCACCTTGAACATGAACCGGTCGAGCTGCGCTTCGGGGAGCGGGTAGGTGCCCTCGCTCTCGATCGGGTTCTGCGTGCCGAGCACGAAGAACGGCTGCGGGAGGTCGAACGACCGCCCGGCGACGGTGACGTGGTATTCCTGCATCGCCTGGAGGAGCGCCGCCTGCGTCTTCGGCGGCGTCCGGTTGATCTCGTCGGCGAGGACGAGGTTGGCGAACACCGGTCCCTTCACGAACCGCAACTCACGGCCGCCGGTGGTCTTGTCCTCCTGGAGGATCTCGGTCCCGGTGATGTCGGAGGGCATCAGGTCGGGGGTGAATTGGATCCGGCTGAAGCGCATCGACAACAGCCGGGCGAGGCTCGAGATCATCAGCGTCTTGGCCAGCCCCGGGACCCCCTCGAGGATGCAGTGCCCCTTGCAGAACAGCGCCATCAGGAGGAGGTCGAGCACCTCCTCCTGGCCGACGATCACGCGCGACAGCGCCGCCACCATCCGGCGGTGGGCCGCGGCGACCCCCTCCGCCTCGCCGGCCACGGTCTCGGGAGCGGGTGCGCGGCCGCCAGCGGCGGCGAGGGCGTCGGCAGGAACCATGGCAGACTCCGGGGTGGGGCGGTTGCGACCGGGTGCCGGGCGAAACCGCTCGGAGATCATCTTCCTGCCGCGAGGGCAGCGTGTCGAGTTGCCGCCGCGTGCCGGGGCGGGGCTCAGGGGCGCTCGAGCAGCCGATCGATCGCGCCGCCGGCCAGCGCCGCGGCGAACGCCTCACGATCGGGGTAGATCGCCCGGGCGGTGAGGAGCACGACCCAGTTGTGGACCAGCGGCGTGATCGCCACCACCACGGCGCCATGGCGCGAGGCCTCCCAGATCTCGATCGCCGTCCCCATCGAGGCCTCGGGCACGAAGGCCACGACGAGATCGGCCCGGCGGCACATCCCGACATGGGCCTCGAACACGTCGCGCGCCTGCTCCAGCCCATAGTCGACGGACGTGGCGTGCCGGGCGAAGGGGTCGTAGACTTCGGCCTCCGGCCAGCGATCGACGAGGAGACTCCGCAGCGCTTCGCGGTAGCCCTGGTCGTGGACGAGGTTCCCCACGTGGGAGCCCTGCATGATGCCGGCGAGGAACACGCGCATGACGACCCCTTCGAGGGCGACGGCTTCGAAACGGAAGGCACCCTCGGGGGCAGCGGCCAAACCGGCGCCCCGTCCGCGGGCGTGGGGCGGGAGTCTACGGCCGAGCGCCGCGCCCGCGAAGCCGACGGCCGGACCGCAGCCCGACCTCGCCGCGGCACGGCGCGTGGTCCTCGACCTGCTGGCGATCCCCGGCGTGTCGGGGGACGAGAAGCGGGTCGCGGAGCGGATCGTCCACTGGCTGGTCGAGGCGGGCTGCCCGCGGGCGGCGATCTCCTTCGACAACGCCCACACCAAGACCCCGACGGCCGGCAACGTCGGCAACCTGATCGTCAAGCTCCCCGGCACGCGGCCGGGACCGCGCCGCCTGCTGATGGCCCACATGGACACCGTGCCGGTGTGCCTCGGGGCGAAGCCCAAGGTCAGTGGCCGGTTCGTCGCCAGCGCCGACCCCGCCACCGGCCTCGGGGCCGACGACCGCGCCGGGTGCGCCGTGGTGCTGTCGACGGCGCTGGAGATCCTCCGCCAGGGACTCGATCATCCGCCGCTGACGCTGCTGTTCGCGATCCAGGAGGAGGTCGGGCTGTACGGGGCGCGGTTCGTCAGGGCCGCCGACCTCGGCCGGCCGCGGCTGGCGTTCAACTTCGACGGCGGCGCGGTGGAGAAGATCACCGTCGGGGCGACCGGGGGCTACCGGATGGACATCGCCGTCACCGGCCTGCCGAGCCATGCCGGCGTGGCTCCGGAAAAGGGGGTGTCGGCGATCGCGATCGCGGCCCTGGCGATCGCCGATCTCGTGGCCGGCGGGTGGCACGGCCTGGTGGAGAAGGACGGCAAGCGCGGCACGAGCAACGTCGGCACGATCCACGCCGGCAGCGCCACCAACGTGGTCGCCGACGCCGCCCTGCTCCGCGCCGAGGCCCGGAGCCACGATCCGGCGTTCCGCGCCAGGATCGTCAAGGCGATCGAGACCGCGTTCCAGTCGGCGGCGAAGCGGGTCAAGGCGGCCGACGGCACCACCGGCCGCGTCACGATCGACGGCCGGCTCGATTACGAGGCCTTCCGGCTGGAGGCCGACGAGCCGTGCGTCGTCGAGGCGACGGCGGCGGTCCGCGCCGTCGGCCTGACCCCGCGGCCGGAGGTTTCCAACGGCGGCCTCGACGCCAATTGGATGGCGGTCAACGGCGTCCCGACCGTGACGCTCGGCTGCGGGCAGATGGAGATCCACACCACCAAGGAGCGGCTCGACCTCGAAGCCTTCGAGACCGCCTGCCGGGTGGCGTTGCGGCTGGCCACCGGAGGTTGACCAGATGCCAGGGAAGGCGCGGCGGGGTCTGGCGGTCGACCGCGTCCACCGGGGCGACTGCCTCGAGCTGCTCGCCCGCGTGCCCGACGGCACGGTCCATCTCGCGTTCGCCGATCCGCCGTTCAACATCGGCTACGACTACGACACCTACGACGACCGTCGCCCCGCTGACGACTACCTCGCCTGGTCACGCCGCTGGCTGGCCGAGATCGTCCGCGTGCTCCGCCCCGACGGCACGTTCTGGCTGGCGATCGGCGACGAGTACGCCGCCGAATTGAAGGTCCTGGCGACCCGCGAGCTGGGGCTCACCTGCCGGAGCTGGGTGGTTTGGTACTACACGTTCGGCGTCAACTGCCGGCAGAAGTTCAGCCGCTCGCACGCCCACCTGTTCCATCTCGTCCGCGATCCGCGCGCCTTCACGTTCAACACCGACGCGATCCGCGTCCCCTCGGCGCGCGAGCTGGTGTACGGCGACCGCCGGGCCGACCCGACGGGTCGCCTTCCCGACGACACCTGGATCCTGCGGCCCCAGGACCTCCCCGACGGGTTCGGGGCCGACGGCGACACCTGGTACTTCCCGCGGGTCTGCGGAACCTTCAAGGAGCGCAGCGGCTGGCACGGCTGCCAGATGCCCGAACAGCTCCTCGGCCGGATCATCCGCGCCTCGAGCAACCCCGGCGATCTCGTGCTCGATCCGTTCGCCGGGAGCGGCACGACGCTGGCGGTGGCGAAGAAGCTGCGCCGGGCGTTCCTCGGCTGCGAACTGTCGGCCGCGTATGCGGCGCGGATCCGCAAGCGCCTCGCGGCGAGCGCCCCCGGAGCCCCCCTCGACGGCGCTCCCGAGCCGCTCAAGAGCGTGCCGACGACGGCCGCCGGCCGTCGGCTCGGTGGCAGCGGGGGCGCGACCAGGGGGAAAACCTCGCGCCAGGAACGCCAACGTCTCTTGTTTTCGCGGCGGCGGGTCTGATTGAATCCGGGCACCGGCATCCCCCCCCCCCGGTCGCCCCCGCCATGCCCCGCCTTCCATCCCGGCCGAAGCCCGACCAGCGGATTGCCGGTGAGGCGGCTGCGGCCACCAGCTCAGGCGCCGGGTTCGTCGGTCCCCCGGCCGATGGCGGGCTGTCGATCGACCGTCTCGCCCAGGCCTTCGCGGCGATGATGGGGACGGCCGATCCGTGGACGCCGCGTGCCGAGCCGGCGGTGGCGCAGGAGGATGCCTCACCGTCGCTCGATGACGACGGCCTCGCCCCTGGCGCCGAGGAGGGCTGCCGTGTCGATCCGGCGACGATCCTCGAGGCGTTGCTGTTCGTCGGCCAGCCCGACGGCGCGGCCTTGTCGGGGCGGCGGGTCGCGGCGCTGATGCGCGGCGTCCGCGCTCAGGAGGTCGACGAGCTCGCCGCCGAACTCGAGCGTCGCTACCGGGCCAACGGTTGCCCCTACGAGGTCGTGCCCCGGGACGACGGCTGGGTGATGCGCCTGCGTGGCGAGTTCGCCGGCGTCGGCCGGGTGAGCGAGGCCCGCGCCCGGCTGGTGCGCCTCGATGCCGAGGCCCTCGATGTCCTCGCGGTGGTGGCCTGGAACCAGCCGGTCCCCCGCGACCGTCTGGTGGCACTGGGCTGTGATGCCCCCCCGGCGACGCTCCGCACGCTGGTGCGTCGCGGGCTGCTCGCGATCGAGCCGCAGCCAGGGGGCGAACCCAGCTACCGGACGACCGCCAAGTTCCTCGAGGTGTTCCGGCTCGAAAGCCTCGCCGACCTGCCGCGGGCTCTCGAGCCGCCGGCCTGACCGGGCGGCGGTGACCGATCGCTCAGCCCTGGCCCACCAGCCACGCGAGCGCCGCGGCGCGGCTCGTCAGCACGCCGTCGAGTTGCAGCCGGCGGGCTTCGGCGAGGATCCGGCCGAGAGCGGGGCCGGCGGCGATCCCCGCGGCGAGGAGGTCGGCCCCGGACAACAGCGGTGCCGGATCGATTTCGTCGCGGGGTCGCTCGAGCTGCGCGGTGAACCACCGCGCAGCGTCAACGCTGGCGCGGCCGGTCGCGGTCCGTGCCCGGAGCAGGTCGGCAAGGCGCGGCGCGTCGGCCGCCGCCACCCACGGCTGCAGGTTCGACCAGGGCTCGGTCGGCGGGACGTCGATCGCGCCGAGCACCGCCAGCCCGTCGACGAGCCACGCCGCCAACTTCCCGGTGGCGTTGGCGAGCCGGAGGCGGCGCGCGGCTGTGGCGATCGCGGCCTTCGCGGCCGCGTCCGCGCCGTGGGTCTCCAGGGCGAGCACCGCCAGCGCCGAGGCCAACAGCGGCTCGTCGAGCGCCCCGATCACCTCGCCGGCGCGCGGCAGCGCGTCCGCGGCGAATTCACCGAGGACGTGCGCCGCCAGGCCGGTCTCGGCAAGCAGTCCGAACGCCTGCCGTCGACCCGGGCGCGTCGCCATCCTGGTCAATTCGTCGGCCACGCGCTCCGGGCTGACGGTGGTGACCGTCCGTGCCATCCGCTCGATCGCCTGCCACGTCTCGCGCTCGATCACGAACCCGAAGGCGGCGGCGAAACGGACCGCGCGGAGGATCCTCAAATGGTCCTCGGCGAAGCGCAGCGCCGGCGCGCCGATCGCGCGGATCACGCCGGCGGCGAGGTCGGCCCGGCCGCCGACGTGGTCGTGAACCTCGCCGGTGAGCGGATCGAGGAACATGCCGTTGATGGTGAAGTCTCGCCGCAGCGCGTCTTCGCGGGCGTCGGTGAACCTCACCCCGTCGGGATGCCTGCCGTCGCTGGAGGGGGCGTCAGCCCGGTACGTCGCCACTTCGACGGGGGCAGTGCCACGGGGGCCGAGAACCGTGATGACACCGAACGACGCCCCCACGGCGAGGGTCTTTCGGGTTCCGAAAACACCCCGAACGACGTCGGGAAGAGCCGCGGTGGCGACGTCGTAGTCGGCCGGTGTCCGGCCGAGCAGTTCGTCGCGGACGCAGCCCCCGGCCCAGAAGGCTTCATGTCCGGCTTCACGGAGCCGGAGGACGACGGCGACGGCGAAACGCCGGGACGATTCCGGGTCGAAATCCGTGACCTCCGACCGACCCATTTGGTTGACACCCTCGTAGGACAGACCTATTCTGAACGCTTCTGCCGAGGTTAGCAGGGGTTGAGGAGGGTGATTCCGCGTCGGCGGAGAGCCGCCACAACCCAAAGCCTCGTCGGGCGTTTCTTCATCACGTTTCGTTTTTTCGCCCGTCTCCAACGGAGGTGTTGAATGGCTCATGGAATGGTGGCCGCCCGTACGAAGCGTGGGTTCACGCTCGTCGAGCTGCTGGTCGTGATCGCAATCATCGGCACGCTCGTCGGTCTGCTCCTTCCGGCCGTTCAGGCGGCTCGTGAGGCGGCCAACCGCAGCAACTGCAGCAACAAGAACAAGCAGCTCGGCTTGGCTCTGCAAAATCACCACGACGCCCGCAAGGCGTTTCCGGCGGCGATCGACCGGTTGCCCTCCACGGCGATCGCGATGTCGAACACCGGCGTCACCGGATTCAGCTGGCTCGTTCACATCCTCCCCTACATTGAGGAGGCCAATCTCTACAACGTTCTTTCCAGCAATTCCAACCGGTTCGCCCGGTTGAATTCGGCTGGCGCGGCGAACAACGTCTACACCGTCGTCGGCCCGATCGGCACGACTCCTGCATACCAGACGCAGCTGCCGGGGCTTCTCTGCCCGAGTTTTGCCGGTCAGCCGACCGCGCAGATCAGCACGTCGAGTAACTATCGTTCGTTGCTTCCGAACCTTGGTGGCCTCACCAATGTCGCCATCACCAACTACAAGGCGATGGCTGGCGTCTGTGAGCGGGAAGAAAATGCCAACATCGGTGACAACGGTGCGATCCCGTTCCGCAGCCCGAAGGTCATCAACGAGGCGAACGACAACCTCCCCTACTTCGGCTTGAACATGGCCGCCGTTCGGGACGGCACCTCGAAGACGATCTGCATCGCGGAGTCGAAGGAGAACGGTAATTCGTCGTGGATGGACGGTTCGTGTGCGTACGTGACCGGTCTGTCCGGTGACTCGTCGGCTGTGCCGACGCTCGTCAACGGGATTTGGACGAACGTGGCCGGTGCCAACTGCGCCCTGCAGTACGGACCGTCGGCTGCTGCCGCGACGCGTGTCGGGCAGGCCAACACCGGGTTCGCCCGCTTCCCGCTCGGCAATTCCGCGTGGGGCCCGTCGAGCGAGCACTCGGGCGGTCTTGTGATGCACACGTACGTCGACGGATCGGTGAAGACGCTGTCTTCCGACATCGATCCGACGATCTACTACGCCTTGATCAGCCGCGACTCGGGTGAGAACGTCAGCGAGCCGTGATCGATCCTCGCCTCCCGTTTCGGCAGGCGGTTTCGATTCGATCCCAGTTCAACGGCGGCCGGGGAGCGACGCTTCCCGGCCGCCGCTTTTTATCGGCGATGGTCAGGAGATTCCAAGGGATCGACGCGATGGCCGACCATGCGCCCGTGCCGCTCGAGATCGACGTCCACACGGCTGCTGCCGTGATCGCCGACAAGGGCGGTCCGCGTCCTTTCCTTCTCGATTGCCGGACAGCGGAGGAATCCGCTTTGGCTCGGATCGACGGGGCGGTGCTGATCCCGATGCAGGAGATTCCGCAGCGCCTTGGCGAACTCGAATCCCACCGCGATCGGCTGCTGATCGTCCATTGCCATCACGGGATGCGCAGCCTCCGCGTCGCCGGGTGGCTCCGGGAGCAGGGGTTTTCCCAGGCGACGAGCATGGCCGGAGGAATCGAGGCCTGGAGCACCGCGATCGACCCGCGGGTGCCACGCTACTGACCGAGGTCGCCCGCGGGCGGCCCCGGTCATCCGAGGATCGCATCGATCTCGGCCACCTGCCGGGCCGTGAAAGGCACCGCGCCGACGAGGAGATCGGGGTCGCTCCGCTCGGCAGGGACGAGGCGATCGACGATCGCCTTGGCGAGCGTGTCGATACCGGTGCCCGAGATCACCGAGGTCGCGATCGCCCCGGGGGGCACATCAGCGTTCGGCGCACGATCGTGCTTGGTGACCACGACGAGATCGGCCGGCCCGACCACCGGCGGTGCGGCGGCGCCCGCCTCCCGGACGAGGAGCACCAGATCGGCATCCGCGGCTGCCCGCGCGGCCGCCGCGATCCCTGCAGACTCGGTCGGCGCGGCCGGCTCGCCAGGGGCGCGGTGGCCGGCCGTATCGACAAGATCAATCTCCCAGCCGTGGAGGACGACGGGGGTGACGAGCAGATCGCGCGTCGTCCCCGGGACGGGTGAAACGATGCTCCGCGCGTGGCCCGCCAGCGCGTTGACGAGGCTGCTCTTGCCAGCGTTGACCGGGCCCGCGAGGACGACGCGCCACGGGTCCGCCAGCCGCAGGCCGATCCCGGCCGCCGCGCGCAATCGCGAACCGAGGGCGCGGGCCGCAGCTGGATCCTCGTCGACGAACCGGCGGAGGTCGGCAAGCGCCCGGTCGAGTGTTCCGGTGAGTTGCCTGGCGAGGATCGACGCCGCCCGCGGGCCGCCGACGCGGCACAGTGCCTCGCGGGCCTCGATGGCTACCACGCCCACACCGACGTGCCCGAGCCATTCCCGCCAGTCGATCACTGTCGCCCCGCCCGCGGCGAGACCGGCGAGCACGTGGGCCGGGGCGGCCGCGCCGCCGTGGCAGTGGACTTCGTGGACGCTCCACCCGCCCGTGGGCACGACCGTGACGATCACCTCCTCCCCCGCGCCACCGGGCAGCACCGGTGCCCAGCGCCCAACCCGCACACCTGACGCGGGCAGCCCGCCGGCGAAGGGACGGAACAGCCGCGCGACCAGGTCGCCGGCGCGCGGCCCGGCGACGCCGACCACCGCCAGCGCCCCGCGCCCGGGCGGCGTGAGCAGCGCCGCGACGGGAGCGACTGGCCGCGACGGTTCACCCCCGCTACAACCCTGAGCAGCGGCGGCGGCCGCCGAGCGGCCAGGCCGGCGGTGCGGCGGCCCGGGGGCATCACGATCGTTCACGAGGAGTCATCCGATGGCGAAGAAAGTCCGTCGTTCCACCAGCCAGGCCGGCAAGACTACGAAGAAACCGGCTGGCGCCTCCCGCAAACCGACGAAATCCGCCGTCCGCCGCGTGGTGCGCACGCCGCCGGCGCCGGCCACAGGCGGCCGTCCGGCGGCCCGGGGCCCGGTGCCGGCGAAGGCCGCCCCCCAGGCCGACGGTTGGCTCGCGGTCGGTCGCCCCGCACCCGATTTCACCCTCCCTGACCACGCCGGGGTGAATGTCTCGCTGGCAGCGCTCCGCGGGAAGCCGGTCGTGATCTTTTTCTACCCCAAGGACGACACCCCAGGATGCACGGTCGAGGCCTGCGGCTTCCGCGACGCCGCGGCACGGTTCGGCAAACGTGGTGCCGTCGTCATTGGGATCAGCCCCGACGGCTCCGCGAGCCATGCCCGGTTCCGCACCAAGCACAAGCTCCCCTTCACGTTGCTGGCCGACGAGGCCCACACCGTCGCCGAGCAGTTCGGAGCGTGGCGGGAGAAGAGCCTGTACGGGCGGAAATACATGGGAATCGCCCGGAGCACGTTCGTCATCGATGGCAAGGGGCGGGTCGCCCGCGTGTTCACCACGGTCAAACCGGCCGGTCATGCCGACGAGGTCCTGGCCGCGCTCGCCGACCTCGGCTGACGCGGTGCGGCAGAACCCTCACGACCGGTCACCTCGAGCACGGTCCGCACCGTCGGCGGCGCCGATCGCCGGGAGAACGTTCTCCCGGCGCGGCGGCGGGGTGTAGGGTTTCGGCGTCGTGCCCCGCCTACCCATGCCGTGCCGATCATGCAGTCGTTTCTCGCCCGCTGCTGCCTGGTCGCGCTGTTGGTGACTGGATTCGTCTGCACCGGCGACGTTTCGAGGCTGTCGCGGGGACTGGGCCGGTTGGTCGGCGCCAGCGACGTCCCCCACGCGGCGGCGCCGGCCCGCGAATCGTCGGCGGTGACTCCACCTGACGAACAGGCCCCGGAAGCCGATCCTCTCCAGCCGACCAATGCCCTCCTGCCCCTGGGACGGTTCGACGTCGAGGACCACTCCGACCCGCTGGCATCGCGGCCGATCGAGGCACCTCCGACCAACGGCATCGCCCGCGTCGAGATCGCGACGCTCGCGCCGGGCACGCGGATCCACGTTTGGATCGGTCAGGGTGGCCGCTGGGTGAGGCGCCGGGCCGTGGAGGTGATCCGCCTCGACGTCATCGATCCGGCCGCGGGCGAGGTGCTCGAGTACCGCCACTGCGCGACGGCCGCGAGCGACACGCCACCGCTGCCGCCACGACGAATGCGCCTCCCGACCGGCGCCATCACCCGCGACGACGACCTCACGCGGCTCCCGGTGGGATCGATCCACGACCAGCCCGGTGGCTCCAGGATGGAACGCGCCGGGCCCGTGCTGGCAATCGTGATCGGCCCCGCCTGACGGCCTGCCACCCCGCGGTCAGAAGTCGGCCTCGCCTTCCCGCGCCTCGCGCTCCCGCGACCAGCCGACCCGCTTCTTGGAGAGACCGATTTTCCGGTCGTCGGTGTCGACCCGGAGGATCTTGACGTCGATCGCGTCACCGACCTTCACCACCTCCTCCGCGCTCTCGACCTTCTCGTCGGCCAGCTCGGAGATGTGGAGCAGCCCCTCGAGGCCGTCCTCGAGGCCGACGAACACGCCGAAGTTGGTGATCTTCGTCACCGTCCCCTTGACGACGTCGCCGGGCTTGTAGCGGTGGGGGATGTCGGTGGTCCAGGGATCGTCGTGCATCTGCTTGAGACCGAGGGCGATCCGGCGGCGCTGCTGGTCGACCGACAGCACCTTGCACTCGACCTCCTGACCCTTCTCCACCATCTCGCTGGGATGGGTGACCTTGCGGGTCCACGACATGTCCGTGACGTGGAGCAAACCGTCGATCCCGTCGTCGATCTCGATGAACGCGCCGTAGTTGGTGAGGTTGCGGACCACCCCCTTGACGATCGCGCCCGGCGGATAGTCGGCGGCGACCTTCTCCCACGGGTTCTGCTGCGTCTGCTTCATCCCCAGGGAGATTTCCTGCTTCTCCTTGTTGATGTTGAGGACGACCACCTCGACCTCGTCACCGGGCTTGACCAGTTCGCTGGGATGGCTGACCCGCTTGGTCCAGCTCATCTCGCTGATGTGGACCAGGCCCTCGACGCCGTCCTCGAGCTTCACGAAGGCGCCGTAGCTCATGACGTTGACGACGGTGCCCTTGCAGACGGTGCCCACCGGGTACTTGTCGGCGACCTTGGCCCACGGGCTGGCGGTCCGCTGCTTCATGCCGAGGGCGATCTTCTCCCGGTCGCGGTCGATGTGCAGGACCTGGACCTCGATCTCCTGGTCGATCGAAACCATCTCGCTGGGGTGTCCGATCCGCCCCCAGCTCATGTCGGTGATGTGCAGCAGGCCGTCGATGCCGCCGAGATCGACGAACGCGCCGAAGTCGGCGATGTTCTTGACGATGCCGCGGCGAACCTGGCCGACCTCGAGCGTCTCCATGAGCTGCTTCTTGCGTTCGGCACGCTCCTGCTCGATCAACGCCCGGCGCGAGACGACGATGTTGCGCCGCGACTCGTCGATCTTGAGCACCAGGCACTGGATGCAGCGCCCGCAGTAATCGCCGATGTCGGCGGGACGACGGATGTCGACCTGGCTGGCGGGGAGGAAGACGTTGACACCGGAGATGTCGACGAGCAGGCCGCCCTTGATCTTCCGGGTCACGAAGCCGGTGACGACGTCGTTCTCCTTGACGCTCTCCATCACCCGCAGCCAATCCTCGATGCGGCGTGCCTTCCGCTTCGAGAGGGTGATCAACCCGCGCTGTTCCTCGAGGGCGCCGTCCTCGAACTCCTCGAGGAGCACCTTGACCGAATCGCCGATCTGCGGCGGCGGCTCCGAGTCGTCCCACTCGTTGCGCGGGATGTAGCCCTCGCTCTTGTAGCCGACGTCGACGAGGACGAATTCGTCGTCGACCCGCAGGACCTTCCCCTCGAGCACCGAATTGACCGACAGCGAGGCCCCACCCCCCTCGTAGGCGTCGCCGTCGGTGCCCGACATCGCCAGATCGATTTCCTGGTCCAGTTCGTCGCCGATCTCCAATTCACGGATGAGGTTGCGGTTGACCATGCTGGTGGGGAGTGGGGAGGGTGGGGGGTGTGGGAAAGCGGGGGAGCGGGCAGACCTTCCGCCCGGAAAAACTCCCGAAAAAACGGGAATCCCTGAGTGTATCAGCGGAGGCGATGGCGAACAATCGAGCGCTTTGCCCTGTTTCCAGAGTTTGCCCGACCGAAAGGGGCGCCCGGCACCCGGGCCTGCCCCGAGCGTCTGGCCGATACCTCGGTTGGACAGCGACGTGCGGTCGGCGTTCGCCCCGCCGGCCGGCACGCCGATCGGCACCGCCACCGACGGCACGGCGTGGGCGAGCGCTCCGGGAGGGGACGATGGCCGAACGCAGACCGTTGCCGGGCAGCGCCACACGCCTGCCGCGGCGCGCCTCGATGATCCTCGGGACCCTCGCGGGCTGCGGTGCGCTGGCCCGCGCAGGGCGGGCCCAGTTCGCCGACGCGGCCCCGCGCCCCGGGGGGCCGACGCTCGGTGACGTCCGCCGGCAGCGCTACAAGGTCGGCATGGTGGTGACCGCCGTGGGCGGTGCCGTGCGCGGCCTGTACGCCACGATGCCGGTCCCCGATTCATGGCCCGAGCAGCGCGTCGAGGTCGTGGGCGAAGACCTGTCCCCCGACGTTCGCACGCTGCGCTACCGGAGCCTGCCGGGTGGCGTGAAGCAGCTGATCGTCGAGATACCGGACCTCCCGGCCGGCGAACGGGCCCGGGCGCTGGTGACGTTCGAACTCGACCGCGCGGCGCTCGTGGCCCCCGAAAACACCGACGCCCTTCGCGTTGCGGAGAAACCGTCCCGCGAGCTCCGGCCCTACCTCGCCCCGAGCCCGTACATCGAGAGCCGCCATCCGCGGATCGTCAAACTCGCCAAGGCCACCGCCGCCGATCGCGAGGGCTGGGGACTGGTCGAGGCGCTGTACGACACCGTCCGCGAGAAAGTCGAGTACCGCAACGGCCCCCTCAAAGGGGCCGCCCGTGCGCTCGCGGACGGTTGGGGCGATTGCGAGGAGCTGACCTGCCTGTTCATCGCGATGGCGCGCGCGATGGGGGTGCCGGCGAGGACGGTGTGGGTCGAGGGGCATTGCTACCCGGAGTTCCACCTCGTCGACGGGTCGGGAGAGGGATGGTGGTTCCCCTGCCAGGCCGCCGGATCGCGCGCATTCGGTGGGATGCCCGACCAGCTCCCGATCCTCCAGAAGGGCGACGCCTTCCGCGATCCGGACCGCCCGGCGCAAACGCTCCGCTACGTATCGGAATTCGCGCGCGGCGCGACCAGCGACGGCGCCGGCTCGCCGAAAATCCAGTGGATCCGCGAAGGGGCCTGACGCCCCGGCACCGCACTTCCAGCGGGCGGAGCGGGATCGACCGCCGTGGCAGGGGCGGAGAACGGGGCCACAGCTCAGGTCGCCGGGCCGCGGCTCGGCACCGCGCCGCTGCCGGGCACCGGGGCCGGGCCCCCCTCGTCGCCGATCCGCCCCGGCTCGCGGACGACCGGCGCGAACCAGCGCGGTGTGATCGGCAGGCCGGCGGCGCGCCACGCCGCATCGAGGCGGTCGCCAGCCAGGCGCACGATCTTCTCGCGCCCCCGGCCGACGAGCGTCTGCCGATCGGCCCACGGCGTCACCGGGCCTTCGAAGCCGGCGTCGCGGGCCGCCGCGAGGATCGCGGCCGAGTCGACAACCCCTGTCTCCCCGGGCATCAAGCGCTGGCCGGGATGGAGTTCCGCTCCCGGCGTCTCGCGCGGAGCGTCAGAGATCCGCACCTCGACGATCTTCCCGGCGGGGATCTGGCCGATGATCGACACCGGTTCGCCGGTCACCGCCAGCGCCCAGCCGTCGACGACGACGCCGATCGCCGGGTGCGAAGCGGCCACCAGACCGATCAGGCCCTCGTAGGTGTGGATGAATTGCAGCGACTGACCGGCACGGAACTCGGTCTCCGGCACCAACACCAGCCCGACCTGGATGCCGTGGGAGGCGGCGAGATCGCCGAGGGTGTTCAACCTCCGGCGGTGCAACTCGAAGAAGTCCTTGAACGAATGCTTGTCGCTGCCCGGGGCCACGGGCACGACGGCCCGCGACAGCTCGGTGGCCCGTGCCAACTCCATCCGCTTGCCGAGCTCCTTCATCTGCGCGTCGAACCGCTCGTCGTGGGTGTCGAGCGTGACGGGGATCTGGAACACGCCCGATTTCAGCCGGGCGCTGACCATCAACCGGCGGGCATGCTCGACACCGAAGATTTCCGCCTGCCGCTGGAAATCGACGATGTCGATGTCCATGCCGTCGAAGCCGAACGAGAGGGCCAATTCGATGAGCTCGCTGGGACGGCCGGACAGGGGCAGGCCGACGGTGCTGAGATTGCGGAACATGCGGCGAACGACTCCTGGCAGACGGTTGAAAGGCCCGCCCCCACACGATGCGGCGTCCGTCGACCCCGGCACCCGGTGGGGCGCCTGGCGTCGATCGGGTGGCACCCGTCGACGATGACGGCTGCCAAGGCCAACTGGCTGGGCGGCGGCGAACCGGGCATTATGCTCTCCGCCGTCAGGCGAGGGAAGATCCAGACCACCTCCTCCGCCGTCGGTCTCCGGCCCCGGCCCCCTCCGTCCGCCATGATCCGCCATGAGCAGCCTCTCGATCCTCGATGCAGTGATCCTCGGGATCGTCCAGGGGCTGACCGAGTTCCTGCCGATCTCGAGCACCGCGCACCTGCGGATCGTGCCCGCCCTGCTCGGCCGGGCGGACCCCGGCGGGGCGTTTTCGGCGGTCATCCAGCTCGGCACCCTGGCGGCGGTGGTGGCGGTCATGTGGCGCGACCTGCGCCGCCTCGCCGGTGGCTGCCTGACGGCGCTGGCCAGCGGCCGCCCGTTGGCCACCCCTGAGTCCCGGACGGCCCTGGCGATCGTCGTCGGCACCGTGCCGATCGTCGTCTGCGGGCTGCTGTTCAAGGACCTCATCAAGGGCCCGCTGCGGTCGCTGGAGTCGATCATCGCCGCCCTCGTCGGGGCCACGGTGGTGATGGCCGCGGCCGAGATCGTCGCCCGCCGCCGCGAACACGACGGCCAACGCGGCCGGCATGGCCTCGAAGCGGTGACCTTCCGCGACACGCTCGCGATGGGCTGCGCCCAGGCGCTGGCGCTGCTCCCGGGCACGTCGCGGAGCGGGATCACGATCGCCACGGGCATGTTCGCGGGACTCGACCGGGCGACCGCGGCGCGGTTCTCGTTCCTGTTGTCGCTGCCGGCGATCACCGCGGCCGCGGTGCTCGAGGCGGTCGAGGAGCGCGCGGCGATCCTCGGATCCCCCGGCGCCCGCGCCGCGATGATCTGGGGCACGGCGACGGCGGCGCTGGTCGGCTTTCTCTCGATCCGCTGGCTGCTGCGGCTCCTCGCGACGCGGACGCTGTGGCCGTTCGTCGCCTACCGGCTCCTGCTCGCCGCGCTCCTGGCGGCGCTGCTGGCGGCCGGGCGGCTCCCGGAGCCGGCGGCGGCGGGGCTCCCCGGCGGCGGCAGCGAACGCGGATCCATCCCCAATCGCTTGAGCTTCTTGTAGAGCGCGGTGCGATTGATGCCCAGGTGCCGCGCGGCGGCGTCGCGCCGCCAGCCGTGGCGCTCGAGCGCCTCGAGGATCAGCCGGCGCTCGGGATCGAACAGCGCCTCGCGAAGCGCCCCCGGACGTTGGCCACCGCCGGCAGCGGCGATCGCCGGCGGCAGGTCGGCGACGTCGATCAACGGCGACCGGCCGAGGAACACCGCGCGCTGCACGGCGTGCTCCAATTCGCGGACGTTGCCCGGCCAGGGGTAGCGGGCCAGCGCCGCCAGGGCCGCCGCCGTGAAACCGAGCGATTCGCGTCCGGCCCGGGCGGCGGCGGCGGTGCGGAAGTGGTCGGCCAGCACGGCAACGTCGTCGGGCCGCGCGCGCAGTGGCGGCAGCTCGATCGACACCACGTTGACCCGCCAGAACAGGTCGGCGCGGAACCGCCCCGCCGCCACCAGGGCCTCGAGATCCTCGTGGGTCGCGAGGATCACGCGCGTGTCGACGGTGCGGGTCCGGCCGCTGCCGACCGGCTCCAGCCGCCGTTCCTGGAGGACGCGCAGCAGCCTCACCTGCAGCGCCGGCGACGCGGTGGCGATCTCGTCGAGGAAGATGGTGCCCCCGTCGGCCTCGACGAACCGGCCCGGGCGGTCGGCCACCGCGCCGGTGAACGCCCCGGCGACGTGGCCGAACAACTCGCTGTCGAGAAGGCCGTCGGCGAGGCTCCCGCACGACACCTCCACCAGCGGCCGCGCGGCGCGCCGGCTGGCGGCGTGGATCGCCCGCGCCAGCAGCGACTTGCCGGTGCCGCTCTCGCCGGTGACGAGCACCGTGGCATCGGTCGCCGCGATCCGGAGGGCGGTCTCGAAGGCCTGGCGGAAGACCGGATCGCGTCCGAGCGGCGCTGCGGTCGGAGCGGCATGTGTCCTTCCGCGGAGCCGGGCGGCTTCGCGGGCAGCGCTGATGCCCGCCTCGAGATCGGCGTCGGCCGGCAGCGGACCGACGACGGCGTCGGCCCCCAGGTCCGTCGCATCGGGGCCGGTGGCGGTGCGGATCACGAGCGTGGCGGCTGCGGGCACGGCCCGGCCCAGCGCCGCGAGCAGCGCCGGCGCGCCGGGCAGCCCACCGTCGATCACGCACACGTCGCAGGACCAGCGGCCGACGAGGCGCTCGGCCTCGCCACGCGATCCAGCCGCGCGGGCGTGCCAACCGGTGCGGCACAGCCACGCCGCCAGCGCCGAGGCGGCGCGGCGGTCGTCGTCGACGACGAGCACGCGACCGGGGCCGCGCGGGGAGGTGCGAGAAGACGCCATGCCAGGCTCCGACGGAATGTCACCGTCAGAACCTAGGTCGCTCCGTCACGCCGGCAAACTCACCGCAGCCGTCAGGCCCTGCCAAGCGGCGCCGCCTGCCCGCACCACCGTCACGACCGCCACGACCGCTCAGAACGAGGCCGATGGTTCGGCGCCGGCGTCACTCCAGCGGCAGTCGCGGCAGCGATTGCCCGCCGCGGTGGTCGGCACGGCCGTTGGCCACGTCCCCGCGGGCACCGTCGAGCGTTGCCGCGGCATCGCCCCCCGTGCCCCCGTCGTCGGCCTCGTGGGTCCGGCCGGGGTCGAACCCGATCCCGTCGGCGATCCGGTCGGCGGCCGGCCCGAAGATCAGCTCACGGTTCTCGAAGAGCCGCTCGGGATCCTGGTCGAGGAGCAGCATCCGCCGCTTGCGGAACCAGAAAAACGCGCTCACGGCGAGGACGGCGCACGACACGACGACGAGCGTCAGCCCCGCCTCGGCCGAGCGGATCAGACCGAAGATCCGGTCGCCGAAGAAATACGACAAACCGAAGAACCCACCGATCACCACCGTCGCACAGATCAGGTCTGCGAACAGGAACCAGCGGTACTTCACCCGGAGCATCCCGGCGGTGAGGTAGAACGGGCTGCGCAGACCGACGAGGAACCGGGCCACGAAAAATGCCTTGATCCCGTGCCGCTGGATGAGGTCCTCGATCGTCCGTTCGCGCTGCGGCGTGAGGAATCCCGACCACCAGGGGTGTTCCTTGAGGATCCGGGCCCCGAAAAACCGGCCGATCGCGTACATCAGGCTGTCGCCGAGCAACGCCCCGATGAGGCAGGCGGGGAGGGCGTAATACCAGTGGATCGCCCCGGCGCGGCTGGCGACGCCGGCGGCGACGATCGGCACTTCCTCGGGAACGGGGAGCCCGATCCCGGTCAGGGTCAGGAACAACACGATGCCGAGGTAGGAACCCCGCTCGACCCACTCGATCATGTGCGGCAGCGTGACAGGCGGCGGGGAGCGGCGGCCGGACCATCCTGGCCTCGGCACGAGTCTACCCCGGCGCGGCGGGCCGGGCAGCAGCGATCCACCCCGGGATCAGGAGGCACGGATGATCTCCAGCCCCGGCTCGGTGCTCCATTCGACGGAATCGTCAGGCAGATTCGCGGTCACGACCCGCACGCCACCGGCCGTGCGCGCCGGCACCGCGACCAACGCCGCGACGGTGCCGCCGGGCGGCGCGATCCGGTCGAGTCCCGCTGGGCCGAGCACGTAGGCCGCCGTCGCCAGGGCGTCGGCGTCGGCCGCGCTCGGCGCGAGGACGGTCGCCGACAGCACCCCCTCGGCTGGCGATCCGGACCGCGGATCGAGGATGTGGCCGAGGCGGCGGCCGCGGTCGATGAAGAACTGCGTTCCCGAGCCGCTCGTGCCCAGCGCCCGGTCGACGAGCGTGAGTGTCGCGAGGCGCGTCTGCGGGCGGAGCGGATGGCGCACGCCGACCCGCCAGCCGCGCCGCCCGGGCAGGGCCGGGCCCTGCACGCCCCGCGCCACGACGCTGCTCGATCCGCCGTGGAGGAGGAAGCTCGGCACGCCGGCGAGGGCCACGGCGGCACGGTCGAGCGCATAACCCTTGCCGATCGCGCCGGGATTGAGTTCCACCCCGGGGGTGGTGAAGCGGATCCGACGGCCAACGCGGTCGAGTTCGACCCGCCCCCACCCCGACACCGCCAGCGCGGCGGCGAGCTCGTCGGCGGCGGGCGTGCGGCCGCTGCGGCGGAGAAAGCCCCAACAGCGCGACAGCGCCCCGGTCGCCATGTCGAACGCGCCGTCGGTGAGCCGCCACAGTTCGTCGGCGCGCTCGAACAACGCGAACAGATCGTCGGCGACCGGCTGCCAGCCTCCGGCGGCGGCGGCATTGAGCCGCGACAACTCTCCTCCCGGGCGGTGGATCGTGAGCCGCGCTTCGAGTGCCTCGACGACCTCCAGGGCATCGATCCCGCGCTGCGTCGCATCGTCCGGCTCGCCGGCATTGAAAACCGCTTCGAACCGGCAGGCCATCGCATCGCGGCCGACGGCCAGCGTGTGCAGGTCGGCGTCCATCAGCGCGGGGCGAGCCCCCGGTCGAACGCTTCCTGGTCGCGCCGGAACACCGCCAGTTCCTTCTCGAAGCGCTCCAGCGGGATCGTCCACACCGGCTGCTCGGAGGTGTGCGAGTGGCAGTGGGCGACGCACAGCCGGTGGAGGAACTTGAACAGGTGCCGCGGCACGCGCAGCGTCCGCAGGCCGTCGATCAGCCTCCGCTGGTCGACGGCCGGGTCGAACAGCTGGGCGAGCGTCGCCGGGGGCGAGCCCGTGCTCGCCGCCTTCACGCGCTGCGAGGCGATGTCGTAGAGCGTCTCGCCGGTCCACTCCAGGTTGGGCACGAGGTTTTGCTTGTCGAGCCGGGCACGCTGGTTGAACTGCTCGTCCTCGCGCTCGATGAACCGGTACAGCTCGTCGGGGAGGAGGAGCTTGAAGCCCAGCCCCGGCGACTTGAGGAACTTGTTGTCGAGCAACGGCCAGACCAGTTGCCGCATCCGGTCGGCCTGGCCGTTGATGGCGTGCGGCTCGTCGACCCGGTCGACGATCACCACCATCCCGCCGTAGCCGAGGCTCGTGAGGATCCCCTGGAACTTCGCCAGCAGTTCATAGCGGTCGTCGCTGCGGGCATGCCGCGGCAGCGGCTGCCCCGCCAGGTCCACCGTCGGCATCCGCGCCAGGGCTTGCGTCAGCTGGCCGACGGTGCGGTTCCCGGTCCGCATGCTGCCGACGACCGTGCGGGCGGTCCACCAGGCCCGTGCCCGCTGCCAGACCCACGGCCCCCAGGCGATGAGCACCACTGCCACCGGCACCCACCACGGTGCTCCTGACGGGACGATCCCACCCCAGCCGGCTCCCCTGGTGAGCGACCCGGCCAGCGCTCCGAGAAACACCGTCAGCACGACGATTCCCAGCCACCACGGCCAGGTCGCCCGCCACGTCCGGTACCCCACCAGCCGGCGCAACCGCGCCCAGCGCGAGGGAAACGTCTCGCCCGTCGACTGGTCGTAGCAGGCGGCGAGGAGCGCCAGATCGCGGGCCTGGGCCGGTCCGAGGCGCGGCCTGCCGCGGCCGCCATCGAGCAGCTGCGACACCAGTTGCGTCGTCGCCAGCGTGAGGATGGCGTCGATATGGTCCCACAGTTTCCAGTGGGCAAGCACCTTCTCGACCGGCCGCCGCGGACCGACGCGGCCGATGAACCGGTCGAGGAACGGATTGAAGTCGTCGTACACGACGACGAACGTCTTCCGGTCGGGATGGTCGGCGGCGTGCCGCTCGAACTGCCGCACCATCTGCAGCTTGAGCGCCGTCTTCCCGGAGCCCTTCTCCCCGAACACGATCGCCGTGCTCGGGTCGTCGGGATCGCCGTAGACCTTGTCCCACGCCGGGTGGAACGTCGACTCGAGGCAGGTCCGCTTGAAGACGGTGTCGTTCTGGGCGTCTTCCTCGGCGAACGGATTGCCGCCGATGCCGTGGTGTTCGAGGAATTCCTGGATGCGCATCGTGGCTGGTCACCGGGCCGCCGGGACGAGCCCCTCGACCATCGCCCGGAAGCCGTCGGCGTGCTTCGAGACGGTGGCCGCGGGGCCGTAGAACTTGAGGAAGTAGCTGCCGGCGGCCGGGGTCTCGACGATCGCCGCGAGCATCCGGTAGCCGGCACGGTCGACCGCCTTGCCGCCGGCGAACGGCCCGGCCGGGGCGTCCTTGTAGGTGCCGGCGACGTCGACCATCGTCACCGTGCACTGGGCGATCTTCACCGTCTTGGTGACCGCCTTGTCTTTGGTGGCGCTGCCGTCGGGCTGCGTGAACTGCCCGTACCAACGGTCGACGTTGGCCTGCACGCTGCCGCCGGCGCCCATCACCGTCATCCGCCCGGCAGGGGCGTCTCCCTCCGACGGGATCGCGAACTCGGTCTCGACGATCGTCGACTTGGGCTGGACCCTTGTCCAACCGGCCGGGGCCTCGAGCGAAAAGGCACCGTCGCCGATGCGGAAGGCACGCTGGCCATCCTGGGCCAGTGCCGCGACCGGGACCATGGCCAGGGCGACGACGGCGGCGACACTCGGCAGACGACTGGGGCGCATGACGGATTCCTCGACGGGGTGCAGCGCTGGGCCGCCGCGGAGCGGCCCCCGGACGCCCCCATGATAGCCGCGATCGGCAGCCCGGGGCCCCGCAGGCCGCTGTCACCCCGTCGCCGGGACCGCTCAGCGGCCCTTGCGCGGGCTGGGCTGGCGTTCCGGCACCAGTCCGGGCAGGGGCGCGAGGGGAACCATCTCGGCCAAGCCCGCCTTCACCATCTCACGGCCGGTCACGTAGCGGTGGGTGCGGATCCACTCGGTGATCAGGTCGACCGCGGTGCCGAACAGTTCGCAGAGAAGGACGTCCATCTCCTTCTCGAGCTGGCCGAAATGGCGCGACCATTCCGCCGCCTCGGTGATCCCGATGTGTTCCTCGCTCTGCCACTTCATCGGGTGGAACAGGAACACGCTGTAGGGCGTGACCACGCGGCGGCTGCAGGCCGCGAACGGCCACAGTGCCGCCGACGAACACTCGCCGGTCACGATCCCGGTGGCCTCGATGCCCCGCAGCTTGATCAGCGACACCAGCGACATCGCGCAGTACGGACTGCCCCCGGGCGAATCGAAGTAGACGATGCATTCGCCGCCGGGCTCGATTCCCATCAGGCTGCCGGTGATGTCCCCCTCGTGGTTGCCGAGGTCGCCGAGGATCGCGATTTCGATCGGGCCGGCCGGCCCCTCGTCGGACTCGGACTCGGACTCGGGCTCGGGCCGCGGTGCCGCCTTGCGCGCTGCCATGCTGGATTCCATTGATTGAATGATGCGACCGTGCAACTGCCGACGGAGCGCGATCGAAACCTGACCGTTGACCCCCCCACTGTACCGGAAGCCGGCACCGGCCCGCCGCCCGAACCGAGGCACCTATGGGGCCGGGCGGGTCAGCGTAGCCCCGCGGGCCGCCGACGCAACCCGAATCGCGTTCCCGGCAAGCGTCCGCTCGCGTCACGGCGCCGGTACGGTCAGCTCCGGTAGTCGCCGTGGCAGGTGTCGCACGATTTCTTCAGGCTGCCCACGGCCGTGCGGAAGCCGTCGTAATCGTCGCGGCCGGCGGCGGCGCGGGCGGCTTCGGCGGCGGCCCGCATCGCGGCGGCATAGCCGCGGTAGGTGTCGTCATCGTGGTATTCGTAATCGGGGCGTTGGATGGCCTCAGCGATCACCGCCGCGATCTCCACTTCGTGGACCAACTGCGCGAGCTGCTCCTTGAACACCGTCCGCGAGCCGGTGGCGGCGGCGGCGACGGCATCGACCTGCGCGAGGCGGTTCATCAGCGCCGGCCGGGCGGCGATCTGGCTCCACGGCGGGTCGCCGGCGTCGGGATCGCGGTCGGGGCGCGACGCCAGGCCGTTTCCCTCGAGCAGCGTGCCGAGATCGGCGCCCCGCGCCTTCGCCTCGGCGAACGACTGGTCGGTCCCGACCTTGCAGTTGAAGCCGACGCGGCCGAACAGATCACGGGCTGCGGCCGCCTCCTTCTTCCAGCGGATGTCGCCGTCGTAGGCGGCGATCACGCCGTACACCAGCGCGATCGACGAAAACGCCACCCGCGCCCGCTCGTAGCCTCCCCCCTTGAAGGTCGTCGCCGACCCGATTGCCTCCTGGAC
This sequence comes from Planctomycetota bacterium, assembly GCA_018970785.1. Taxonomy (GTDB): domain Bacteria; phylum Planctomycetota; class Planctomycetia; order Pirellulales; family UBA1268; genus F1-20-MAGs016. The sequence continues at coordinate 22,500 of JAGWVR010000019.1, forward strand.
GATCCCCTTCTGGTCCTTCACCTCGTCGGCGAGGGTTTCCGCCGACACCAGCGCCGACCAGCGGAAGCCGTCCCCGGCCGTCGGATTCCCGCCGGCCGGCTGCTCCGCCGTGGCCGCGGACCGGCCTCCGAGCGCCGCGAAGTCGGGGCGCTGTCCCTCGAGCGTCGCAAACGCGTCGTCGAAGAAAGTCGACTGCACCAGAGGCGGCCAGCGTTCTGGGGGCCGCGCCCGGAGTCGCTCCGCGGGCGGGGGCGCGGCCAAGGCGCCGTGCTCCACGCCGCACCGGCTCGCGGCCACCAGCGCCGTCAGCACGACGATCGTCGCCGCCGCTCCACCGCCCCGCCGTCCCGTCGTCATCGTCGCCTCCGCGGGCCTCGCCACGTGCACCGGCCCAGACGCCCCACGCCCGTCCTGCCGTCTTTCCCACCTTACCAACCACGGGCCGCATGGCGGGAGGGGCGTCCGATTCACCTTGACCCGTTGGCGGTCAGCGGTCACTCTTCCCGCCCCGATCGCCCCTCAGCAACCCGTGGAAAAGTGATCGGCCGCCGGATGCGGCCGACGGCGACCGGGGAAACCCTCGGCGTTTCCCGCGGTCGCCTGAGTGGACACTGGCCTCAAAAGGCTTTGTCCACGGACAGCAAGGGCTCCAATTCCATTCGGCTTTTTTCCGGAGGCTCGCGCATGCAATCCGCGACCGAATCGTCGTCCCGTGCCGTCACCCGTGGCCAGTGGTCGCTGTGGCTGGTCAGCTTCGTGGCCGGGTGTGCGGCCGTGGCCGCGCTCACGGTCACCGGATGCTCCTCGGCGTCGGGACCGGCTACGGCCACGGGCGGATCGGGCGCCGCCACCGAGCCGGCGAAGCAGGCGGTCGTGACGTTTCTCGAGGCGATCAAGCGCGGCGACAACGACGCGGCCTCGGCCCAACTGAGCAAAGTCGCCAAGGCCCGCACCGAAGAACTCGGGATGATGGTCGCCCCCCCCGTCAAGCCGTCGGCGACCTACTCCGTGAGCGAGTCTGAAATGGTCGGCGACGCCGGCGATCTCGTGCACGTCGCCACGACCTGGACCGACACCGACGAAGAGGGATTCAAGAGCAGCGAGGAAGTGGTGTGGGTCGTCCGCCTCGATCCGGAGGGCTGGCGCGTGGTCGGAATGGCGATGAAGGTGTTTCCCGACATGCCGCCGCTGCTTTTGAATTTCGAGGACCCGGAAGACATGGTGGCCAAGCAGGAGATGGTCGCCGAGGAGCTCCAGCGCCGTGCCACCGCCTCCGCCCAGGGCGAGGGGGACCGCACCGCACGGGTTCCCGCCACCACCGTGCCGGTGAAGTGACAGCTCCGGCTGCCCGTGGAGGCGACGGCGGAGCTCCTCCCGGGGCGCCAGACCACCCCTCACGGGATGTGAACCGCCCCTCAAGTCACCCGTTTTCTGCGGGAGTTGCCGCGTTCTTCCCGTTCCCTCGGGGGGGATGCGCATTCTTGACACGCGCGGGGGGCCTGCTAGCCTTACGGCCTGCCCAAATTGCCCAGGCGGGATTTTTTCGCTAACCGACAAACCCAACGACGGCCGCTCGCACCAGCGAATGGCCGGCAGTGGCGACCGTCGGAGACACGCGATCGTGCCTGCGGCTGAGCCGAGCAACGGGTTGCTCGGGGCTTTGGTCCGGTGGCGGTCCCGGATCCTCGTGGTCCGGGAAAAGCCGGATGACCGTGGGTGCTTTCGTTCCTTGTCTGGAGACAACAGATGAAGCGGTTCGTCGGATACGGTGTGGCGATGTTCGCGGCGCTGGTCGCGATCGCCTTGGTCGGTGGTGAGTCGGGTGCGGTCGCTGGTCAGGGTTGCCATGGCCGCGGCGGTTGCCACGGTGGCGGCCTGCTCTCCAAGCTGCACGCCAAGAAGTGCCACGGTGCCAGCTCGGCGGCCTCGTCGGGCTGCCACGGCGGCGGACTGCTGTCGCGTCTGCACTCGCGCAAGGCCAAGTGCCACGGTGCGGCTGCCCCCGCTCCGGCCAACTGCGGCAACGCTTGCGGCGGCGAGGTGATCAGCAGCGGCTGCACCAGCGGCTGCGGCGGGTCGACCGTCGGCAGTGGCTGCAGCAGCGGTTGCGGCGGCGAGACGATCTCGTCGGGCTGCGGCAGCTGCGGCGGCGGTGAGACGATCTCCTCGGGCTGCAGCAGCTGCGGCGGCGAGGCGATCAGCAGCGAGGGCGGTGTGATCAGCGGTGGCTGCGCCGGCGGCGGCTGCAGCGGCGAGTCGGTGATCTCGACCGGCGAAGGCGCCGTCATCGAGAGCGGCTCGAGCATCATCACCGACGGCGTGCCGACCGAGGCTCCCGCTGCCCCGGCTGCCGCCCCCGCGGCTCCGGCTTCCACCTGAGCCGAATCCCGATTTTCCTCGCCCCTGAGACCTGTGGGCGAAGGGGGTCGGATCAGTAACAAGAGCCGGGCCATCCGCAGGGATGGCCCGGCTTTTTTCATGCGCGCGGCGGTGCCAACCGGCTGGTGTGCGTTCAGGGAGCGGGAGCCGGAGATGGCGGCGGCGCCGTCGGCCCGAGGAACCGTCGCAGCAGCCGGCCGCGGCGCGGCTGCGTCGCCGGGGGCGGCTCACTTCCAGGAGGAGCTGCCGCCTCGGCGGCAGCTCGTTCGGCGCGGCGGCGGGCCAGCTCGTCGATCACGCCACCGACCAGGTCGATGAGCTTGTCGGTCGACGGATTGCCGGCGACCTCCGGCGGGAGTCGGTCCTTGAGTTGGTCGAGCCGGTCGGCAGTGCCCGACGGCCGCGGTTGTCCCGCCGTGCTTCCCGCGGCCGCGGCATCGCCGGGGCCGTTCCACTGCGGCCGCGGTGGAGGGGGCGTCGCCGCCCCGCCGCCGCTCCGCGGGGCCGGCAACGCCAGCGGCTCGACGTCGTCGCCGGCGGGCAATCGGCCCGGCTCGCGCGCTTCAGTGGCATCCGCATCGTCGCGCGGTCCCGACCACCCCGGGGCCGGCGGTGGCGGAACGGTTCGCGCGGTGGCAGCGCCCGCGGGGGCGGGAGCCGGAAGGAGCGGCCCCTGGCCACGCACGCGTCCCTGCCCGGCGACCCGATCGATGAGATCGACGACGACGTCGCCCGCGAAGCGCCGCAGCGACCCGTCGAAGTTGACCTTCGGCGTCCCCAGTTCGCCGCCGACGCCGAGCGAGACGGTCTTGCCCGCCATCGCCGACAGGAGCGGCCGATCGCCGGGGAGCTGCTCGGGCAGCGGCAGCGACAGCTTCAGGTCGAGTGCGCCGTCGTCGAGCGCGACGCTTCCCGCGGAGGTGATGTCGAGTCGCCGCGCCGGGCCCGGCAGCGGCACGCCGAAGCGCAGGCCCTCGTGCCACACCTTCCGGTCTGCCATCCGGAACGCGATCCGCGAGTCGTCGGCGATGCGGATCGCCGGCGGAGCGTCGAGCCGTCCCGGGAGGGCGGCGAGGATGTCGGTCACCAACGGGCCGGGACCGAGATCGACCGCGTGCATCGTCAGCTCCCCCGACAGCGTGCCCTCCTCGGCGGCGCCGAGCGGCAACCGGACCTCGTCGACCTGGAGCGAAAAGCGGCCGGCGGTCCGCGTCGTGTCGGCGAGGATCGGGGCCACGTAGGCGAGCACGCCCTGGGCGACATTCGGATCGAGGCGCGAGTCGTCGAGGAGCCGCGTCCGCCCGAGCACGAGGTCGCTGTGGGCGGCGTTCGGCGCCCGTTCGATGCCGGCCTGGAAATCGATCGGGCTGCTCGTCCACACCCCCTCGGCCCACGGCCCCGACACCTTGACGACGGCGTCGTCGAAGTCGAGCCGGAGGTGGACGGGGGACCGCTGCGGTCCCCCGGGCGCGGCGGGCCCGGCTGCCGCGGGCGCGGGGGCAACGACACGCGACAGATTCGACTCGCGGTCGGCATCGAAGACGACGTCGAGCTCGGCCCCGGAGACGTGGAACCGCCCCAGGTCACCGCCGGTGAACAGCATCGCCGCCAGGCCGTAGCTCCCCTCGATCCGTTCGATCGAAAGCGGGGCGCGCGAGCCGTCGCGGGGCTCGACGCGCACGTTTTCAAACACCGGCGGCACCAGCCAACCGAGCCGGACACGCCCGAACGTGACGTCGGCCCGCAACGCCGGCAGCGCCCGGGCGACGAGCGAGGAAAGCCGCGCCGGCTGGCCGAGGAACCACGGGGCAACGCCGAGCGCCACCATCGCGATACCGGCCAGCAGGAGGGCGATCCGGCCGACGCGGTGGAGTTTCCCCCGGGCGGGCGCCGGCCGATGGGCCGCTCCGCCGCTCGGCACGGCCCCTGTGGGGGCCTGGGGTTGGGGGGCGACGGGATCGGTCATGGGGCGCTGCTCCTGGCGGGCCGATCGCGGCGCACCGGGGCGTTGCCTCCCGGTATCCGCGGCGACCCTCATCGTACATTCCGGTGGTAGCAGCCCGATTCGGGCCCGGAGGAATACGTGGCCGAGGGGTAGCGGGATCGCGCGGGAGACGTAGAACGTGGCTTTCAGCGGCGGCCCGCCCCAGCTGTCCGTGGACAAAGCCCTCTGAGGCCAGTGTCCACTCAGGGGACCGCGGGAAACGCCGAGGGTTGCCCGGGTCGCCGTCGGCCGCATCCGGCGGCCGGTCACTTTTTCCACGGGCTGCTAGCGGTGGACATCGCGCCACGGCTGGTAGAATCTGGACCAGTTCAACCTCGCGGGCGTAGCTCAGTTGGTAGAGCGCTAGCTTCCCAAGCTGGATGTCGAGGGTTCGAGTCCCTTCGCCCGCTTTTCCGGGATCCGTGGCAAAACCACGGATCCCGTGTCTTTCGGGGGGTCGAGGCGCGGCTCCTCCGTCTCGGCTCGGCGTCGCCGCCGCTCAATTGCCGAAGCGCCAGAGCAACTGCGTGAAGAAGATCATCCCGGCAGCATCGAGGGGGATGTCGGAGAGGTTTGGATTGCCGATGTAGTTCGTACGCCGGTAGTCAACCTCGATACTCCACTGCAACTGCCGCGTGACGTCGAACACCAGCGTGTTGAAGAACGTCTGGTTGGTGGAGATCTGCGCGACCGCGAGATCACGGGCGAACGGTGAATCGATGCCGTAGCCCGCGTGGAAGTGGAGGCGGTCTGAGAGGTAATAGTAGCCCTCCAACCAGCCGCCACGCGACCGGACCGGCCCATAGGTCGCGTTGTTGAAGGCCTGCCCGATGCAGGCCCCATACTCGCGGAGCCCCTGTCCCATGAACAACTCGCCGACGATCCCGAGCCGCTCCGTCAGCGCTGCCTTGCCGTCGACCGCCACGCCGTAAACGTCGGTGACGAACCGGCGCGTGTCGGCGGTCGGAATCAGGTCGCCCGGGGCCGTGACCAGTTGCGTGTTGCGCAGTTGGCCGACGACCCCCGACAGGCCGACCTCGAATGGGCGATCGCGGCGCCCCCCGGCGAGGTCCCCGATCTCACCGAGGGCCAGAGCGTAGCGCGCTTCGACGTTCGGCCAGCCGTTGTCCTCGATGATCCGGGTGCCGACCTGATTGCCGATGAAGAACGTCGCCAGCGGCTCGCCGATGTCGGCCTGGAGCACGTGCTGGACGGCGGCGCTCGGACGGTAGTAGCGCTCGACGCGGAATTGCGCCCGACGGGTGCCGGCATTGCCCGAGAACGCCAGCATCGACAGCGGCAGCGTCACCGGATCGCGCGGCGCGAAGACGTCGAAGTACAGCCCGGCAAGAAACCGCCAGTCGTCGTTTTGCAGCTGCCCGAAGGCCTGGGCCGGCAGCACGCCGTAGGTGTCGGTCGTCGTGTTGGCGTTCATCAGGTACAGCGACAGGACGCCCGACGACTCGAAGTCGCCGATGTCACGGCCCGCCAGCGCCATCGTCAGGTTGCTCTGCCGCGCGTGGAGATCGAACGTGTCGGTCGGCAAGCCGTAGGGTGACGCCGGGGCAAGGAAGAACGGATTGCCCGGAACGAACGGGCGATCGGTGGAGAAGATCCCCAGCGCCGACATCGTGGCGAGGATCCGCAACCGGGCGGTGTCGTTGAACATCGACACCGAACCATCGGGCGCGCCGCCGTCACCCGAACGCCGCGCGAAGAACGACACGCCGGGACCGTCCTGCCCCCCTTCGAACGCCTCGGGAATCGGCGTCGTGGCGATCGTGCCGAGGCGCGCCGACTCCTCGGCTGTCTGCGCGGGCGCGGGGCGCGGTGCCACCGCCAGCCACGCCATCACGATCGCGAGGAGGGAGAACAACCGATCGGGAGCTTGTCGGGGACGACTCATCTCGGTGCCCGACACCTCGGAAATCGTGCGACATGCAGCGTCGACCGGCTTCCGGTCGTCCGGCACGGAGACGCGGCCGTTTCCGGCCGAAGAGATCGGCAGCAACCACCGCCCGACTTGAACGATCGTGCCGGTCAGGGAATCTGGGTAGGACGTGCGTCCGAACGGGCGGCAGCGCTCCCCGGGGTCGGGGGTCAGCGGCCAGCCGACGGATCGTGGGGCAATCGCCGGCTCCCCTCGCGCCGTAGCACGGCCCGCACCGGGCTGGCGTCGAGATTCGTGAACTTCAGTGGCAGCGCCACCAGCTCGTAGTCGCCAGGCTCCACGTGGGCGAGGACGAGATTCTCGAGGATCCGCATCTCGGCCCGGCGGCAGGCGTGATGCGCGGGAAGCGACTTCGAGGTCTCGGGGTCGACCGATGGCGTGTCGACACCCACGAGGACCACGCCGCACGACGCCAACAGCGCGACCGTCTCCGGGGCCAGGGCCCGGAACCCGTTCGGCCAGACGAGCGGGTCGAGCCGGTCCATCAGCCGCAGGAGGATCCGCGACGGTGCTCCCTCCAGGGCGGCCGCGATCGCGCCGGGCTCGCACAGCGGGCCCGGCCCCCGGGCGTCGATCACGCGGCACGGGCCGATGAACGGCGCGAGATCCAGGCCCGCCGCCGCGATGCCCTGGGCGTCGTAGTGCAGCGGTGCGTCGGCATGGGTCCCGCAGTGGACGGAGAATGCCACGCGCGCGACGTTGACCGGCGACGTCGCGCCGATCCGGCACGTCCAGTCTTCGGCGTAGGGGGCATCGCCGGGAAACACCGCCATGCCGGGCGCCAGCGGCTGGGTGATGTCGATGATCACGTGACGGCCCTCCGCGCGTGGTATCGAGGCTCGTCCCACCGGCGCGTGTCGAGGATCCCCGCCATGATCGCCACGGCGTCGAACACGTCGGTGAATCGGGTGTACAGCGGGGCGAAGCCGAAACGCATCATGTCGGGGGCGCGAAAGTCGCCGACGACACCGGAGGCGATCAGCGCCTGCATCACCGCATGGCCCTGAGGGTGGCGGAGCGACACGTGCGACCCCCGCGCGGCCGTCTCGCGCGGGCCGGTCACCGTGACGCCGTGGCGGGCGCAGCGCTCCTCGACGAGATCGATGAACAGGCTGCACAGGGCGAGTGACTTCTCGCGCACGTCACGCATCACGACGCCGTCCCACACGTCGAGCGCCGCATCGAGGGCCGCCATCGAGAGGATCGGCTGCGTGCCGCACTGGAAGCGGTCGATCCCCGGCGCGGGCCGGTAGTCCGGCGTGAAGGCGAACGGTTCGGCGTGGCCCCACCAGCCGGTGAGCGGCGGCCGCACGATGTCCTGGAGATCGGGGCGGACGTAGAGGAAGGCGGGGGAGCCCGGGCCGCCGTTGAGGTATTTGTAGGTGCATCCGACGGCGAAATCGGCCCCCGCGGCGGCGAGGTCGACCGGGATCGCCCCGGCCGAATGGGCGAGATCCCAGATCACCCGCGCGCCCCGGGCATGGGCCTTGGCCGTCACGGCCCGCATGTCGTGGCGGCGCGCCGTGCGGTAATCGACCTCCGTGAGCATCGTGAAGGCGACGCGCTCGTCGAGCGCGTCCACGACCTCCTCCGGCGCGACGATCTCGAGCGCGTAGCCGTCGTCGACGAGGTCGCGGAAGCCCTGGGCGACGTACAGGTCGGAGGGAAAATTGCCGTCGTCCGAGAGGATGACGCGCCGCGGGCCGGCGAGCTGCGCGGCGGCGCCGAGGAGCTTGAAGAGATTGACCGAGATCGTGTCGCCCGCGACGACGCTCCCGGCCGGCGCGCCGATCAGCCGCGCGATCCGATCGCCCACCCGGCGCGGCAGCGCCAGCCAGCCGTGCTCGTTCCACGACCGGATCAGCGATCCGCCCCACTGCGTCTCCACCACGTCGCGCACGCGCCCCGGCACGTGGGCCGGAAGCACCCCCAGCGAATTACCATCGAGGTAGATCAGCCCCTCGGGAATGGCGAAGGCACCGCGCTTCGGGGCGAGCGGATCGTCCCGGTCGAGGGCTTCGCACTCGGATCGGTTCATGCGATCGCTCTCCGCCGACGACCGAGGGGGTGTGCCGCATCCCGGCGACGCGCCGGCGCCAGCGACGGCGGCGGCGTCATTTCGCGTGGCTGTACGAGTAATTGCCGGCGATCACCGTCCGGGCGTCGTCGCTGAGCTCGGGAAACGAGCGCCGCAGCCCTTCGGCCACGGCACGGTCGAACTCGGCATCGGGCAGCATCCAGTCGAGGTTCAGTGCCCGGCTCACGCGCGCCCCGAAGAACTGCTCGAGCAGCAGGATCCGGTCGACGTCCGCCTCGGGGCCAAACTCCTCGCGCAGCCGGGCCAGACGCGTCTCGGGGGAGCCGATCGGCCAGTAGCCGACCGGTGCGCCCGGCTCCCGCGGGCCGCCGTGGTAGGCGACGATCGCGCGGCTCATCTCGTCGGCGGTGAGACCGCAGTAGGTGTCTGCCGGGATGCCGTGGTGTCGTTCCAGGTCGGCGATCGAAAGGGCCGATCGGGCAAGGTCTTCTGCCATGAGATTGGCCCCGGATGCCGTCAGCGGCAGTCGCGGCGCCGAGTATATCCCTCGAACGCACACGCGATTCCCGCCTGTACGGTCGCCAACGAGCCGATCACCGGGCCCCAGCCCATGCTGGCGCCGACCCAGGCTCGGCACCGCCGGCGTTCTCCTCCCCGCGGCCGTGGGGCAGGAAAAAACCGTCGCCAGATGTATAAGGAAGAATCGTCAAAAACCATCCCCGCGGCTGGCGTGCACGTGTGCCGCCGCCGTCGGTTTCCAAGGAGGTGTTCGGTCATGGCTCCGTGGCGGCCACGTTGGCTCGTGACGATTGGGTTCCTCGCCTTCCTGCTCGTCTGCATGGTGTCGTCGGCTCGGGCGCAGCTCCCCACGAGCTACGACCTGCGGAGCGTGACGACCGGGAGCGGGACGGTCGCCTGGGTGTCGTCGATCCAAAACCAGGGCACCGCCGAGGACTGCTGGACCTTTGCCTCGGCGACGGCGATGGACAGCAATCTCCTGAAATCCGGTCTGTTGCAGACCGGATCGGTGGCACCGGCTCCGGAAGTGTCGAGCTGGCACCTGTCGGTGGCCAACGGCAACCCCAACCAACTCAACCCGGCCCAGGCGTTCACCAACGGCAGCAACTGGGGCGGATTCGAGTACATGGCGCTGGGGTATGTCACACGCGGGGCGGGGCAGTGGACGATCCCCGGCTCGTACAACCCCGCGACCCACGTGACGACATTCGGCGGTGGCCCCGTGTCGAACTCAAACCCGGCCAACGCCTTCCCTGCGGCGATCGCGAACTACACCGGCAACGACGCCGACTTCACCCCCAACCCGATCACGCCTCTCCTCCCGCCGGTCAACCAGCCGACCGCCTGGCGGGTGACGAACGTCGCGATCTACGACCAGGGGTTTCCCAGCAACGTCGCGCTGCCGTCGCCGTCGGGCACGCGCGGCGGCTACGTGCAGTACTCGTACACGCTCGGTGCGGCCGACCCGCAGGTGCAGGTGGTCAAGTCGGCGATCCTCGCCAACGGCGCGGTGACGACGTCGATGAATGCCAACGGCAACTTCATCTCGGCATCCAATGCCACCGGCAGCCCGACGCTGAACACGATCTACTACTCCAACACCAGCGACGCGACCGGCAACTCGGACCACGAGGTGACGATCATCGGCTGGGATGACACCAGAGTCACCTATTCCGACGCCACGACGATCTCCGGTACCGGGGCGTGGCTGGTTCAGAACAGCTGGGGGACGAGCTTCTACACGAACACGCCCACCAACTACAGCGACGGCACGTTCTGGGCTTCGTACAACGACGCCGTGATCGGCCGCAGCGGTGTGGCCTCGTTCCAATTGGCGTCGATGGCTCCCTATGGGCAGACCGTCCTGCAGAATGAATTGGGGCCGATGGCCTACGCCGACGATTTCGCGGTTGTCGCCGGGGCGCCCGACGATCAGCCGGGATGGGTCGGGAGCCCGACGGGGATGGGGACGGTGTCGGCGTCGAGTGTGATGTCGATCCTCACCCCCGGGGCCGACACGCCGCTGGCGGCGCTCGGCATGGCGACGCAGATCGGCGGCGTGACGGTGACCGCGAGCATTTACCAGTGGAATCCGGCCACCCAGTCGTTCGGGCCGCTGATGGATCAGGTGACGACCTCCAATTCCACGGTCGGGTTCTTCCTCGCGTCGCTCTCACAGCCGCTGTCGCTCACGGGGGGGCAGCCCTACGCCGTGCGCTTGGACTACACGCTCAGCGGCAGCGCGGTCCTCGGCGCGGCCCCGGTCACGATCGGCGGCTCCGGGATCAACGGCTACCTCGACGTCACGGCGGGGTTGTCCTACTACCTCGATCCCGGGACCTCGCAGTGGATCGACATGAGCTCCCTCGCGTTCGCGCCCTACTCGGGGAGCGGGCCATCTGCGGGGGGGATCCTCTTTCTGAAGGGATACACGTCGTCGATCCCAGAACTCGACCTCGACGGCGTCGGCGGCCCGCTGGCGATCGCCGTCGCGGCCCTGGCCCTGTTCGAACGACACCGTCGCCGGGCAGCCTGACCGCCACGAGCACTGCCGCACCGTACCGCCCAGCCGCACCCCCTCGCAGGGGGTGCGGCTGGGCGTCTGTTTCGTGGCGATCGGTCTGCGGAACCCGACCGTCTGAGGCGTGAATCTCACCACGCCGGAGGGCTCGCAACCTTTCCGGCTGCAGGCCGTTAGAACGACCGGCCCGACCCGGTTTGCCCGGTGTTGGGACACCGTCCGGCGGCCGATCGCGTCCCGGGCCGGCACCGCCACCGCACCTGTCAGGAGAGCTTCCATGGCCACTGCGTCCGCCGCCGACACCCGGCGTGCCCTTCGGGAGCTCGCGGCCGAACGCAAGGGATCGGGCAACGGCGGCTGGGTGATCTGGATCCTGCTCCTGCTGCTCTTGCTCGGCTCTGCCGTCGGAATCGCCGGCTTCTTCCTCGGCTGGTTCACGACTCCGAAGAACGTCGCCGAGTTCAAGTCGCTCGTCGATCAGCAGGTCGCCGACCTCGACAAGATGGCCCGCAACGAGAAGCCCTACACCGAGTCGTTCGACGGCATGCGGGGGATGTTCGAGAAGATGCGCGACGTTCCCCGCGAGGTCCGCGACGAGCAGATGATGCGCCTCTTCGAAGCCCGGGAACGAGCGGCGGCCAATTCGTTCTTCGCCCTTCCGCCGCAGCAGCGCCAGGCCGAGATGGACCGGCGGCTGAAGACGGAGGAGGATCGGCGGAAGGAGTGGATGGCCCGCCGCCAGCAGGAAGGCAACCAGCAGCGCGGCACCCGCCCGGACGGCCAGCAAAATGCCGGTCGCGGTGGTCCGCCCGGAGGCGGCAGTCGTGGCGGTCCTCCGGGGGGTGGCGGGGGTGGGCCTCCCGGGGGTGGCCGGCGGGGCGGCGGCGAGGATGCCTCGAATGCACGGCGCCTTGCCGGCATCAACCGCACGAGCCCCGATGACCGGGCCCGTCGAACCGAATACCGGCGGATGATGGACGAGGCCCGCGCCAAGCGGAGCGGCGGTGGCGGCGGCCGCTGAGACCGTTCCCATGCCGTCTGGCTGACCGTGGACAAAGCCCGCTGAAGCCAGTGTCCACTCAGGCGAGCGACGGGAAAACCGGTGTCACGCCGCCATTCTTCCCGACCGGCATCGTTTGGCGTGGCATACTTGCCCGCCGAGCGAGCACGCGCGACCGGCGTCGCGGGCGCGCAACCGTCCCTCCCCCGATCCCCCGCGGTCCGGTCGAATCCCGGCCCGGTGGGTGACACCCGTCGAGGCACACGTCCATGGCGAAGGCGAAGCGGTCCACGAGCGCGGCCCCCGCGGCCCACACGATCGGTGAGCTCCCGGCAGCGGTCATCGAGCGTGCCCGTGAGCTGTTCACGGCGGCCGAGAAGCGGATCTTCGACTCGAGCCTCGGCGCGAGCCTCGCGAAAGCCACCCACGAGCAGGTCGCTGCTGCCTCCAAACAGGCCCGGGCCCTCCGCGACAAATGGCACGCCCTCACCAGCGGCCAGCAGCGCGCCAACAAGCGCCGCGCTGCGGCGCGGGTCGACGTCGCCGCCAGCCGGAGCCGCGAGAAGCTCGACCTGTTCCATGGCGCCGTGGCACGGTTCGAGCGGCGGCTCGCCGAGCTGTCGGCGACCGTCACCGCCAAGCGGGCACCGGCCAAGGTGCGCCTCAAGACCGACGCCGGGCAGAAGGGGCGCGGCAAGAAGATCGTGACGCGGGCCTCGCGCCGGACCGCAGCCCGGCCGACGCTCCCCGCGCGCCCGGCGAAGGCCGCGGCCCCCGCGGCTGGCATCGTCGAGCAGACGCTCCGCAAGGTCGTGGCGGCGGCCAATCCACCGGCCCCGCCCGCACCGGCCCCCCGGCCAGCCGCAGACTCGAGGAAGGTGTCGAAGAAGGTCCGCAATGCCGGGCTCCGGGCCGCGCTCGGCGCCCAGGCTGGCAATCAGGCGATCCAGTTCGATCGGGCGAAGCAGCGCTCGGCGGCGACCGCCGCCAAGGCCCGCCGGCTGGCCGTGCAGGGGCTCGACACACGCCGCAGCGGCCATGCCGCGGCACGCGTGAAGATCAAGCAGGCGAAGCGCGACCAGCGCGGGCGCTGAGCCGCCGACCCGATCGCCCGGGGCAAGCTCCCTCGACGGGGTGCACGCACGGCAACGCCGTGCCGCTCCGGGTCACGTCGTCGCCGGTGGCTGGCTGGCGCGGCGGTAGTCCCACGGCGGCGTGGGGTTGGCTTCGGCCCACAGGCCGAGCCGCTGTGCCTGCGCCTGGGCTTGGAGCCCGGCCAGCGCGGCGTCCTGGGAGTAGGTGGCGTAGTGCCAGGCGTTGCCGCTGGCGACCAATTGCCGATTGACGTCGGTGCCACCGACGCTGACGCGGCCGATCCAACGGCCGTAGCGGTCTTTGCCCTGGTCGACGACCTGGACGGTCTTGCCGAACACGAGGTCGGCGAGCGCCTCGCGCGACACCTTGCCGTAATCCTGGCCGATCTCCGGAGCGTCGATCTCCGCGAGGCGCACCTTCTGTTGGACGTTGGTCTCGTCGAGGCAGGTGATCGTGTCGCCGTCGTGGACCCCGACCACGCGCCACACGTGGACGTTGCCGCGCGGCGCGGCCCCGGCAGGGGCTGCCGGCCCGGTCCCGACCGGCACGAGCGGCGCCGCCTGCGGCGCGACCGGCGGGGGCGGGTTGGCAGGCTGTCCCGCCGCGATCGCCGCCGCGCTCCCCGCGATCACTGGCGGCGCCGCGGCGGCGAGTGACTGGCCGACAGGGTTGCCAGGCTGGCCGACGTTGGCCGGCGCCCCTGGAGCCGCCACACCGGGCACCCACTGGTCGGGCGCCGCCGGCTGGATGAACGGCGGGGGCGCCGCCGCGACGGGCAGCGACTGCGGCGCCGGCGGCGGGCCGGCATAGATCGGCGGCGGGTAGGCGAGCGGCGGGGGCGCTGCCGGCGCGGCCATCATCGGCGGTGGCATCAGCGGCTGCACGAGCGGCGGCGGCGGGCCCGGGGCGACGATCGGCGTCCCCGCCAGCACCGGCGCGCCGGGGGGATACTGCCAGGGGACCGGGCGCGCGACCTGCGTGGGCAGTTGATAGCCGGCCGGGGGAGCCGACTGCATCGCGTAGGTCCAACCGGGCACCGCCTGCGGACGGGCCACGACCTGCGGCCGGGCGACGGGAACCGCCATCGGCACCGGCGGTCCGACGGCGTAGGTGAAGGTGTACGTCGGGGCGACGACCATCGTCGTCGGTCGCCCATCGGCGCCGATCGCCGGCCACGTCACCGCCTGTGGCTGCCAGCCCGGCGGGATCGTGCCCCCCTGGATCACCGCGCTGGCGAAGGCCGGTGCCTGGCCGATCGGCACCGCGCTGGTCGAGCGGTAAGGCGCGGGGGCCGCCGCAGTGCCTGTTCCGGAAACAGCCGGCGAGCCCGACGCCCCCGGAGTGTCGTCAGCCCCCCGGGCTGGGACGAGCACCGCGCAGAACAGCACGATCGCCACCGCCCACGGCAGCGACACGGCTCTGCATGGCCCCGCTCGTTCGCTCCGCATCGACAGCACCGCCGGGCCTCCGTCACGGCGCGGGATGGACGCCGCAGGGGTTGTTTCGGCGGTTCGGGCGGAAGGCCGTGACTTTGTCGCCCACCTCCCCGGTCGCCTTGCCGCATCCCGGTGAAGCGGGTGAACTGGGGAACATGGCGAGTCATCGATCCACCCTTCTTCCGCGCGCGGGAGGCGCGACGCCCATCTCCCGCCGCGCTGCCTGCCGGGCCGTCGCGGCGCTCGTCCTGCTCGAGGCCGCGGGCCGGGCCGCCGAGCCGTTCGATCCCGCGCCGTTGGCGGCGCTGGCGCGACGTGCCGGCCTCCGCGTCGTCGCCGGCCGCCACCTCACGCTCGTCACCGACGTCGCGGCGCGCGACGGCGACGGCATCGACGAGCTCCCCAGGGTGTTCGACGACGCCGTCCCGGCCTGGTGCCGGCACTTCGGGCTCGTGCCTGAGTCGCTCGCCGGCTGGCACGTCTGTGGGTGCCTGGTGGAGGACCGCGAACGCTTCCGCAACGCCGGCCTGCTGCCCCCCGACGGCAGCGTGCCCGATTTCGTCAACGGCTTCTCGGCCGGCCACCGCTTTTGGCTCGCCGAGCAGACCAATCCCGCCTACCGCCGTCACCTCCTCCTCCACGAAGGCGTGCACTCCTTCATGGCCACGGTCCGCGAGGCGTCGACACCGCCGTGGTACACCGAGGGGATCGCCGAACTGCTCGCCACGCATCGCCTCGTCGACGGCCGCTTCGAGCCGACGCCGATCCCGGCGCGCGCGGCCGACGTCGAACAGCTCGGGAGGATCGACGCCCTGCGCCGCCTCCGCGGCACCGCGTCGCAGCCGTCGCTGTCGGAGGTCGTGGCGCTGCCCCCCGCGCTCCACGCCGAGATCCCCGCCTACGCCGCGGCCTGGGCCGCGGTGGCGCTGCTCTCGGGGCACCCGCGCCACGCCGGGGCATTCGTGCGGGCCGAGCGCGGCGCGCTCGACGGCGAGTTCACGGCGCGGCTCATCGCCACGGCGGGGTTCGACGCGCGGAGCGCCGGCCGCGACTTCGACGCTTTCCTCGACGACCTCGACTACGGCTACGACCTGCCGCGGATGGCGATCGACTGGACGGCCGGTCCACCGCTGGCGGCGCCGGCCCGGGCGACGGTGGCCGCCGACCGCGGCTGGCAGAACGCCGGCGTGAGCCTCGCTGCCGGGCGCGGCTACCGGCTCCGTGCCACCGGCCGCTGCCGCCTCGGCAGCGCCGGCACGACGGTGCTCGAGAGCGAATCCGACGGGATCTCGTTCGACTGGTACCGCGGCCGCCCGATCGGCCGCCTCCTCGCCGCCCAGTGGCGCGCCGTTGAGGCAGGGCGCCGCCCCACCTTCGAGGTGCTCGCCACCGGGGCCGGCGGGGAACTGCGTGCCGCCGTCGACGGGCCGCTGTTCCTCCGCGTCAACGACGCGCCCGGCGCACTGGCCGACAATCGCGGCGGCTACGACGTCGAGATCGCCGCCGACCGTTGACCGCTGCGCTCAGGCGTGGACGGCGAATTCGCCGGACGACACGCTGGGGAGGTTGGTCTGACCGGTGAGCCACAGGTCGATCGACCGCGCCGCCTCACGCCCCTCGTGGATCGCCCACACCACCAGCGACTGCCCGCGGCGCATGTCGCCGGCCGCGAACACCCCCTGGCGGCTGGTGTGGAAGTCGGCACCGGCTTTGACGTTGCCGCGCGGATCGAGCTCGAGGCCGAGATCGGCGATCGGTCCGTGCTTCTCCGGGCCGACGAACCCCATCGCCAACAGCGCCAACTGGCACGGCCACTCCTCCTCGGTCCCGGCCAGCTCGCGGAACTTCTGTTGCCCGCTCGCCGGATCCTGGTACCACTCGATCCGCACGGTGCGCAGGGCGCGGAGCCGGCCGGCGTCGTCGCCGAGGAACTCCTTGGTGAGGATCCCCCACTCGCGGCGACAGCCCTCCTCGTGGGACGAACTGGTGCGGAGGATCGAGGGCCACGCCGGCCAGGGGGTGGCCGCCGGGCGCTCGCCGCGCCGCGGATACTTGCCGAGGTCGGGCGGCTGGGGAAGGAGCTCGAACTGCGTCAGGCTCCGCGCCCCTTGGCGGTTGCTCGTGCCGTCGCAGTCGCTGCCGGTGTCGCCGCCGCCGATCACGATCACGTCCTTGCCGGTCGCCGAGATCTGGGCCGGTATGTCGTCGCCGGCGTTGCGCTTGTTCTGCTGCGGGAGGAACTCCATCGCGTAATGGACGCCGGCGAGCTGGCGGCCGGGGATCGGCAAATCGCGGCCGAGGGTCGCGCCGCCGGTGAGGAGGAGGGCATCGTACTGCTCGACGAGCTGCTGCGTCGGCAGATCGACGCCGACGTTCACCGAGCAGCGGAACTCGACCCCCTCGGCCTCGAGCTGCTCGACCCGCCGCCAGACGCGCCACTTCTCGAGCTTGAAGTCGGGGATCCCGTACATCAGCAGGCCGCCGGGGCGGTCGGCGCGCTCGAACACGGTGACGTGGTGGCCGGCGCGGTTGAGCTGCTGGGCGGCGGCCAGGCCGGCCGGGCCGCTCCCCACCACGGCGACGCGCTTGCCGGAGCGTTCCGCCGGCGGCTGCGGCAAGACCCACCCCTCGGCGAACGCCCGGTCGGCGATCGTCATCTCGATCTGCTTGATGGCCACCGGATCGGCGTTGATCCCCAGCACGCAGGCCGCCTCGCACGGCGCCGGGCAGACCCGGCCGGTGAACTCGGGGAAGTTGTTGGTGGCGTGGAGGCGCTGGCTCGCCTCGTGCCACTGGTTGCGGAACACGAGGTCGTTGAAGTCGGGAATGATGTTCCCCAGCGGACAGCCGGTGTGGCAGAACGGCACCCCGCAGTCCATGCAGCGCGCCCCCTGCGTGCGCACCTCCTCGGGGGGCAGGATCGTGAGGAACTCGTTGTAGTGCCGGAGGCGCTCGGGCACCGGCGCGTAGCCCGAGACCCTGCGCTCGTACTTCATGAATCCGCGTGGCTCACCCATGGACCTTCGCCTCCTCTGCCCGTGCCTCGGCCTGTTCGCGCTGCTGGAGCCGGCGCAACTCCGCCAGCGCCCGCTTGTAATCGGTCGGCATCACCTTCACGAACCGTGACGACTCGCTCGACCAGCGTTCGAGGATCTCGCGGCCGCGCGTGCTGTCGGTGAGCGCGACGTGCTTCTCGATCCGGCCGCGGAGATACTCCAGATCCCCGGGGTCGAGCGGCTCCAGTTCGACCATCTCGCGGTTGACCAGCGCCGGAAAGCCCCCCGTCGGGTCCCAGACGTAGGCGATGCCGCCGCTCATCCCGGCGGCGAAGTTGCGCCCCGTCGCGCCGAGGATCACCGCCCGCCCGCCGGTCATGTATTCGCAGCCGTGGTCGCCGATCCCCTCGACGACCGCCTCGGCGCCGCTGTTGCGGACGCAGAACCGCTCGCCGGCGATGCCGCGGATGAAGACCTCGCCGCTGGTCGCCCCGTAGAGGACGACGTTGCCGGCGATGACGTTGTCCTCGGCGCGGAACGTCGCCTGGCGGGGCGGGCGGACGACGATCCGCCCGCCGGAGAGCCCCTTCCCGCAGTAGTCGTTGACGTCCCCCTCGACGCGGATCGTGACCCCGGGCGAGCCGAACGCCAGCAGGCTCTGCCCGGCGCTGCCGGTGAACGTGATGTCGATCGTGTCCTCGGGAAGCCCGGCCGCGCCGAAGCGCCGCGTCACCTCGCTGGCGATGATCGTGCCGACGGTCCGGTTGACGTTGCGGATCGGCAGCGTGAGCTTCACCGGCTGGCCGTCCTCGAGCGCCGGCCGGCAGGCGCGGAGCAGGGTCGTCATGTCGAGGGACCGCTCGATGCCGTGGTCCTGCCGGTCCTGGCAGTGGGTCTTCACGTGGGGCGGGGCCTGCGGCTTGTGGAGGATCGTCGAGAAATCGAGGCCGCGGGCCTTCCAGTGGGCGATCGCCTCGCGCGTGTCGAGCCGGTCGACGCGCCCCACCATTTCGGCGATCGTGCGGAACCCGAGCCTGGCCATCAGCTCGCGCACCTCCTCGGCGAGGAGGAAGAAGAAGTTGACGACGTGTTCCGGCTGGCCGGTGAAGCGGCGGCGCAGCTCCGGATCCTGGGTGGCGATCCCGACCGGGCAGGTGTTGAGGTGGCACTTGCGCATCATGATGCACCCCATCACCACCAGCGACGCGGTGGCGATGCCGTATTCCTCGGCGCCGAGCATCGTGGCGATGACGACGTCCTTGGCGGTACGGATCATCCCGTCGGTCTGGACGACGATCCGCCCACGGAGGTCGTTGAGGACGAGGACCTGGTGGGCCTCGGCCAGCCCCAGCTCCCAGGGGAGCCCGGCGTGCATGATCGACGTCTGGGGGCTGGCGCCGGTGCCGCCGTCGTGCCCCGAGATCAGGACCACGTCGGCCTTCCCCTTCGAGACCCCCGCCGCCACGGTCCCGACCCCGACCTCGGCGACGAGCTTGACGCTCACGCGCGCGAAGCGGTTGGCGTTCTTGAGGTCGTGGATCAGCTGCGAGAGATCCTCGATCGAGTAGATGTCGTGGTGCGGCGGCGGCGAGATCAGCCCCACCCCCGGCGTGCTGTGCCGGATCCGGGCGATCTCACGGTCGACCTTGTGGCCGGGGAGCTGCCCCCCCTCGCCGGGCTTCGCGCCCTGCGCCATCTTGATCTGCAGCTCGCGGGCGTTGACGAGGTACAGGCTGGTGACGCCGAACCGGCCGCTGGCGACCTGCTTGATCGACGAGTTCTTGCTGTCGCCGGTGGGATCGGGCTGGTAGCGGACCGGGTCCTCGCCCCCTTCGCCGGTGTTGCTCCGGCCGCCGATCCGGTTCATCGCCACCGCCAGCGTCTCGTGGGCCTCCTTGGAGATCGATCCGTACGACATCGCCCCGGTCGCGAAGCGCTTGACGATCTCCCGCGCCGGCTCGACCTCCTCCAGCGGCACCGGCCCGGCGCTGGTCGGGTCGTCGGCGGCCCAGACGAAATCGAGCAGCCCGCGGAGCGTGAGGAGGCGCGTCTGCTGCTCGTCGATGAGCTGCTGGTAGCGGCGGAACTCCTCGCGGCTGTTGATCTGCGTCGCCTGCTGGAGCCGGGAGACGACGTCGGGGGAGAGCATGTGGGCCTCCCCCTTGCGGCGCCACTGGTAGCGGCCACCGACGTCGAGCTCGAGGGATTGCGGGACGAGCGTCCGCGGCCAGGCATGCTCGTGGCGGCGGAGCGTCTCCGCGGCGACGCCGTCGAGGCCGATGCCCCCGATCCGGCTCGGTGTCCGGGCGAAGCACTCGTCGATCAGGTCCTGTGCCAGCCCGACCGCCTCGAAGATCTGTGCGCCGCGGTAGCTCTGCTGCGTCGAGATCCCCATCTTGCTCATCACCTTCAGCAGGCCCTTGCTGGCGGCCTTGACGAACAGCGCGTGCAGCTTCTCGCGCGGGAGGTCGGCGGTGATCATCCCCTCGGCCTGCATCTGGTCGATCGTCGCGAACGCGAGGTAGGGATTGACCGCCCCGGCGCCGTATCCGGTGAGAAGGGCGAAGTGGTGGACTTCGCGGGCCTCCCCCGTCTCGACGACCAGCCCGCAGCGCGTGCGCGTCCCCTCGCGGACGAGGTGATGGTGGATCGCGCCGGTCGCCAGCAGCGCCGGCAGTGCCGCCCGGTCGCGGTCCACGCCCCGGTCGGAGAGGACGAGGATCGTCGCCCCCGCGGCCAACGCCGCCGACGCCTCGCCGCGCAGCTCCTCGAGGCGCCGCCGCATCCCCGCCGGGCCATCGGCCGCGGGAAAGACCAGCGACAGCGTCCGCGCCACCAGCCCGGGGCGGTCGAGCGCTTTGATCCGCGCGCACTGGGCGTTGGTGACGACCGGGGTCTCGAGGCGCAGCAGCCGGCACTGCTCCGGGGTGGTCGCGAGGAGATTCCCCTCGGCACCGATCGTCGTCACCAGCGACGTGATGATCTCCTCGCGGATCGCGTCGAGGGGTGGATTGGTGACCTGCGCGAACAGCTGCTTGAAGTAGTTGGCGAGGAGCTGCGGCCGGTCGGAGAGCACCGCCAGCGGCGTGTCGTTGCCCATCGACCCGACCGGCTCGGCGCCGTCGGTGGCCATCGGCCCGATGATCACCTTGAGGTCCTCGAGCGTGTAGCCGTGGGCGCGCTGCAGTTCGAGGAGGCTCGCGCGCTCCCCCGCCACGCCGGCGGCGTGCCAGGGATCGACGGCGTGCGGCGCGGAGGCGTCGTGGGGCTGCGGATCGCCGTCGGGGCCGACGGCGGCCGCCGGCGCCCCGGGCAGGCAGGCGCGCGAGGCCGACAGCTTCGCCGCCTCGGGGGGATCGGGCAGGTCGTCGAGCCGCACCTGCCCCGACCGGATCCACTCGCGCCATGGCCGGGCCGTCGCCAGACGGCGCTTGATCTCCTCGTCCTCGACGATCCGCCCCTCGCGGGTGTCGACGAGGAACATCCGCCCGGGGCGGAGCCGTCCCTTGCGCACCACCTGCGCCGCCGGCAGGTCGAGGACCCCCGATTCGCTCGCCAGGACCACCAACCCGTCCTTCATCTGCCACCAGCGGCCGGGGCGGAGGCCGTTGCGGTCGAGCGTCGCCCCGATCCGGGTGCCGTCGGTGAACGCGATCGCCGCCGGACCGTCCCATGGCTCGACGAGGCAGGCCTGGTACTCGTAGTAGGCCTTGAGGTCGTCGGCGAGGCCGGCGTGGCCGCTCCACGGCTCGGGGATCAGCATGCTGATCGCCTCCTCGATCGGGCGTCCGGCCTGGACGAGCAGTTCGAGGACGTTGTCGAGCGTCGCCGAATCGCTGCCCCCGGGGCGGACCACCGGGGTGACCTTCGCCAGGTCGGGGCCGAACACCGGATGGTCGAGGAGGCGCTCGCGGGCGTGCATCCAGTTGATGTTGCCGCGGATCGTGTTGATCTCGCCGTTGTGGGCGATGTAGCGGAACGGGTGGGCGAGATCCCAGGTCGGGAAGGTGTTGGTGCTGTAGCGCTGGTGGACCAGCGCCAGGCAGCTGGTGAGCCGCTGGTCGGAGAGGTCGGGGAAGTACTTCGCGACCTGGTCGGCCAGCAGCAGCCCCTTGTAGATCACCGTCTTGCTCGACAGCGAGCAGACGTAGATGAAGGTCTGGCCGACGAGCCCGAGGTGCCCCAGCTCGACCTCGAAGCGGCGCCGGACGACATACAGCTTCCAGTCGAAGTGCTCCCGGCTCGTCTTCGCCCCCCGGCCGACGAACGCCTGGCGGACCGTCGGTTCGACGTCGCGGGCGGTGCCGCCGATCGGGCGGTTGTCGGTCGGCACGGTGCGCCACCCGAGGAACTCCTGCCCCTCCTCGCGGCACAGCCTGGCGAACAGCTGCTCGGCACTCTCCTGCTCCTCGACATTGGGCGGCAGGAAGACGTTGCCGACCGCCCAGTCACCCGGCTTGGGGAGCCGGATCCCGGCCTGCGGCGCGACGGCCGTGAAGAAATCGTGCGGGGTTTGCACGAGGATTCCGGCGCCGTCGCCGGTCAGCGGATCACAGCCGCAGGCGCCGCGGTGGGCGAGGTTCTCGAGCAGCTCGAGCCCCTGCCGGACCACCTGATGGCTGCGGCGGCCGTGCATCTGCACGACGAACCCCACGCCGCAGGCATCGTGCTCGTAGGCGGGATCGTAGAGGCCCTGGGCGGGAGGCGGAGCGGGGCGACGCGGTGGCATGGCGAACTCGCAGGGCCTGGAGGGTCGTCGGATCGTGGTGTCGGGCGGGAGGGGAAGGGGCCCCCGGTTCACCGGCGGACGAGAGGCGTCGGCCGGAGCACCGGGGATCAGGCCGTGGCAGGCGCCGCGGCCCCGGGGCCGGCTGCCGCGACCTTCGCCGCGTCGCGGCGCGCGGCGGGTGCGGCGTCGGCGTCGCGCCGCGCGGCACGCGGCGGAGGGAAGCCGTCGCCGACGTTCTCGCGGAGCAGGGCGATGAACCGCTCCACGGTGTGTGCCAGCGGCTTGTCCCGGCTGCGGACGAT
>JAGWVR010000020.1 GCA_018970785.1 Planctomycetota bacterium
TACGTCGGCCCGCTCGGCGATGCCTTCTCCGTCTACAGTTTCACGTTCCGGTTTCTCGCCGGGATGTTCTTCGCCGGCGTGTTGTTGGTGCGCGGTTTCGGCATCGCTGCCGGCACGCACGCGGCCTACGACATGCTCGTCGGCCTGTTCTGACAAGCGCGCCCTGCGGCATGGTGGCTGGCGCATGGAAGACCTATACTCCGCGACGTCCGCGGGACCGGCCGCGGTGCCATCCCGGAGTCGACCCGTGCTCTCGGCCCGTCCCCGCGTCTGCGACCTGGTGTTCCAGCTGTACGGACGGGCCCTGCACCCCGAGCTGTTCGTCGTCCTCGCCAGCCGCACGATCGAACGGGGGGGCTACCAGGCGACGGTGGCGATCACCTCCGCCGGGCACCTCGTCTGCTGGCGCCGTGGCGGGCTGACGCTCACCGAGATCGCCGCCAGCGCCGAGCAGCCGTTGCCGCACAAGCGGCGGCTCCTCTCCCACCGCCTCGTCGGCGAACGGAGCGACAGCCTCGAATGCCGCGGTGGGACGGGCTACCAGACGGCGTTCCAGCTCGAGACCGTGGCTCCGGAGGTGTTCTGGACATTCCAGCAGGAACTGGCCACCGAGGGGGAGCGGCACGGGCTGCTCCACCGCTTCGATTCCGCGTCGCGCATCGCGCTGGGCGCGATCAGCTGGTTGAACATCGAAACCCGGACGAAGACGCTGTCGGTGCACGCGTTCCACACCTTCCCGGACGATCGGGCGATCGTGAAGAGCCAGTCGCTGTTCGAGATTCCCTGACGGAGCTCGCCCCGGGCCTTTCTCCCGGGTGCCCTGCCCCTTTCCGGAACGCGGCCGAGCGCCGTGGAGACGCCGCCATGATTCGTTCCGAGTCATCCCCGCCGCCGTCCGCCGCACCGGGGGACGGTCCTGCCGACGCGCCCAAGCGCCCGCGGAGCCGGGTGCTGATCGCCGACGACAACGAGCCCAATCGCGAGCTCCTCGAGGTCTACCTCGCCGACATCGACTGCGAGATCGCCACCGCGGTCGACGGGGCCGACACGCTGGCCAAGGTCTCCGCCTTCGCGCCCGACGTCATTCTCCTCGACGTGATGATGCCCAAGCTCTCCGGCTTCGAGGTCTGCCAGCGGCTGAAGCGCGATCCCGCCACCAGCCCGATCATGATCCTGATGGTCACGGCCCTCGGCGAATTGGGCGACATCGAGCGCGCCGTCGAGGCGGGAACCGATGATTTCCTCTCCAAGCCCGTCAACAAGGTGGAGCTGGTCAAGCGCGTCGAGAACATGCTCAAGCTGCGGCACGTCAGCGACGAGCTCGAGCGCCTCCGCGCCTACATCGCCACGATGGACGACGAGAAGCCGCCGCGGCCGCGGCCGCGCCCCTGAGCGGCCAGCCGGCGGCGATCGCCGCCATGGAGGGCCTCGCCCACGGGCGGAGTAGACTAGGTTCGACCGACAAGGGATCCCACGGGAGTTGCCGCGTGTCGCTACTCGATGCTTACCGGGAAGGGCGGTTCGGCCTGTCCTTCGAATTGTTTCCGCCGAAGACGGCCGAGTCGGAGGCGATGCTGTGGCGGACGATGGCCGAACTGGCCCGGTTCGAGCCGGCGCTGGTCACCTGCACCTACGGCGCCGGCGGGTCGACGCGTGGCAAGACGCTCGACATCCTCTCCGGCGTCCGGTCGCGGCATCCTGAAATTCCCCTCGCCAGCCACCTGACCTGCGTCGGCAGCACGGTCGACGAGATCCGCGACTACCTCCGCGCCGCCGAAGCCCGGGGAGTCGACGCGATCGTCGCCCTCCGCGGAGACCCGCCGCAGGGGCAGACCGCCTTCGAGGCCGTGGCCGGCGGGCTGCGCTGGGCGTCGGAATTGGTGGAACTGGTGCGCCGGGAGTTTCCCCGGTTCGGGATCCTCGTCGCCGGCTACCCCGAGACCCACCAGGAAGCGGTCAGCCCGCAGGCCGATCTCGACAACCTGGCGCGGAAGTGCGCCGCCGGCGGGGACGTCGTCGTCACGCAGCTGTTCTACGACAACGACGATTTCTTCCGCTTCCGCGACCGCTGCGATGCCGTCGGGATCGTCGCCCCGATCGTCCCGGGGATCATGCCGGTGACCAACTACCAGCAGGTGCGGCGGATCGCCAGCCTCTGCAAGGCGAAGCTTCCGGAAGCGCTGTCGCGGGCCCTCGAAGCGGCCGGCGACGACGAGGCGGCGCAGTTCGAGGCCGGCGTCGAGTTCGCCAGCCGCCAGGTGCGTGGGCTGCTCGACGGCGGGGTCGCCGGGATCCACTTCTACGTCCTCAACAAGTCGCCGGCCACGGCGCGCGTCCTGGAGCAGGTGGGGCTCGGGGTCGGCGGCGAGCGCCGGTAGGTTTCGCGGCCGCGGCGCTCGGCCCCCTGGTGCGGCCGACGGCGCCACGGGGAAAACGACGGCGTGTCCCCGGCAGCGCCCGGACGGCCGCACGCGACCGTCCGGCATTTCCCCCCGACCGTGCGGAGCGGGCATTCGCGTTGCGAATGGTCGTCGCGACAAGTATCGTACCGACATCTTTTCCCGCCCTTCCTTCGGCGCGGCGATGACGCAGACCGACTGGACGACCCTCTCGCTTCATTTGGCGGCGATGCTGGCCACGGCCCTGCTCCTCGGCGCGGCGGCGCGCCGGCTCGGCATCCCGGCGGTCGTCGGCGAGATCGCCGGTGGCCTGCTCCTCGGTCCGACGGTGCTCGGGCGGGTGGCGCCGGAGGTGTTCGCCTGGCTGTTCCCGCCGTCGGGGCCGGTGGCATCGGCGCGCGGCGCCGTGGCGCGGGTCGGGATGCTGTTCTTCATCGTCACCATCGGTCTCGACATCAGCGTCGCCGAGTTGCGGCGCAGCGGGCGGCGCTCGCTGCTGGTGGGGAGCGTCGGCACGTTCGTGCCGCTGCTGCTCGGGTTCGCGATGTGCTACCTGTTCCCTGACGTGATCGGCGTCACCGCCAAGGACCGGTTCGCGACGGCGCTGTTCATGGGGTCGCTGCTGTCGCTCTCCGCCAACCCGGTGATCGCCCGGATCCTGATGGACATGGGGCTGTTCAGGAGCGACATCGGGCGGACGATCATGTCGGCGACGCTCGTCGACGACCTCGTCGGCTGGGGATTGTTCGCGGTGATCCTCGCCGAGTTCGCCCCGCGCGCCGCCGGCGGTGGATCGGGATCGGGCCTGGCGGTCCTCGGCGCGGCGGCGCTGTTCCTCGTCGGCATCGCCCTGGCGGGCCGGTTCGTCCTCCCGGGGCTGTTTTCCTGGGCGCGGCAGCACCTCCCCTACCCCAGCGGTGCGATTTCGCTGGTGCTGGCGCTGGCCCTGGTCGGCGCGGCCGGTTCGGAGCACCTCGGGCTGCACTCGTTCCTCGGCGCGTTCGTGATGGGGATCGCCCTGGCCGGGACGGCGGCGCGGTTCCCGGAGCCGTTCGCGGTCATCGGTGAATTCGCCTACGCCGCGTTCACGCCGGTGTTCTTCGTGTCGATGGCGATCAGCGCCGATTTTCTGGCCGGTTTCGACCCCTGGTTGGTCGGGCTGATCACCGCGGTCGCGTTCCTCGGCAAGATCACCGGCGTCTACACCGGTGGCCGGATCGCCGGCATGGACCACCGCCAGGCGCTGGCGGTGGGCTGTGGCCTCAACGCCCGGGGAATCCTCGGGATCGTGATGGCGGCGGCGGCCTTCGACGCCGGCCTGATCGACCTGCGGCTGTTCGTGGCCTGCGTGCTGATGTGCGTGATCACGACGATGGCCGCCGGCCCCGCGCTCGGAGCCCTCGTCGGCCCGGCGCGGGGCGGCGCCGTCGCGTAAGCGCAGCGCCGCCCCGCGCGGCGGTGTCAGAACGGGATGCCGTCGGCGCCCGACGGCTTGTCGTCGTCGTCAGGCGACGAATCACCGTCGGAGGCCGGCGGGCCGTCACCGGGGCGGAAGCGGCGGCGCGGCGGCTTGAGCGGCTTGGCGCGGCGGTCCGCCCCCGGCGGTTCGGCGGCGGCCTCCTTGGCGAGCCGCGCGAGGGCGCCGTGTCCGTACGCCGGCGCGAGGTGCACCTGGAAGGCCGGCGTCGCCCCGTCGCCCGAGACCACCGTCGCGGCCGGGCCGAGGAGCGGATGGGGGCGGGGATTGGCGATCTCGCCGGGGAGGAACACCGGGCGGGCGAACGTCTGCCAGCCGCCGAGGACCGCCAGACCGCCGTCGTCGTCCGGGCCGATCGCCGTCGGCGCGATGCAGGTCGCCATCCCCGTGGCGCGGGAGATCAACTCGGCCGTCACCATGTCGAGGCCACCGCCGAGGGCGATCTTCGTCTGGAAACCCGAGGCGACGGTGTCGCCATCGCGGCCGTAGATCGCCGGCAGCTGCGCCAGCGACTGCGTCCCGGCCACGAAGGAGAGCCGCATGTCGCGGCAGGTGTGGAGGAGGTTGGGGAGATCGGGCACCGGCCCGGCCGCGGCCAGCTCGTCGATCGCCACGAGCGTCTTGTGGGGGAGGCAGCTCGAGGGGCTGCTCCGCGCCGTCTCCTGCAGGGCATGGAGGAGGTCGCCGAGGAGCAGGGCGATCACGACCCGGAGGTGGACGATGTCCTGCCCGTCGATCTCGACGACGAGGACCCCGCCATTGCGGGCGAAGGCCCCGAAATCGACCTCGTGGGTGCCGAGGAACGGCGCGAGCTCGTCGACGAAGGCAGTCGACTCGGCCACCGTGTTGGCAACGGTCTCGCCGTTGCTGTTGCGCTCCACGTGCCGGGCGAAGCCGCGCAGGAACGGCGACCGCCTGTGCATCCGGGCGAAGTCCTCGTAGAACCCGCCGACGATCACGTCGCGGAGGTAGGGGAGCGTGCAGGCCTTCGCCGGGAGATCACGGCCCATCGCCTCGATCGCGAATTTGAGGAAGTCCGCGGCCTGGTTGTAGGCCCACACCCCGCCGTCGTAACGCGACGGGCCCCCGGCCGCCGACACGAGGAACTCCGCCAACCGCTTGGCGCGCACGATGTCGGTGCAGGTCGCCAGCGGGTTGTACCCGAGCGAGCGGTCGGGAGACCGCGGGGCGACGAGCATGAACTCGTCGCCGCGGCCGAAGGCGTGGGCGAGGCGGCGGATGACGCGCGTCTGTTTCTGCCCCTTGACGTTGATCACGACCACCGCCCAGCGCTGCTCGAGAGCGTGGACGACCGACGGGAAGGTCACCGACTCGGTCTTCCCCGATCCCGAGCGCCCGATCACCAGCAGGTTCGGCGACTGGCGACCGAGCGGGAGCGGCAGCCCGAGCGAGCCGACGACCCCGGGCTTCGGGTCGTGGGCGATGGCGAACGAGGGCAGCAGGCGGACGTGGTCTTCGGGAGCGGCATCGGCCGCCGCCTCGCGGCGCGCCAGGTCGGCGCTGCCGGCCGGCACGCCGTTGCCGTAGGGACCGTCGCCGAGGAACGTGACCCCTGGCGTGGTGAGGAATCCCGGCGTGGGGAACAGGAGGCCCTGCCAGAACTCGAGTTCGTCGCGCTTGCCGTGCCGGTCGGGTCGCCGCCAGCGGTTGGGATCGTTCGGCCGACCGCGGTCGGGACGCGGCGGTTCTTCGTCGGGAGAGTGGTCGTGATTGGATCCGGAGTCGAGCAAGGGGCACCTGGCACGCGGGGGGCGGGAGGGAAACCGGTGGGCGTATGAGCAGATAAGCAGAGGGCGTGCCAACCGTGCCGATGACAGAAAAAACGAAAACACCGCAAAAACGCCCGATGGCGTCATCGGGAGCCCAGGAGAAAGCCGGAAACGCTCCGGACAACCAGGTCAGTTGTCCGGATTCCTCGCGCCGCTTCCGCACTTCCCGTCACAGCCGGCGCGTGCGCGGCAACTCAAACTTGGAGGCGGCCGCGATCTGCCGCAGCGACTCGTCGCTGCGGATGTCGACGCCGGTGAGCAGCAGGATCGCCATCTCGCGCAGCACGCGGCCCGCCTGAGCGTTGATCGAGCCCGGGAGGGTGTGTTTCTCGAGATGCCTCCACAGCGGTTCCCAGGAGACGTCGGCGAGCGGGAAGCGCAGCCTCTTCACCTTGCCCGGATCGACCCGCCGCTTCTCCTTGGAGCCGTCCTCCGCCGCCAACGCGACCAGCAGCCACTTGGCGACGAACGGCGCCGAGAATCGGTATGAGCGGACCGAGTCCCGGCCGAAGCGCACGATGCCGTCGAGCACCGCGACGGCGAGCCGCTCGGCCTCGTCGGCCGCGACCCGCTCGCCGTCGAGGCTCCGGACGAGCCGTTCGGTCTGGGCGGCGGTCGACTGCCCGAGCATCGTCGCCGCGGGCTTGCGAATCGCATGGCCTCCGTCCGGATCGCTTCCCAGCACCACCAGCCGCCGGCACAGTTCGCGCGCGTCGGGGATCGCCGTCAGCACCCGGATCGCCACCGTGTCCTCGAGCGGCCATTCGATCCGTGGGCGCGGGACCGGTCCGGTGGCCGACCGGTGGCGCACCGGAGACGGCACGGTCGGAACCTCCACCGCCGTCCAGGTGACGTGGACCGCGACGAGCGGCGGGGCGCCGCCGGGGACGGGTTCGTCGGCGCCGATCCCCAGCGCCCGCGCCAGCGCCGCATCGCGGATCGTCGCATCGCCCGCGCGATCGAGTTCGTGTGCCAGTCGCTCGGCGACCTGCTCGAGCTGGCGGAAATTGCCCGGCCAGGGATGGTGGAGGAGGCGCTCCAGCGCCCGGCGCTCGAAAGCCATGCCGAGCCGGCGGTGCTCCGCCGGCGCCGGCTGCAGGCGTGCCCGGTCGAGCACCCAGAGGAACGTCGGCACGATCTCGAGCGGCCGGGCGCGGAGCGGCGGCAGCTCGAAGCGGTGGCCGAACCGGTCGATGAGGTCGGCCCGGACGCGCTCGTCGCGCACCATCTGCTCGATCCCGCCGAGCGTCTCCGCCTCGTTGGTGCTGGCGAGGAGGAACAGGCGGCTGCGGAACGGTTCCACCGCCCCGACGGCCTGCCCGGTGCCGAACTGGAGGAACCGCAGCAACGCCGGCTGGAACTGCTCCTGGAGGACCGCCGAGCCGGCGGCGAATTCGTCGAGCACGAGGACACCGCCGTCGCCGACCGTCTCGAACAACCCCTTCCGGTCGGCGCTCGCCCCCGTGAACGAGCCCTTGTCATGGCCGAACAGCGCCGACAGCATCAGCGATTCGGGCAGCCCGGCGACGTTGGCCTGGACGAGCGGCGTCTCGCCGCCGAGCGTCCGCTGCACGATCACCCCCATGCTCTCCTTCCCGCTCCCCGGCGGGCCGACGACGAGGAAGCAGTAGCAGCGGTGGCGCTGGCTGGCGAGGTCGCGACGGTAGGTCTGCCACGCCTGGAACACGCGGTCGATGAAGTCGTCGTGGAGCGTGGCCGTCGGCAGGCTGCGGAAGATCGTCTGCTCCTGCCGGTCGCTGGTCGCCGGGAGGCGCAGGCACGACCGGCAGTCGAAACTCACCAGTGCCCGGCCGTCGGCGTGCGCCAGCGCCACCGCGATCGCCGCGTCACCGCAGGTCACGGGCTCGGGGCGGTCGGCCGCGTCGAGCGCCCGCCACAGGCTGCCGAAGGCCTCGTCGGCTGCCCGGCTGCGCGTGAACGGCGCGTCGAGCCCCCCCTCGTCGAGGAGCTCGACCTCGAGGTCGACCGACGGATGGACCATCGGGAAGCGCGAGCCCTCGGGGGCGTCGCGCTGCTCGATCCGGCGGCAGCGGTAGCCGATCTCGACGCACCGACGCCGTCCGTCGATGTACGCCTGGACCAGCCGGTCGATGCCCGGCCGCTGCTCGGCGAACAGCAGCTGGACCCCGGCGAGCGTTCCCAGCCAGTGGTTGCCGGCGATCACGAGGATGTCGCGGTCGTCGGGGCCGCGCGTGAGGTAGACGATCCCGACGTCGGTGTCGCGGTCGACTTCGTCCGCACTCGGCACCGCCACGCGCCGCAGGAGCCTGTGGTCGACGACCAGCGAGCGGCCATCGGCCAGGCCGGCGAGCTCGAACCGGTTGGGAAACCCGATCGCGCCGAGGAGGCCGGCCAACTGCGGGACCACGGTCGGTTCGGCTCCGTCGACCGCGTCGGAGCCGAGGAACGATCGCGGGTCGCCGAGGATCAGCAGCGGCCCGCTCGCCGGCAGCCGCCCGCGCTCGTCGACGAGGGCCTTGAAGGCGGCGGGGCCGTCGCACCGCGCCGTGATCACGCGCTCCCAGTGGGCGACGCGCTGCCACCACTCGCCGTCGAGTCCGGCGAGCGTGGCGACGATGCTGCCGGGGGTCGTGCCGCGGGTCCGCAGATCGGCGATCGTGGCGGCCAGCGCGGCGTCGTCGTCGCCGGGGTGACGGCGGTGGGGGACGTTCTCCGGCACCGGCACCTCGTGCACGCCGGGGAGGACCGCCTCGAGGAGATCCTTGGCCGTCGAGTCGTCGCGCCGGTCGACGGGATACGACTTGACGATCACCGACGCGCCGCCGCGGCGGGTGAGGTGGCCGGCGAGCAGCCCGGTCCCGCGCCGTGCCACCGGGGCGGCCGGCTGCAGTGCCGTGAACCGCATCTCGGCCTCGCGGATCGTCAGCTCGGACGGGGTCGCAGCCTCGTCGGCGACGACGACCTCGACGTCGATCGGTGCCGTCGCCGACAGCGGCGGCTCGGCCGTGCCGTCGACCTGCGGGCGCACGCGGTACACCAGCCCGAGCTCCTCCCGCTTGCCGTCGGCGAACTCGGCGACGAGCCGCTGGAGCAGGTTGCGGCCATGGTCGCAGCAGACCCGCACCCCACCGAGCGTGCCGAAGGGATGCGAACTGCTCGCCACGACCATCACGGTCCTCCCGGCCGGGGTCCGGCCGAGGTGGATCAGCCCGATGTCGACGAACGGCCGCGAGTCCGCCGGCGTGATCGGGTGGTGGCGCCGCACGGGGCGCAGCTCCTCGATCCCGGCGCTGGCGGCGCGCTTGAAGGCGTTGATCGACTGGAAGCGGCTCGCGTAGCCACTGGCCAGCAGCAACGCGCGCAGCTCCGTGTCGTGGGGGTCCGGCTCCGCCGGATGGTCGAGCGGCGGGTAGCCGAGGTAGTCCTCCGGCGCCCCGACGACGATGAGCGGCCCGGTCTGTGGCACCTGGTAGATGCCGCGGAGCCGCGCGGCGAACTGCGGCGTGCCGTAGTCGCCGAGGTCGAGCTGGGCGATCCATTCGCGGAGCACGCCTCCCGGGTCGAGCCCCTCGGCACGGAGGAACGCGATCGCGTCGGCGTCGGCGTCGGTTTCGAGAACGTGGCGGTCGACGACCATCTCGTGGGCCCGGCGAATCGCGGCGACGTCCCGGCGGACGTAATGGGCGTTGGGGACGGGGAGGAAGGCGTAGTGCGGCAGCCGGGCGCGGAGCAGCGCCAGACTCGTGCCGTCGTGGCGGATGTCGAGGCTGCTGGTCTTGCAGAGCACCGTGCCCGGCCCGATCGCCGCGAGGAAGCGCATCAGGAGCGAGGGGCGGTCGGCGGACAGATCGGCGAACGTCGTCGTGGCGCGCACGGGCGATCCCTGCTGAGAAGGGCGCGGCTGCCGCGCCTCCCCGCGGGGGATCGGGGAGGGCGCGGAAGCGGGGACGGCGCCGCCGCCTCATCCGGCGGCGACCCCCACGCGGGCCGGTCCGCGGCGGCACGACCGTCATCTTCCGTTCTACCGTCGCGACGGGGCAGCGGCCGCGCCGGTGAACTAGGCTTTTCCGGCGGACGGCGCGGGGCCGTCGCCCCCACCCCGGCACCCTCCCGATGAACACGATCGCACTGGCGCTTTCCGGGGGCGGTTTCCGGGCGACGCTCCACCACCTCGGCGTCGTCCGCTACCTCCGCGATGCCGGGATCCTCCGGTCGGTCGGCGACATCGCCGCCGTGTCCGGCGGCAGCATCCTCGCCGCCCACCTGGCCCTCAACTGGTCGCGCTACTGCGGCTCCGACGAGGATTTCGCCGCCGCGGCGGCCGAGGTGATCCGCTTCGTCCAGTTCGACGTCCGCAACCGGATCGTCCGCCGCCTGCCGCTGCTGTTTCCCTTCCGGCTCGCCGCCCGGCTCACCGGCCTGCCCGCCGGCCGGCTGGCGCCCAACGCCCTCCTCGAGCGCTACTACCGCGACTTCCTCTACGGCGACCGGCGCCTGTTCGAGCTGCCCTCCAGCCCCGCGGTCCACATCCTCGCCACCAACGTCAGCGACGGCGTGCTCGCCGTCTTCAACCGCGACGGGCTCCACGTCCAGAGCCGCGATCCCGACCATGCCGGCACGTTCCGCCACGTGCCCGGCTGGACGGCGCCGATCGCCAAGGTGGTCGGGGCGTCGAGCGCGTTTCCCGGTTTCTTCCCGCCGGTGGAGATCACCGCCGCCGACATCGGCGCCCGCGACGGCCAGTTTTCCACCGAGTCGTTCACCGATGGCGGGGTCTATGACAACCTCGGGATCCGCGCGATCCGCTGGCTGAAGGACGCCCGTGCCGGGACGCCGGCGATCGTGCTGGTGAGCGATGCCGGCAAGCCGTTCCAGATCCTCGACGACGCGTCGCTCGGGTTCATCGCCCAGTCGATCCGCGCCACCGACATCCTCTGGGACCGTGTCTGGCAACTGGAGCGCGAGAACTTCGGCGAGCGCGACGGCTTCCACTTCATCCCGATCACGCGCGTCGTCGGCGACGACGAGGATCCCCACGCCCTCCCGCGCGTCGTCCAGGCGGAGGTCGGCTCGATCCGCACCGACCTCGACCGGTTCACCGATCTGGAGATCAACGCCCTGGTGGGGCACGGCTACGAGGTGGCGCGGAGCGTCCACCGCCGGCTCGCCGATCCCGCCACGGGGCCGGTCCACGAGGGGCCGGTGTGGCTGCCACAGCCGGGAGCGGCGGCGCTGCGCGGCGCGCCCGCCGACGGCAGCCCGGCTGCCGGAACGGCGCGGCAGGCGGCGACCAATCCGGTGGCGCGGATCGCCGCCGACCTGCGCCGCTCGGGACGGCGGCGGACGGTGTCGGCGCTGTTCGCCCCGGGGGATTGGCCGAGCTGGGTGTTCCTCGCCCTCGGCCTGGTGGCTTTCGTCGTCCTCCCGCTGCGGTTCTGGCACCTCAATCACCGGGCCCGGATGCTGACCGGCGTGATCGACTCGATCGCCAAGGGGGATCCCGACATCCGCCTCGTCCTCGACCTGGTCGAGAACGACCCGCTCGACGGCTGGAGGCCGATCGCGATCACGCCGGCCGAGACGCTCCAACCCAACGCGGTCGACGGCGCCGAGATCCTCGCGCGCAGCCGGATCGTCGACCTCCGCCGCGCCTGGGTGGGCGTCGGGCCGCGCGACGGCCTGGGCACCGTGCAGATCCGCGACCGGCTCACGGTGCGCGTGGCGGAGGGGGCCGCCCATCCCGTGATCCGCCTCCGCTCGACCAATGCCCTCGACGAGGTCGAATACCGGCAGCCGGCCGGGCAGCCGCCGATCACGGCGCGGCGCGGGATCGAGGAGGTCGACGGCCGGCCCGTGACGCGCTACGAGTTGACCTGCGACCTGTCCGGTGCGCCGCGCGGCGTGCCGGTGGCGATCGAGGTGGCGCTGCGCGTGCGCTACGCGCGGATGCTGCCGGGGCGGATGCCGTTCACCGTCGACCACCCCTGCGACATCCTCACGATGTGGATGCTGTTTCCCGAGGACCACCCCTACCGCACCTACCGCCTGCTGCGCCATCCGCGCGGCCGCGAGGCCGATGCCGAGCCGCTCGTGGCGCGGTACACGATCGACCATCCCTACGGCACGCTCATCGGCTGGTCGATCGTCAAGCCGGAGCCCGACACCGTCTACGAATGCCGCTGGACCGGCGACTGACGCCGCCGGCGCGCCGCGGTTGCCCCGCCCCCGGCACCGCGCCGGCCGTGGACACCCGGCCCGCTACGCGATCACCGCGCCGATCGGCTGCGCGGGAAGGACGCCGGTGAGCTTCTCCGCCAGGCCGCCGTGGAAGTAGGTGAGGCGGCGGTGGTCGAGGCCGAGGAGGTGGAGGATCGTGGCGTGGAGGTCGCGGAGGTGGCGCGGGTTCTCGACCGCCCTCTCGCCGAAGTCGTCGGTGGCCCCGTAGGCCGTGCCCCCCTTCACGCCGCCGCCGGCGAGGAAATATGTGAACCCGCGCGGGTTGTGGTCGCGCCCCCCGGGCTTGCCGCCGGTGTTGAACGTCTCCGTCACCGGCATCCTCCCGAACTCCCCGCCCCAGACGACGAGCGTCGAGTCGAGGAGGCCGCGCCGCGCCAGGTCGGTGAGCAGGGCGGCGATCGGCCGGTCGACCTCCGGACAGTGGAGGCGGAGGTTCTCCTCGATGCCGTGGTGGCCGTCCCAGGTGTTCTGGCCGCCCGCCGGGCCGCCGCCGGAGTAGATCTGCACGAAGCGCACGCCGCGTTCCACGAGGCGGCGCGCCAGCAGGCACTGCCGGCCGAACGTCGCCGGGCCCAACGCCAGCGGATGCCAGTCGGGCTTCGGTTCGTCGACACCGTAGAGGGCGAGCGTCTCGGCCGACTCGCCCGCCAGGTCGAGGGCCTCGGGGGCGGCGAGCTGCATCGCGAAGGCGAGCTCGTAGCTGCGGATCCGCGCCGCCAGCTCGGAGGCGTGCTCGCGGCCGGCGGCGTGGGCGGCGTTGAGCCGGTTGATCAGGTCGATGCCGTCGCGCTGCGCCTGGCGGGAGATCCCCGGCGGTGGCGCGAGATTGTCGATCGCCGCGCCGGTCGGGCGGATGAGCGTGCCCTGGTAGGCGGCGGGCATGTAGCCGGCCGCCCAGTTGGGGGCGCCGCCGGTCGGGCCGCCGCGTGGGTCGAGCATCACGACGTAGCCGGGGAGGTCGGCGTTCTCCGTGCCGAGGCCGTAGGTGACCCACGAGCCGACCGAGGGGTGGCCCTGGAGGATCCGGCCGCAGTTGGCCTGGAGGAGGGCGCTGCCGTGGGCGAACGAATCGGTGTACAGCGAGCGGACGAGGGCCAGTTTGTCGACGTGGCGGGCGAGGTGGGGGAGGGCGTCGGAGCACCACAGCCCCGACTCGCCGTGGCGCGCGAAGGCGCGGCGGCTGGCCTGGAGCACGGCCTTGGTCGTGGCGCCGATGCGGAACTCGTTGTCCACCGTCTGCCCGTCGCGCGCCGCCAGCTCGGGCTTGAAGTCGAACAGGTCGATCTGCGACGGGCCGCCGAACATGAACAGGAAGATCACCGCCTTCGCCCGGGGCTCGCGCGGCGGCGCACGCGCTGCGAGCGGGTCGGCGGCGGGTGCCTCGGCCGCGAGGAGCCGCCGCCCCGCCGCCCCGTCGCCGTCGAGGAGCGCCGCCAGCGCCAGCGACCCGAAGCCGGCGCCGGCCGTCGTGCAGAAGTGGCGGCGCGACTCGGGGAGGTGTTGGCGGGGGTCCATGGACGGCTCCGTCAGTCGACGTAGATCGCCTCGCTCGAGCCGAGCAGCGCGTGGCACAGCGCCGCCCACGCGGCATCGTCGCCGCCGTCGGCGCGCCGCGTGGCGAGGAACTCGTGCGCGGCGGCGGCTTCGTCGGCCGTGGGGGAGCGCTGGGAGACGAGGCTCCACAGACGCCCCAGTCGCGCCCCCTCGTCGGCCCCCGCCTCGCGGACAACGCGGTCGCGGAGCCGGGCCGCCTGGGCATGGACCCAGGGATCGTCGAGGAACAGCAGCGCCTGCGGTGCGGTCGTCGTCGTCGGGCGGATCGCCAGCGGCGCCGACCCGGCCGGGGCGTCGAGGACCTCGAGGAGCGGCAGCCGGACGGCGCGGCGCACGCCGAGGTAGACGCTGCGGCAGTCGTGGTCCGCAGCCGGGCTGTCGGGCCACCGGAAGCTCGCCTGGTTGGCCGCCGCGCGGACGTCGTCGGGAAGCGGCGGGTAGACACCCGGACCGGAGGACTTCGTCCCCAGGTGGCCGGCGATGGCGAGGAACGAATCACGGATCGCCTCGGCGTCGAGGCGGCGGAGCGACTGCCGCCAGAAATGACGCCCGTCGGGATCGGCGGCCTGCGCAGCCGGAATCGTCGCCCGCGACGTCATCCGGTAGGTGCGGCTGGCCATGATGATCCGGTGGAGGTGGTGGAGCGACCATCCGGAGGCGACCAGCTCGCCGGCGAGGAAGTCGAGCAGCGGCTGATTCACCGGAGGAGCGCCAGTGCGCCCGAAGTCGTCGGGCGTGGCGACGATGCCGCTGCCGAAGTGGCGCTGCCAGACACGGTTGGCGATCACGCGTGCGGTGAGCGGGTGCGCGGGGCTCGTGATCCACCTCGCCAGCGCCAGCCGCCGCCCCGACGAGGTGCCGATCGGCCTGATCGGCGGCGCCGCCCAGCGCCCGGCGAGGATCGCCGGCACGCCCGGCTCGACGCGCTCCCGCGGGGAGCCGGCGTCGCCGCGGTGGAGGACGAACGTCTCCGGTGGCTCGGGGAGCTCGACGACGGCCAGGGCGAGGGCGCCGCCCGCCGCGCCGAGCGGCCGCTGGATCCGTCCGCGGCCGCGCGACCCGCCCCCGGTGTGGGGCTTGCCATACGGCTCGATGCCGCGGAGGGAGGCGAGGAGTGCGTAGTAGTCGCGCTGCGCCAGCGGGTCGTATTTGTGGTCGTGGCAGCGGGCGCAGGAGATCGTGAGGCCGAGGAACGCACTGCCGATCGTGCCGAGGACGTCGTCGGCGTCGTCGAAGTCGGCCTGGAGGGCGCTGGCCGGCTCGTCGTCCCACTGGTGGAGGCGGAGAAACCCGGTGGCGACCAGCGCCCGGTCGCGGCGCGCGTCGTCGGCGGGGAGCGCCGCCTCGTCGGCCCATTCGTCGCCGGCGAGTTGCTCGACGACGAACCGGTCGTAGGGGAGGTCGGTGGCGAAGGCGTCGATCACGTAGTCGCGGTAGCGCCAGGCGTCGGGCTTGTCGGAGTCGCGCTCGTAGCCGTTGGTCTCGGCGTAGCGCACCCAGTCGAGCCAGTAGCGCCCCCAGCGCTCGCCGTGGCGGCGCGAGGCGAGGAGGTCGTCGACGAGCCGGCGCCAGGCGGCGAGAGACGGATCGGCGGCGAACGCCGCCACCGCCTCCGGCGTCGGCGGCAGGCCGTGGAGATCGAACGTCGCCCGACGGACCAGTTCACGGGGCGTCGCCGGCGGGCTCGGGGCCAGCCCCGGCACCTGCTCCAGCCCCCGGGCCACGAGCCGATCGATCTTCTCCTCCGCCGGCAGCACCGCTTCGGCACCCTTGAGCACCTGGGCTTCGATCGGTTGGAACGCCCACCAGTCCTCGTCGGCGGCCGTGATCACGAACGGCCGCGGCCGCAGCGCCGGGCCGGCGGGCGGATCCCCGCCCGCCGCGCGCGGGTCGACGGCCCCGGCCGTGATCCAGCGCTCGACGTCGCCGATCTCGGCGGGCGACAAGGGCGCCCCGGCATCGGGCGGGGGCATGCGCTCGAGTGGGTCGGTGCTGCGGACTCTCGCCAGCAGCCGGCTGGCGGCCGGATCGCCGGGCACGATCGCGCCGGAATCCTCCCAGCCGGCCCGGTCGGTGAGGCGGAGGCCGGCGGCGGCGTCGGCGCCGGCGTGGCATTCGACGCACACGCGCTCGAGCAGCGGCCGGATCCGGCTCTCGAAGAACGCCTCCGGCTCGGCGCTTCCCGCCACCGCGCCGGCTGCGACGGCGAGCCCGACGGCGAGGGCCGTGGCCCCGGACCGGCGATGCGACGGCGCGCGAGGCATGGCCGCGACTCCACGGGCCGTCGTCCGGCCCCGACGCTTCACTCGAGCAGCTTCTCCACCGCCGCCAGCCGCGCCGTCAGGTCGGCGACGGTCGCTTCGAGATGGGCGACGCGCTCGGTGAGCTGCTCGACGCGCCCCGGCTGCGGCGCGGGGGTGGGGATCGCGGCACGCGGCGCGGGGGGCGGGGCACGATCGTCGTCGTCGGCGGGCGGGCCCGCGGCAGCGGCCGCCGCCATCGCCAGGCCGAGCTGCGCCTTGACCTTCTCGAGCTTCTCCGGCGGCAGCAGGCCGTGGGTCAGCATCCGTCCCCGGCCGGGCGGGGAGAGCCACACCACCAGGCCGCGCGCCGCCAGGGCATCGAGGTGGTTGCGGAGGATCGTGAGGTCGGCGATCGGCTCCATCCGGCTGGCGCGGCCGCGGAGATCCCCCTCGCTCTGCTCGCCGCGGAGGAGCAGCTCGGCGAGGATCGCCGCCTGCGGTCCCTCGACGCCGAGCCAGTCACGGAGGTGGTGGCGGTAGCGCGGCACACGGCCGCTGCCGAACAGCTCGGCGGCGGCGCCGATCGTGCGCAGGCTCTCGAGGGCGCGGCCGACCGCCTCCTCGTCGAGGTTCATCACCGGCTCGCGGTTGCTCTTCTGGTTGCAGCCGGAGACCAGCGCCAACAGCGACAGCGGGTATTGGTCGGGGGTCGTCTTCGCCTTCTCGACGAGGACGCCGAGGACGCGCCGCTCGGCGGCGTCGAGCGGCCGCACCTTGCCGAACTGTTTCTCCTCCTGGCCGGTGTCGTTCATGGGGGCCTCCGGACCGCGGTGGCGGTGGCGGTCACTTGTCGTGGTGGGGGCAGCCGGCCGGGGAGAACAGGGCGCTCGACTCCTCGCCGCGCGCCGCGACGTAGGCGACCAGGTCGAGGACCTCGTCGCGCGACAGCTTGTCGAGCAGCCCCTTGGGCATGATCGACACCGGCGACGCCTTCCGCGCCTCGATCGACGCCTTCGGGATCCTCACCGGCTCGGCCCGGGCGACCGGGTTCTCGACGATCGCCAGCTCGGTCGGCGTCTCCGCCACCACCAGGCCGGTGAGCGTACGGCCGTCGTCGGTCTGGACGGTGACGCTGCGGTATTTCTCCTCGATCCGCAGCGACGGCTCGAGGATGTGGCGCGTGATCTCGAGCGCCGTCATCTGGGCGTCGAGCTTGGCCAGCTCGGGCCCGAAGGCGTTGCCGGCGTCGCCGAGCTTGTGGCAGGAGACGCAGCTGGCGGTGCGGAACAGCTCGCGGCCGTGGACGAAGCTCCGCCCCTTCTCCAGGCCCGCCACGCTCCCCTCGAGGTCGGCGAGCGTCCATTCGGTGCGCGGGCGGCGGTCCTTGAGGAGGGCGTCCTTGATCTCGAGCGGGTGAGCGGCAAGGTACCCGGCCGGATCGGCGAGATACCCCTCGAGGTCGTCGACGACGTACAGCGCGCCGAACATCCGCCGCCAGTGGCCCGGGTAGGTGCAGACGTAGGGATAGACGCCCGGCGCGGAGGGCACCTCGAACGCGAGCCGCTGCGTCGCCTGCGGCTGCATCAGCGTGCTGGCGGCGAGGACGGCCGGGTGCTCGGGCACGAACTGCCGCTTGGCGAACGCCGGGTCCTGGGCCTGCGCCTCGGCCAGCTCCCCCACCTCCTGCATCGTCCCCGGGCGGGTGACGACGAAGTTGTGTGGCATCACGTCGGCGTTGGCCAGCACGAACAGCACCGGCCGTCCGGCCTGGACGGCGATCGTCTCGACGTCGTAGGCCATCCGCTCGTAGACCGTGCCGATCCGGACCACGCGGACGCCGAGGGCGGCCAGTTCGGCGCGGCGCGCCTTCCCCTCGGCCGGCGGCAGGAGCGTCGTCAGTCGCTCGGCAAACTGCCAGGCGGCGAGGCCCGAGTCGCTCGAGCGCTCCTCGGCGGAGCGCGTGCGCAGCCAGTCGACCAGTGCCCCCACCAGATCCCCCGCGCCGTCGGCGGGCCACGCCGACAGCGGGATCGTCGACAGCGCACGGATCGCCGCGTCGCGGTCGCCGTCGGACGTGACGTAGCGGGCGACGCGCCCGAAGGCCTCGGCCTCCTTGCCGCGGACGCCGGCGACCGCCGCGAAGGCGGCGCGGCGGATCGCCGCCGCGGTCCGCGCCGCGTCGCTGGCGAGCTGGATCTCGGCGGCCGGCGCCGGCGCCGGCTGCTTCTCGACGACGAACGCGTCGCCGCGCTGGGCGTCGAGGACCCGGAGCGTGAAGTTCTTGAGCCGCTCGCCGAGGGACCCCTCGCGGTTGTGGATCACGATCCGCTCGATCCGCCGGTCGGCGCCGAGGTCGACCTCCCACCACGGGTTCTCGGTCCCCTCCTGGGAGTGCGTCTGGCCCCCTTTCTCCCAGGCGGGGTGGGTGTTGCCGTCGATCGCCCGGGCGGCGACGCCGCCATTGGAGGTGTTTTTCTGCGACGCGGTGCCGCGGGGCGCGACGTTGTCACCGCCGGAGAAGACCTCGACTTCGGCGAGCGTCAGCGTGCGCTGCTTCCCCGGCAGCTCGATCCGCACGTAGCGGCCAACCGTGCCCGGGGGTCCGTCGCTGCCGCCGGCGTCGACCAGCGGCAGGATCCGCTCGTAGAGCGCCGAGCGGACCGCCGGATCGGCGACCAGCGGCAGGGCCTCGACCAGGTCGACCTGGCGGCGCGGATCGGCGGCGGCCAGCCCCCACGCCTTGGCGCTGGGGTCGGCGTCGCCGGCGGCACGGGCGTCGATCGTCATCAGGCCGACGTAGCCGATCCGCCGCAGCACCGGCCGCCGGGCCTGCGTCGCCAGGCGCTCGAGGTCGCCGCGCAGTTCGTCCAGCTCGCCGGCCGGGCGCGCCAGGAGCACGCGGATCAGGTCGAAGACCGTCGGCGAATCGACCTCGCCGTCCTGGCGGTCGAGGCTGTCGAGCGCCGCGGCCGCGACGCGGACGACGCTCGTGCCGTCGGCCTTGGCCAGCGCCTCGACCGCCTCGGTGCGGAGCCGCTCGTCGAGGCCGGGGCGGAGGAGCAATTCCCGGTACAGGGCGGGACTCCGCGGTTCGTGGATCAACTCGTCGGTGGACAGGTTGCGGTACAGCCAGCGCCGGCCGGCGTCGGTGGCTAGCGCCAGCGGCTGCTTGGACTCGCGCGCCCGGCGGAACTCCGGCTCGAGGACGCGCGCCGCCTCCTTCTTCACGTAGTCCATCTGCCGGTCGCTGGGGAACTCCCCGGCGATCGCCAGCGCCTCGACCGCCTCGGGGTGGCGGAGGTAGGTGGCGGTGCGCACCGCCTCGAGGCGGACGCGCGGGCTGGAGTCGGCCGCGGCGCGGCGCACCATGTCGAGGGCGCCCGGCACCCGGTCGACGACCGCCGCCAAAACGCGGAGCGCCGCCGCACGGGCCCGGGGATCCTGCGAGCCGAGGACCGCCTCGAGCAGCGGCACGTCGACCTGGTCGAAGTGCCGCAGCGTCCACAACGCCTCGAGGCGCCGGTGCTCGAACTCGGGCGCCGCCGTGTCGAGGCCCGCCAGCCAGGCCTTCACCGCGGGCACGACCTCCGCCTCGGGGCGGCCGGCGAGCTCGAGCTTGGCGCGGTAACGGACGCGGTCGATCGGGTCGGCAAGCAGCGCGACCAGTTCCTTCACGCTCTTGCCGGCGACCGGCACCGGCGTGGCTGTCGGCTTCCCCGCCATCACCACCCGGTAGACGCGGCCGTGGATCCGGTCGCGGCTCGGGTCGCGGAGGTTGTGCTGCATGTGGCCGATGATCGGGTTTTGCCAGTCGGTGAAGTAGATCGCCCCGTCGGGGCCGACCTCGAGGTCGGCCGGGCGGAAGTTGGGGTCGCTCGACGACACGATCGGCTCCGCCTCGGTCGCCTCGGGGAAGCTCCCGGCGCCGGCGGCCAGCGTGTAGCGGAGGATCCCCTGGAAGCCGATCACGTTGCCGACGAGGAGATTGCCCTGGAACTCGGCGGGGAAGTGGGGGCTCGAGAGGA
This sequence comes from Planctomycetota bacterium, assembly GCA_018970785.1. Lineage (GTDB taxonomy): Bacteria > Planctomycetota > Planctomycetia > Pirellulales > UBA1268 > F1-20-MAGs016. The sequence goes on from JAGWVR010000020.1 coordinate 19,708, forward strand.
ACTCGATCCCCGGGCAGGGGCGCGTGCGCTGCTGGTAGACGCTCGGCGCACCCGCGTGCTTGTCGAGCCCGTCGAGCCGCGTCGAGAACACCGACCCCCAGTAGGGGACGGCACCGGTGCCGTCGACGACGATGTCGTCACCCCAGTGGTCGAAGGCGTGGCCGTGGGGGTTGGCGAACGAATAGGAGGTGTAGAGGCCGAACTTGCCGGTCCGCGGCTCGTAGCGGTAGACGGCGCCGTTGGCACAGCGCACGGGCGGGCCCCACGGCGTCTCGCTCTGGGTGTGGTGGAACGTGCCCTCCTGGAAGTAAACGGCCCCCGAGGGGTCGAAGCAGAAGCTGTTGGCGGTGTGGTGGGTGTCGGCGGTGTCGAGGCCGCCGATGATCCGCTGCTTGACGTCGTAGTCGTCGTCGCCGTCGGTGTCTTCGAGGTAGAGGATGTCGGGCCCCTGGGCGACGATCACCCCCTTGCCCCAGAACTCGAAGCCCGTCGGGTTGTGGAGATCGCCGGCGAACGTCTTGATCCGGTCGGTGCGGCCGTCGCCGTCGCGGTCCTCGAGGATCAGGAGCTTGTCGTTCATCGGCTCGTCGGGGCGCCAGTGCGGGTAGGTGGGCCAGGCGGCGACCCACAGCCGGCCCTTCGTGTCGAAGGCCATCTGCACCGGGTTGATCAGCTCGGGGAACATCGCCTCGTCGGCGACGAGCTCGACTTTCATCCCCGAGTGGACGGTCATCTTCGCGATCGCCTCCTGCCCGGAGAGGAACTCGTGTTTGCCCCCCTCGAGCGGACCCGGCTTGTTGGTCTTCACCGGGATCAGCTCCGGCAGGCCGACATCCTCGACGGCGGGGAGCTTCGCCGTCGGGTCGGCGAGCGTGGCGCACGTCGCCCAGATCCGCCGGTCGCGGTTGGCGGTTTTGACGTCGAGGTAGTCGAGCTCGCGCTGGCCGACCTCGTAGTTGGTCTGGCTGTCGACGAATTTCAGCCAGGCCCGGCCGCCGTAGGTGGAGTAGCCGTCGGTGACGCGGTAGCGGTTGAACCAGTAGAAGTTCTTGTCGACCACCGCCGCGCGGAGGCGCGCGAGGGCCTCCGGCGTGCGCACCGGCGGCGCGCCGAACAGCGCCTCGTCGAGGATCCGGGAGATCTCCCGGTCGCCGCGCTCGTTGGGGTGGATGCCGTCGCTGGTGAGGTTCTCGGCCGACTTGGCATACGCCTCGCGCGACGGCGTGAACAGATCGACGAACACCACGCCCGCCTTGTCACACTCCTCGGCAAGCGCCTTGGTGTAGAGGGCGAGGTTGACGTCGTGGGCCTTGCCGTCGGGCCAGTGGGCCCGGCCGATGTCCTCGTGGGCGATCGGCGAGACCATCACGAGCTTCGGCGGGGCGACGCCGTTGTAGTGCTGGGCGAGGGTGTGGTGGATGAAGGCCTGCACCTGGCCGCGGAACGACTCCAGCCCCGCCGGGCCGGCGTGGGCCTCGTTGGACCCGAAGAAGGCGAGGATCACGTCGGCCCGGGTGCCGACCAGCTCGAACCGGTTTTCGCGGACGAAGTCCTTCGTGGCCAGCGCCCCGGGATTGGGGATCGGCGCCGAGCCGGCGAGCCACTGGTCGGGGGTGCCGAAGTCGACACTCCGCATCCGCTTCGCCGGATCGATCTCGTCGCCGTCGTAGGCGAGGTTGCGGATCACGAGCCGGTGCTTGGGGAAGCGGCTGTGGAGCATGGTCTCGAGCCAGCCGGTGTGCTGCATCGCGTCGGCGACGCCGCCGCCGATGATGCACACATGGCTCCCCTCAGCCAGTTCGAGCCGCGCCGCCAACGCCGGTGCGGCGGCCAGAAGCACGCTGACACCGGCCGCCAACACCACCGACACACCCGATTGCCGACGCATGAAGCGACTCCCCGAGACGCTTCCCGCCCCCCGTTCATCGGCGGCTCCGGGCGTGAAGCGGCCGGGAAGTATACCGCCGGGAAGGGAGCGCACGGGGGGCCTGCCGGGGCGGCGTAGACTCGCTCCCCTGCCGGAGGAACGACTCGATGCCCGCGCCCCCTCTCCCCGTGCCGTCGTCGGCCGACCGGTTCGCCTGGCGCGTGGCCGCCCGGATCGACTTCATCGTCAATCTCCTCCTCAACGGCGCGATCGCCTGGTGGTTCTACGGCGCCGCGCCGCGCGTCGCGCTCGCCGGCCCTGGCTCGATGGAGTCGATGCTCGTGCCGATGGCGTTCTTCCTCTGCGCGATCACGACGGTCTTCGGCTGGTGGAACGCCGTCCGCGAGCGCCGTGCCGGCCGGGTGGCGCCGGGGCTTGCCGACGCCGCGGGCTGGTTCAGCCCGGCGCTCGTCGACGGCGTGGCGGCCGGTGCGATCGGCGTGGCGACGATGTGGATGGCGCTGCGGGTGGTGGACCGGACGATTCCCGCCGCAGCGCTGCCGGGGAGCGCCGCCGTGGCGGCGATCGCGCTTGCCGCCGGGGGCCTCGGCTACCTGTTCCACGGCCGCGCGGTGGTGCGCGGGGGGCGCTGGCGTGCCGCGCCGGCGTGAGCGGGGAAGTCGAGCGCACGGCCGAGGGCCCGGGACGAAGCCCTCGATGCCGTGCGGCCTCACGCCACCACGAGGTCGTAGACGAAGCGCCCCTGCTTGTTGCGGGAGCGCTCGAGCACGAAGCCACAGCCAAACACCGTCGAATGGGCCGTACCACCTGGGCCGGCGTCGATCACCCAGCCCTGGGGCTCCCAGCGCTGGATCGTGAATCGGACCTCCGATCCCCGGGCATCGACGAGCCACAACTCGCGCACTCCCGCGGCGTGGTAGGCGGCCGGCAGCCGCTGCGTGTCTTTCCGCACCGATGCATCGCTGACGATCTCGACGACGAGGTCAGGACCTCCTTCGAGTTCCACGAACCGGTCGGGCCGGCCTCCTGCTGCCGGCACGAGGCGGACTCGGCCGGACGCGAGCGTGGCTTCCGACACCGCCACGACGTCGGGTTCGACCGAGAGGTCCGCTACGACCGACGTGACCCGCGTCTCCCCTGTGAACAGGTGCATGTCGCGGGCTTTCGCGAGTGTACCCAGGACACGAACCAATTCCGTCTTGAGCGACCCGTGCGTGAAGATGTCTTCCGGTGACATGTCGACCTCGATGCAGGATCCGATCCAGTCGATGCGCGCAGCGTGGGGAAACTCCGGCGACCGGGCCCACCGCCGAAACGCATCGAGCGACCCGACAGTACCCGGGATTTCACACTGATCGGCGACAAGCACGGTGGCCATGGGGAGCTCGCGGGCAAAGGATTCGACGAACGGCCGAGGGGCACGAATGAATCCTACGCTGATCGTCGAGAGCCCGCTGCGGTCGACCCGATCCGCGGGGGCGGCAGGGGATCATCGCGCCGTGGGTGACGACCATCCCGGCACTGGCGGCCGCGATCGCCTTGCGCGCCTGGCTGTCGGCGCGGAAGCTGAAAAACATCGCGCGGATGTCGGCTCCGGGAGCTGATTCCCACGCCCCGCCGCCGACCGTGAGTCACCGGCGGACTTCATTCGCGCTGACTGCCGCCGTGACCGCGCACCGGTTGCCTTTGAGGTTTGTCCCCAGCAGACCGTGGAAAAAGTGCTCGGCCGCCGGATGCGGCCGACGGCGACCCGGGAAACCCTTGGCGTTTCCCGCGGTCGCCTGAGTGGACAAAGGCCAGGGATGGCTTTGTCCACGGACAACTGGACCGCCCCCAAGGATTCCGCACTGGCTGGCGGCAGCGCGCCCTACCGGAGCACGTGCATCACCCCTCGACCGTCGAGATCCGGACGCGAGCGGTGTTGGAGGCGGGATGCCGCCGCATCTGCGGCAGTGCGCCGCGAGGCCGTCGACCCATCGGGAGTGCCCTGTCGAAAGCCGTTTATCGGGTAGTCGGGTAATGACCCGATTTCTGTCCCGATAAAACGGATGCTGCCCGACGGCACTGCCGAACGACGGCAGGTAGCAGGTGAACCAAAACGCCTTCCGGCGAAGGGCTTTGCAGCCACCCGCCAACCAGTCGGGGCGACAGGACTTGAACCTGCGACCTCTTGACCCCCAGTCAAGCGCGCTAGCCAGACTGCGCCACGCCCCGATTCAGCCCCGCAGACACGGCCCGAGTCGCGGCCCACCGGCTCGCCCCACTCGCACCACCTCCGCAGGACCGCCACACTATCGCACAGCGGCCCCCACACGGCAACACGCGTTCCTGCCGCCACGCCACGCCCCCACGCATCCGCGCCATGACCACTTCGCCACTCGCCGGCGCCACGATCCCCGCCGACCCGTTCGCCGCCCGGCTCGCCGCCGCCGTCAAGGCCCGTCGCACCCCGGCCTGCATCGGCCTCGACCCACGCTACGAAAGCCTGCCGCCGGCGCTCCTCGCCGGCAGCGCCGCCCCCGGCGACACCGCCGCGGTGGCACGGGCGTTCGCGCGGTTCTGCAACGACGTCGTCGACGTCGTCGCGCCGCTCGTGCCGATCGTCAAGCCACAACTGGCCTGCTTCGAGGCGATCGGCCCGCACGGCCTGACCGCCCTCGCCGAGGTGATCGCCCACGCCCGGTCGCGCGGGCTGCTCGTGCTCGCCGACGGCAAGCGCAACGACATCGGCTCGACCGCCGAGAGCTACGCCGCCGGATGGATCGGCGGCCCATGGGGCACCGACGCGCTGACCGTCAATCCCTACCTCGGCCTCGACGCCCTCGAGCCGTTCGTGAAGGCGGCGGCGGCGCGGCACGCCGGAGTGTTCGTGCTGGTGAAGACGTCGAACCCCGGCAGCCGCGACTTCCAGGATCTCGAGATCAGTGGGAAGACGATCTACGACCACGTCGCCGCCGGCGTCGAGGGGTTCGCCGCGGCGACCGCCGCCGGCGCCCGCTACGGGGCCGTCGGCGCCGTCGTCGGCGCGACCTGGCCCCGGCAGCTCGACGCGCTCCGCGCCGCCATGCCCCACGCCTGGATCCTCGTCCCCGGATTCGGCCGCCAGGGAGGCCGCGCGGCCGACGTCCGCGGCGCGTTTCACGCCGACGGTCTCGGGGCGCTGGTCGTCAGCGCCCGCGACGTGATCTTCGCCCACGCCCGCCCCGAGATGAACACCGGCCTCGCCGACGGCCAGTGGCAGACCGCCGTCGACCGTGCCTGCCACGACATGATCGACCGCCTCGCCGCCGACACCCCCGCCGCCAGCCTCCGCACCTGAACCGGGTCGCAGCCATGCCCGCGCCCCCTTCCGACGGCATCGCGCGGCGCCACGACCTCGACGCGCTGCGGGCGTTCGCGATGCTTCTCGGGATCGCGCTCCACGCGGCGATGTCGTTTTTTCCGTCGCCGTGGCCCGTCCAGGACTCGCGCCAGAGTCCGCTCTATGGCCTCGCCATCGGGCTGATCCACGGCTTCCGGATGCCGCTGTTCTTCCTCGTCAGCGGCTGCTTCACGATGCTCGTCTACCGGCGCCGCGGCCTGGCCGCCCTCCTTCGCCAGCGCGCGGCACGGATCCTTCTGCCGCTGCTGGTGTCGCTGGTCACCGTGCTGCCGCTGCTGTGGTGGGCGGCCGTGTGGGCGCAGAAGCCGTCGCGGGCAGCGGCCGCGCCCGAGACGCTCGCCGCGGCGATCCGCGGCGGAGACCGGGAGGCGATCGATCGGCTCCTCGCCCGACCGGCCGACCTCGGCGCCACCGACGGGGAGTTTTTCCTGCCACCGCTGCAGTGGGCCGTGCTCGTCGGCGACGAGGCGCTCGTGCGCCGGCTCCTCGACGGCGGCGCCGACGTCGTCGCCGCCGACCGGCAGGGCAACACGGCGCTCCACACCGCCGCCTTCATGGGGCGGCCGGCGATCGCCCGTCTCCTCGTCGACCGCGGTGCCGATCCCGCCGCGCGGAACGTCACCGGACTGCGGCCGATCGATTCGACGACCGCCGACCGCGGCACGACGGAGTTCATCATCGGCCTGCTGCGCCTGCCCCCCGTCGACGCCGATTCGCTCGCCGCCGGGCGCGCCGCGACGCGCGACTGGCTCGCCGCGGTCGGCCCGCCGCCCGCCGTGGCACCGGCACGCCCCGACACGCTCGGCGACCGCTACCGGGCGTGGCTGTCGTCGCCGCGGTTCACGATCCACGTCGGCCGGCAGCCGCTGGGCCTGTTCACCACGCCGACACTCCACCACCTGTGGTTCCTCTGGTACCTGTGCTGGCTGGTGGCCGCGTTCGCGGTCTGGGCGCTCGTCGGCGACCGCGGCCCGGGGCCGGGGCGCGCCGGGGCGTGGTGCATCCCGCTCACGCTCGTGCCGCAGTGGTTCATGGGGGAGCTGTTCGGCCCCGACACCGCCACCGGCCTGCTCCCCGCCCCCCACCTGCTCGCCTTCTACGGCCTGTTCTTCGCGTTCGGGGCGGCGGCGTTCTCCCCCGGCGACGGCACGTCGCCACTGCTCGACGCGTGCAGCCGGCGGCCGTGGACGATGCTGGCACTGGCCGTGCTCGTCGCCTTCCCCGCCGGATTCGTCAGCGGCGCGCTGCGGCCGCTGGCGGTGGCGGCGCAGGCCGCCTACCCGTGGCTGGTGGCGCTGGCGCTGGTGGGATTGTTTCGGCGCTGGTGCAGCCACCCCAGGCCGGCGGTGCGCACGCTCGCCGACGCGTCGTATTGGATGTATCTCATGCACCTCCCGCTGGTGATCGCGGGTCAGGGGATCGTCCGCGACCTGCCGTGGAACGGTTTCGCCAAGTTCCTCCTCCTCAACCTCGCGGTGACGGCCATACTGTTGGTGAGCTACCGGCTCGTCGTCCGCGACACCTGGATCGGCCGGCTGCTCTCCGGGCCGCGGCGGGCGCCGGTCACCTGAGCCGATCGGCCGTTGCCATGCCCGTCTTCGACTACCGCTTCACCGTCGCCGCACCGATCGCCGCGGTCCGCGATTTCCACCGCGACACCAGCGCCCTCAAGCGCCTCACGCCGCCGCCGACGATCGTGCAGCTGCACTCGATCGAGCCGCTCGCCGAGGGGTCGGTGAGCCGGTTCACGCTCTGGGTCGGCCCGCTGCCGCTGCGCTGGACCGCGGTCCACCGCGACGTCCACGCCGACGGGTTCACCGACGTGCAGGCCGCCGGCCCGGCGGCGAAATGGGAACACACCCATTCGTTCGTGGCGCTGTCGCCCGACACGACCGAGATCCGCGAGCACATCGAATACGAGCACAAGCCCGGGGCGTGGGGCCTGGTGACGCGGGCGCTGTTCTCGAAGCCGAACCTGTGGTTCATGTTCGGCTACCGCAAGCTCGCCACGCGCTGGTGGCTGCGCCGGCGCGGCTGAACCAACCCGCGCGGGCCTCGGCCGCTCGCCGGCGTGGCAGCCCCGACGCCGGCGGGTCAGTCCTTTTCGTCGGGCGCCTGGAGCCAGCAGGCGAGCGTCGGATCCCAGGCGACGACCTCGTCGGCCTTGAAGTAGATCGCGATCTCGCGCGCCGCCGACTCGGGGGAGTCGGAGGCGTGGACGAGGTTCATTTGGCGGCTCGAGCTGTAGTCGCCGCGGATCGTGCCGGCGGCCGCCTTGAGGCCGCTGGTGGCGCCGAGGATCTCGCGGATCACGCGCACCGCCTCCGGCCCCTCCATCACCGTGGCGACCACGGGGGCGCCGGTGATGAACTGCTCGAGTGCCGGATAGAACGGCTTCGAGACATGCTCGGCGTAGTGCTGCCGCGACATCGCCGGGGTGACCAGGAGCATCTTCATCGCGAGGAGGCGCAGGCCCTTGTCCTCGAAGCGGGCGAGGATCCGACCGAGGAGCCGCCGCTCCAGGCAATCGGGCTTGAACATCACGAACGACCGCTCCATCGCACGCTCCTTGGCTGGCTTCGACGCGGCCCCGACGACGGGCCGCGGGCGGAAGTCTACAACGCCGCAGCCGGGGGACGAAGGGCGGGCCGGCGGCTCACGGCAGCTCGAGGCGGATCGTGCCGTCGCGCACCGCGAGGAGGAAGTCGCGGTTGCCGGGGAGGAGATCGGGATCGGCGAGCATCTCCTCCTCCGACAGCCAGAGGATCTCGGCGACCTCGACGGGGTGGGGTACGAGGTCGTCGTCGCCGATCAGCCGCACGGTCCACCAGGACAGCGCCGTCCCCCAGGTCGTGACACTCGACCAGACCTGCACGGTGGCTTCGACCGTCGCTCCCAGCTCCTCGCGGCACTCGCGCTCGACCGCGGCCCGCTCCTCCTCGCCGGCCTCGACGTGTCCGCCGGGGAAGCAGATCCGGCCGCCGGCGGCGACCGTGGCCCCGCGCCGGATCGCCAGGTAGCGCCCGCCGCGGGCCGCGACCGCGACCACGCCGCGGGGCTGCCGACGCACTGGATCAGGGGGCACGTTCATGGGCCGTTTCCATCCGGGCTCCGTACACTACACTTTGACGCCCGCCGTGTCCCCCTGCCCCGCCGGATCCCGCCCTGCCCATGGATGCCCCGCAGCGTCCCAAAGGTTCGCCGTCGCCGCGCCCCAGCCTCGGCAAGCCGCTGGGGACGCCCGCCCTGATCATGCTCCTCCTCGCCGGCCTGGCGATGGTGGCCTTGCTCGTGCGCGAGCAGGCGTCGTTGCCCGCAGCGATCAGCTACGACGAGTTCGTCCGCGAGGTCAAGGCGGGCCACGTCGCGACGGTGCAGATCTCGGGCAACATCCTTACCGGTGAATACCGGGGGACGGCGGGAGCCACGCCGTCGAGCGCCATCGGCGCCGCCCCGAAGACGTTTCGCACCGAACTGTCGAGCTACCTCGGCCGCGGGCTCGACGAGCTGCTTTTGGCGCACGACGTGAAGACGATCGTCCGTCAGCCGACCGACGGGACCGGCTTCCTGATCGGCTTGTACATGCTCGGGTTCCTCGTCCTGATGGGCCTGATGTGGACGATGCTGCGCCGGGCACGCGACCCGCTCGGCGGCACCGGCTTCCTCGGCGGCTTCAGCCGTTCGCCGGCGAAGCGCTACTCCCCGGCCGACAAGCAGGTGACGTTCGCCGACGTCGCCGGGCTCGACGGGGTCAAGGAGGACCTCAAGGAGATCGTCGAGTTCCTCAAGGATCCGCAGCGCTTCCAGCGGCTCGGCGGCCGGGTGCCGAAGGGGGTCCTGCTGATGGGGCCGCCGGGCACCGGGAAGACGCTCCTCGCCCGGGCCGTCGCCGGCGAGGCCGGGGTGCCGTTCTTCTCGATCTCGGGCTCCGAGTTCATCCAGATGTTCGTCGGGGTCGGCGCGTCGCGCGTCCGCGACCTGTTCAAGACCGCCAAAGACGCCTCGCCGGCGATCCTGTTCATCGACGAGATCGACGCCGTCGGGCGCCACCGCGGCACGGGCCTCGGCGGCGGCCACGACGAGCGCGAGCAGACGCTCAACCAGATCCTCTCCGAGATGGACGGCTTCAGCCCGACCGAGAGCGTGATCGTGCTGGCCGCCACCAACCGCCCCGACGTCCTCGACCCGGCGCTCCTGCGCCCCGGCCGCTTCGACCGCCACGTGACCGTCGACCGCCCGAACCAGAAGGCCCGGCTGGCGCTGTTCAAGGTGCACACGCGCACCGTGCCGCTGTCGGCCGACGTCGACCTCGACCGGCTCGCCGCCGCGACCGTCGGCCTCACCGGCGCCGACATCCGCAACCTCGTCAACGAGGCGGCGCTGTGGGCGACGCGCCACGACAAGAACGCCGTCGAGCCGGCCGACTTCGACTTCGCACGCGACAAGGTGCTGATGGGGCCGAAGCGCGAGGAGGTGCTGTCGGGCCACGAGAAGACCCTCACCGCCTACCACGAGGCGGGCCACGCACTGGCCGCCTGGCTCCTCCCCGGCGTCGACAAGCTCCACAAGGTGACGATCATCCCGCGCGGCCGGGCGCTGGGAGTGACGCAGCTGGTCCCCGAGGAGGACCGGATGAACATCGGCGAGCACGACCTCACCAACCGGCTGGTGTTCATCCTCGCCGGCCGGGCCGCCGAGAAGCTCGCCTGCGGTGAATACTCCGCCGGCGCCGAGAACGACCTCGTCCAGGCGACGCGGCTGGCGCGGCGGATGGTGGCCCACTGGGGAATGAGCGAAAAGGTCGGGCCGGTGGCCTGCCACGTGTCGGACGAGCATCCGTTCCTGGGCCGCGACGTCTACGAGCAGCGCGAGTTCAGCGAGCACACGGCGCGGATCATCGACGACGAGGTCTCGCGGATCCTCCACGACGCCGCCGAGCGGGCCAGCCGGCTGCTCTCCGAAAACCGCGCCAAGCTCGACGCCCTCGCCGGCGAGCTCGAGGAGCGCGAAATGCTCGACGACACCGAGGTGGTGGCGATCGTCGGCCCGGCGGCGCCGCGCCGGCCCCCGCTCCCCTCCGCCGGCTCAGCGCCGGTCCAGGCGGCGCGCGACGGCCGCAGCGACGCCTGAGGCGCGGCAGCGGAGCGCCCTGTCCTGCCGGCCCACTGCGCCCTCATGCAGGCGGTCGCCGCGCGGCTGAACGCGGCCGACCACTGACCGCGATGCCGTGGCGCCGCCCGCAGCCATCCGCCCCTGCCCGTTTGACGACAACCATTCCTCCCCAGGAGACGTCGCCCGTATGGCCGCTCTGTCACACGCCGTGTATTTCACGCTCAAGGAACGCACCCCGGCCGCCGCTGCCCGGCTGGTGGAGGGCTGCCGGAAGTGGCTCACCGGCCATCCGGGCACGCTGTTCTTCTCGGCCGGCACGGTCGCCGACTACGACCGGCAGGTGAACGACCGCGACTTCGACGTCGCCCTGGTGATCGTCTTCGAGTCGCACGCCGCCCACGACGCCTACCAACAGGCCCCGCGGCACGATTCGTTCATCGCCGAGCACTCCCCCTCCTGGGCGAAGGTCCGCGTCTTCGACGCCGACCTCGCCGCCCACGAGTAGCCCGGCAGCGCGCCGTGCTCCCCTACACCACCCCGACGCGCGACAGTGCGATCGCCCCGCCGAAGCACACGGCCACGTCGCCGTCGGCGCGGCGCGGGCGGCGGTGGTAGTCCGACGCCCAGCGCCAGCCGCCGTCCACCTCCCGGTAGGCCAGCGCGAACGGCGACGGATCGACCGGGCACTCGACGAGCTGCGGCGCGGGAGCCCCCTCGGGGAGGACGGGAAAGTTGACGTTCCAGAACGTCCCCGCCCCCGGGACCGCGGCCGCGATCCGGCGGAACACCCGCTCCAGCCACGCCGCCGAACGCTCCCAGTCGACGTCGCCGTCGGGGCGCACCAGCTGCGAGACGGCGATCGCCGGCCGGCCGTGGAGCGCCGCCTCGCGCGCCGCCGCGACCGTCCCCGAATGGTGGACATCGACGCCGAGGTTGCCCCCGCGGTTGATCCCCGAGAGCACCAGATCGACGTCGGGGGCGAGCTTCCCCAGCGCCACGCGGACGCAGTCGGCCGGCGTGCCACCGATCCGGTAGCGCGCCGGGCCCTCCTCGGCGACCGACAGCGGCGCGTGGGTGGTGACGCGGTGGCCGCAGCCGGAGTGGCACTCGGCCGGCGCGACGACGACCAGATCGCCCCCGAGCGTGGCGGCGGCGCGGGCCAGTGCCGCGAGGCCCGGCGCGTCGATGCCGTCGTCGTTGGTGAGGAGGATCCGCATCGGGGCGTCCTTGCCGTGGTGAACCGGACGACCCGATTGTGCCCCGCCGCCCCGGCCCGCGGCAAACGGCTGCGGGCTCAGTGCGGCGCGGCCGCGGCCAGCGCCGTGAGGATCGCCCCGACCCCCGCGGCCGCCTCGGCGGCGGCCCGGCAGACATCCTCGGCGAGCGTCTTGTCGGGGGCGTCGGGGCGGGCGACGTTGGTGACGACCGACACCGCGGCGACGGCCAAGCCGAGCCGCCGTGCCGCGCTCACCTCGGGCAGGGTCGACATCCCGACGACGTCGGCGCCGCTGGCGCGGAGCCAGCGGTATTCGGCGCGCGTCTCGTAGCTCGGGCCCGAGAGGAGCACGTACACGCCTGCCCGGGCGCGGGCCCCGGCGCGGCGCGCGGCCGTGAGGGCCGTCGCGACCAGAGCCGGGGCGTAGGGGGTCGTACCGGCACCGCGCCCCGCGACGGTCGCGGCCGGGCCGAGGGCACCGGTCCAGTCGCGGCGGACGAGATCGACGTGGCCGGTGAGGACGACCAACTCCCCCGGCACCATGTCGGGGCGCAGCCCGCCGGCGGCGTTGGTGAGGAGCACGGTCCGGCAGCCGAGGGCCGCGAGCAGCTCGATCCCACGGACGAGCGTCTCGGGGGGATGGCCTTCGTAGTGGTGGACGCGCCCCTGGAGGATCGCGACGCGCGTCCCGGCGAGCACGCCGGCGACGATGCGGCCGGCATGGCCGGTGGCGCGCGACTGCGGCAGCCAGCCGGTCTCGGCGGAGGCGAGCGTGCGGCGCTCGGAGAGCAGTTCGACCAGATCGCCCAGGCCGGTGCCGAGCACGACCCCGAGCGCGCACGGGCCGCCGAGCCGGTCGCGGAGTCGGTCCGCAGCCTCCACCGCCCCGGCGCGGGGGCGCAGGTTCGCGCCCGCCGATCGCTCCTCAGCCATACGCGCCCTCCCGCGCGGCGCCGTCACCCCGGCCGGGCGGGGATCGCGGCTGTCCCTTTGCCGCCGCGCGGCCGGCATCATATCCTCGCCCGGTCGCGATCACGGAATCCCCAGGAGACTCTCCCCCGATGCCCTCCGTCGCCGCCCCGTCGTCCGGCCGCACGCGCGCCGAGCGGTTCGCCGGCCTCTCGGTCGCGATCGTCACGCCGTTCCGCGACGGTGCGGTCGACGTCGCACGACTCCGCGAGCAGATCGAGTTCCAGGTGGCCGCCGGAGTGACCTGCATCTGCCCCGTCGGGACCACCGGCGAGTCGCCGACGCTGTCGCACGACGAGCACGAGCGGGTGATCGCCGAGAGCGTGCAGGCGGCGGCCGGACGGATCCTGGTGATGCCCGGGACGGGGAGCAATTCGACGGCCGAGGCGGTGCGGCTGACGAAGTTCGCCGAGCGCGCCGGGGCCGATGCGGCGCTGGTCGTCGGCCCGTACTACAACCGGCCGACGCAGCCGGGGCTGATCGCCCACTTCAAGGCCCTCGCCGAGGCGACGACGCTGCCGATCTGCGTCTACAACATCCCCGCCCGGACCGGCCGCAATATCGAGCCGGAGACGATCGTCGCGCTGGCGGAGCTGCCCGGGATCCAGATGGTCAAGGAGGCGACCGGGTCGATGGACCAGGCGTCGCAGGTCCTCGCCGCTACCGATCTCACGGTCCTCTCCGGCGACGACAGCATGACCCTCCCGCTGCTGGCCGTCGGCGGGCGCGGCGTGGTCTCGGTCGTGGGCAACATCGTGCCGGAAGACATGCGCGCCCTGTGCGCCGCCTACGACCGCGGTGATCTGGCCGAGGCGCGGCGGCTCCATCTCCGGCTGTTCGGCCTGTCGCGCGACCTGCTCGGGCTGGCGAGCAACCCGATCCCGATCAAGGCGGCGATGGCGATGCTCGGCCGCGATTCGGGGGAGATCCGCCTGCCGCTGGTGCCGCTCGAGGCGGGGCTGGCCGACAAGCTCCGCGCGGTGCTCCGCGCCTACGGCCTGAAGACGGTCGCCTGACGCGTGCCGCCGGGCGCCGGCCGCCCCCTTTTGCCCCCGGCCGGCGCACCGCCTATCCTGTCGCCGTCCGGCCCGTTCGGGCCGCGCTCTTCCGGAGGGATCCCGTCATGGGCCGTCGTGCGCCGCTCTTTCCGCTCCTCCTCCTGCTCCTCGTCGCCGGTCGGGCCGTCGCCCAGGCGCCGGTCGCCAAGCCGGAGAAGGTGACCTCCGTCGAGGGGGTGAGCGAGTACCGCTTCCCCAACGGCGCCCGCGTGGTGCTGTTTCCCGATCCGTCGCGGCCGACGATCACGGTCAACATGACGGTCCTCGTCGGCTCGCGCCACGAGGGCTACGGCGAGGCGGGAATGGCCCACCTCCTCGAGCACCTCGTCTTCAAGGGGACGCCGACGTTCCCCGAGGTGCCCAAGGCGCTCCGCGACCACGGCGCGAGCTTCAACGGCACCACCAACGTCGACCGCACCAACTACTTCGAGACCCTGCCGGCCACCGACGAGAACCTCGAGTTCGCGATCCACCTCGAGTGCGACCGCCTCGTCAACAGCTTCATCAAGCGCGAGGACCTGCTCTCCGAGTTCACGGTCGTGCGCAACGAGTTCGAACGGGGTGAGAACAGCCCCGAGCGCGTCCTCGCCCAGCGCGTCCAGGCGGCGGCCTACGAGTGGCACAACTACGGCAAGAGCACGATCGGAAACCGCTCCGACATCGAGCGGGTGCCGATCGACAACCTCCGTGCCTTTTACGAGCGCTTCTACCAGCCCGACAACGTCGTCCTCATCGTGACCGGCAAGTTCGCCGAGGAGAAGGCGCTGGCGCTGGCGGCGAAGTACCTCGGTTCGATCCCCCGGCCGTCGCGCAAGCTCAACACCACCTACACCGAGGAGCCGGCCCAGGACGGCGAGCGGACGGTGATCCTCCGCCGCGTCGGCAAGGTCGGCTCGGTGATGATCGCCTACCACATGCCGGCCGCCGCGCACCCCGACTGGGCACCGCTGTCGATGCTCGCGAGCATCCTCTCGGAGGACAAGATCGGCCGGCTCGAGAAGAACCTCGTCGAGCCCGACATCGCCACCGGCGCCAGCGCCTTTGCCGACGACTCCCACGACCCCGGGCTGTTCAGCTTCATGGCCCAGCCCGTCGAGGGGAAGCTCGACGAGACGGAGCGCACGCTCCTGGGGGTGGCCGAGAGCGTCGCCGAGACGCCGTTCACGGCCGAGGAGCTCGACCGGGCCAAGCTCCGCGCCCGGCGCCGCGCCGAGAACACCCTCGCCGACGCCGCCTCGATGTCGCAGGCGCTGTCGTCGGCGGCGGCGCTCGGCGACTGGCGGCTGTGGTTCCTGCAGCGCGACCGGATCGAGGCCGTGACCGTCGACGACGTCAACCGCGTCGCCGCGACCTACTTCAAGCCCCACAACCGCACGATCGGCAAGTTCATCCCGGTCGAGGCGCCGCAGCGGCTCGCGGTCCCGCAGGTCGAGTCGATCGCCGACGTCGTCAAGGACTACCGGGGTGGCGTGGCCCGCGAGGCGGGCGAGGCCTTCGATCCGACGCCCGAGAACATCGACCGGCGCACGAAGATCGTGGAGATCGACGGCATCAAGGTGGCCCTGCTGCCGAAGAAGAACCGCGGCGACACGGTGTCGTTCGCGATGGCGCTGCGCTACGGCAACGAGCGCTCGCTCCACGGCCTGGCGACCGCCGCGGGGATGCTGCCGCGGATGCTGATGGCCGGCACGAGCAAGTACGACCGCCAGCAGCTGCGGCAGAAGTTCGACGAACTGGGCGTGCGCATGGGGGGCGGCGGCCGCGGCGGCCGGGGGGGTGGCGGTGGCGGTGGAGCGGGCGGGCTGTCGTTCGGGATGGAGGCCAAGAAGGGCACGCTCCCCGACGCGATCCGGCTCCTCGGCGAGGTCCTCCGCGACCCGGCCTTCTCGGCGGAGGAGTTCGATCAGATGCGCGCCCAGTCGCTCGCCGGGATGGCGCGGATGGAGACCGAGCCGCAGATGCTCGCCGGCGTCAAGCTCGGCCGGGCGCTCTCCGACTACCCGCCGGGCGACGTCCGCCACGCGCGGTCGATCGAGGAGAGCCGGGCGGAGCTCGAGAAGGCGAACCTCGACGAGGTCAAGAAGCTGTACCGCGAGCAGCTCTCGGCGGCGGTCGGCGAGGTGGCGATCGTCGGCGACTTCGATCCCGACGCCGCCCTCGCCGCGATCCGCGACGTCGTCAAGGACTGGAAGTCGTCCACGCCCTACGAGCGGATCGAACGCGCGGCGAAGAAGGATCTGACGGGATCGAAGGAGGACATCGTCACGCCCGACAAGGACAACGCTGTGTTCATCGCCGGGCTGTCGTTCCCGCTCGACGACGAGTCGCCCGACGAGATGGCGCTGGAGGTCGGCAATTTCATCCTCGGCGGCGGGGCGCTGTCGAGCCGGCTCGGCGACCGGATCCGGCAGAAGGAGGGCCTGAGCTACGGCGTCAATTCATCGGTCAGCGTGCCGGCCCGCGGCGACGACGCCCGGTTCACGATCAGCGCGATCACAAACCCGGGCAACATCGACGCCGTCGAGAAGGCGGCGCTCGAGGAGCTGAAGCGCTTCATCCAGTCGGGCCCCAGCGAGGAGGAACTGGCCGCGGCCAAGACGGCCTGGCTCGAGGCCCGCAAGACGGGGCGTTCGAGCGACGGCACGATCGTGGCGCAGCTCGTCAGCAACCTCGAACTCGGCCGGACGATGGCCCGGGTCGCGGCCGACGAGAAGCGCGTGGCGGAAATGACGCCGCAGCAGATCCAGGACGCCTTCCGCCGGCACGTCGATCCCGACAAGCTCGTGATCATCCGCGCCGGCGACTTCACCAAGAAGGCCGCACCGGCCAAATGAACGGCGCGACTGCCCAAGGGCAGCGCCGTCGCCCGCCGGTCCGGTCAGCCTGCCAGTGCCGTCCGCAGCGCCGCCAGGTGCCGCGGCACGGCGGCGTAGGGATCCTCGTCTTCCTCGTACTCGAGCACCACGCGCCCCTGGTAGCCGGCGTCGCGGAGGATCCCGACGATCCGCCGTGCGTCGGCCGGCTCGGCCGGCCCCCCTTCGGTGCGGCGGATCGACACCTTGTACTGGACGTTGACCGCATAGGGCGCGCAGCGCGCGAGGTCGGCATAGGGATCGGCCGAGACGAAGTTGCCGGTGTCGAGGCTGATCCCGAGCCAGTCGCTGTCCACGCCGCGGACGACCTCGAGGAGGCCATCGGGGTCGGCGACCACGCCGCCATGGTTCTCGACGCCGAGCATCACGCCGCGCGTCGCGGCGTGGGCGGCGCACTCGGTGAGCGCGGCGATGCACTGCCTCCGTGCCGCGGCGTCGTCGAGGCCGTCGCCGGACGGCCCGGCGAAGACGCGCATGTGCCCGGCCCCGAGCAGCGCCGTGCGGTCGATCCAGCGCTTGACGTCGGCGATCTCGCCGTCGAGCCGCGGCCCGGCGGGAAGCGTGAAGCGGTTGCCGACGGCCGTCCCGGCGATCGCGATCCCGCGGAGGAAGGCCTGGCGGCGGAAGGCCGCCAGGTCGGCGTCCCCGACGGCGGGATCGAAGTAGTAGGCGGTCAGCTCGGCATCGCAGCCGTGGTCGGCGCAGTAGTCGATGAACCCCGGGATCGAGAGCGCCCGCGCCGGATCGGCGACGGCCTGCGCCGTGCCGCGCGACCAGGGGAAGTACTGCCGGAAGCCGTAGGCGGCAAGCGCGGGGACGAACCGCGGAGCACCGGGGCGCCGCGGCGGATCGGCGGCGGACAGGCGGCGCGGCAGCGCCGCCGCCAGGGCAGTCGCCGCGATCCAGCCGCGCCGCGTCGTCTGCCGGCATCCCCCCGTGGCACTCCCGTCGCGCCCCATCGCTGCCTCCCTTCGGGTCACTCGACGACGCGCATCACGGCGCCGTCGGAGTCGAACTTGGCGATCGACAGCTCGAATTGCCCGGTGAGCCCGAGGGCCTCGAACTGCTCCACCACCGTGCCCGCCGAGGCGAGCGAGTCGCAGACCGCCATCACCGCCGGACCCCAGCTGCTCTGCGCCCGGCCGACGACTCCGAGCTCGCCGAGAAGTTCGATGAGCTGGGCGGTCGCCTCGGCATGCGGCTGCTGCGCGCTCTCCGCCGCGAACGGCTCGCCGGCCAACTGCCCATAGGCATGGACCGCCTCGGAGAAGGCGTCGAACCGTCCCTCGACCGCCGCCGGGAGCAGTTCGAGCAGCAGCAGCCGCGACAGCTCGGCGGAGATCTCCCGCGGCACCGGCGCGAGGCGGCGGAACGCCTGGCGCTCCGCCTCGCCCGACAGCCCTTCGGCGTTGCGTTCGACGATCACGACACAGCGCCAGGCGCTCGGCAGACGCACCCGCGCGACCATCGGCGACCGCGCCTGGTCGGTGCCGCGGTCGTCCGGGGAGGTGAACCGGCCGGCCTCGACGATCAACCCGCCGCGGGCGAAGCCGTAGAGGCCGACGTTCGAGCGCTTTCCGCGCCCCACCGCCCGTGCCAGCGCCACCGCGTCGCGGGTCTCGAAGTGCCAGGGCTCCCCCTCGTCGGCGCGCGGACCGCCCCCTTCGCCCCCGGCGAGATGGAGATGACGCATCCCGGCGGCGACGGCGAGGGCGAGCTGCGTGCCGCTGCCGAGGCCGACATGGGCGCGCGGCACCGCCACCACCTCGATCTCGCAGCCGGCGTCGGCGGGCAGATCCCACGATCGGCTGCAGGCATGGGCGAAGCGCAGGGCGCGCTCGACGAGCTGGCCGCGGCCACGGAAGTCGGCGGCCTTGCCCATCCGCAGATGGACCCCCGGGCGGTCGACCATCACGCCGACGCCGCCGAACGAGCGGACGCTCGGCGTTCCGAACGAGAGCATCCCGAGGTGGAGCCGCGCCGGCGTCTTCACCTCGACGAGGCGGCCGGCGGCGCGCGGGCGTGGGGAATCGGACGGCATGCGTGTCAGGGGATCGGTCGGTCCGCGCGGGCCCCCGCGGCGGGACTGGAGGAGCCATCAGCGTAGCCGGCGGCGGCGACCGCCGAAACCAACAGCGCGAACGCGGCACGTTCGCGCTCCCCCGCCGTCTTGTCGATCGCCGTCCGCAGGGCCTCGAGCCGGCGCCCGACCTCCGCCGCTCCGAGCAGCGGGAGCCGCGAGACGTGCACGGCCCCCTCGACGACCGCGGCGGCGGCGCGGTTCCAGCCGAAGAACGGCCGCCCCTCGTGGACGTGGACGACCGTCGCGGCGAGCTGCTGCCGCGGCGTCGCCCGGTCGGCGGTGGCGACGCGGAACTCGAACGCCCGGCAGCAGTCCTCGATGACCCAGCCCTCGACCGCCACGGCGGGCCGCACCGGCACCGGCACCTCGACCCCGGCGATCAACCGGGCGAGGAGCAGGCAGTCGTCGGTGACGTGGAACACGCCGACCCCGTCGCGCGCCAGGTGGACGGCGGTCCGGCTGGTCGCGAACGGAAGGAGGACGAGGCTCGTCGGCCGGCCGCGCTGGGCCTCGTCGATCCACGGCCCCATCGGGGCGAGGTGCGCGCCGCCGTCGTCGGCGCGGGTCGAGACGATGCCTTCGAGGACCAGGGGCATGCGATGGCAGGCGCGGCGCGCTCGCGGAGGCGGGGAGTCGGTTTCGGGGAAGAGGATTCGTCCACCGGCAGCTGGCAGCCGGTGGCCCAGGGAATCGGCCGCCGGACGCGGCCGACGGCGACCCGGGAAACCCTCGGCGTTTCCCGCGGTCGCCACCGTGGACGAAGGCCACGGAGGGCTTTGTCCACCGACAGCTAGAATACCGGAGGATTTTCCCGTCGTCGGACCGCCGCCGTGACCGCTTCCCGCGAACGCATCCATTTCGTCACCGGCCGGCTGGCGGAACCGTCGCTGCGGCGCGTGCTGGCCGACCTCGGGCCACGCGTCGGCTTCGACTACAGCGTCGACGTGCTCAACATCACCGTCGCGGCGCTGATGACGACCCCGTGGATCGCCCGGCGGCTGGCCGTGCCGCCGGGCACCGATCGCGTCGTCCTCCCCGGCTCGGTGTCGGGGCCGCTCGACGTCGTCGCCGCGGCGGCCGGCGTCCCGGTGGAGCGCGGCCCGGCCGATCTCCGCCGGCTCGACGAGTGGTTCGGCCAGGCGCGCACCGACCGCGACGGCTACGGCGCCCACGCGATCGAGATCCTCGCCGAGATCAACCACGCCCCGCGCCTCTCCCGCGCCGACTTGCTCGCCACGGCGCGGCGGCTGGCTGCCGACGGCGCCGACCTGATCGACGTCGGCTGCGACCCCGGCTCGACCTGGGCGGGCGTCGGTGACGCGGTGCGGATGCTCGTCGCCGAGGGGCTGCGGGTCTCGATCGACAGCTTCGACCCCGCCGAGGTCGGCGCCGCCGTGGCCGCCGGGGCGGAACTGGTGCTGAGCGTCAATTCCGCCAACGCCGCGGCCGCCGCCGACTGGGGCTGCGAGGTGGTGGCGATCCCCGACGTTCCCGACGACCTCGGCAGCCTCCTCGACACCGCCGACTTCCTCGAGCGGCGGGGAGTGCGCTTCCGCCTCGACCCGGTCCTCGAGCCGATCGGGTTCGGGTTCGCGGCGTCGCTCGGCCGGGCCCTCGAGCTGCGCCGCCGCCGCCCCGAGGCGGCGCTGATGCTCGGGATCGGCAACCTCACCGAGCTGACCGACGTCGACTCGGCCGGAATCAACGTCCTGCTGCTGGGGTTCTGCGCCGAGGTCGGGATCGGGTCGGTGCTGACCACCGAGGTGATCCACTGGGCGCGGTCGAGCGTGCGCGAGTGCGATCTCGGCAGGAGGCTCGTCCACCACGCGGTCGCCCGGCGCACGCTCCCCAAGCACGTCGAGCCGGGGCTGGTGGTGCTCCGCTCGGGGCGGCCGCAGGCGCACGGCGACGAGGTCCTCGAGCGCCTCGCCGCCGACATCCGCGATCCCAACTTCCGGATCTTCGCCGAGCGCGACGCGATCCACCTGGTCGGCGCGGGGCTGCACCTCGCCGACCGCGATCCGTTCGCGCTGTTCGAGCGGCTCACGGCCGCGGGGCGGACCGACGTCGATCCGTCGCACGCCTTCTACCTCGGCTACGAGATGGCCAAGGCGGTCACCGCGCTCACGCTCGGCAAGGACTACCGTCAGGACCAAGCGCTCGAGTGGGGCCACCTGACGCGCGCCGAGATCGGCCACGGGCCGTCGCGCGCCGCGGCACGGGCCGCCGCTGCTGCCGTCACCGCCGCGGCAGCGATCGCCGATCCGCGGCCGGCCGACCCGACACCCTCGCCCCCGGTCGAGGCGACGTGATCCCCCTTCCCTCCGCTCCCCGCATCGTCCGGCGCTGGTCGACGTCGTCCGGCGCCGTGGTCGCCGAATTGGATCCCGGCTGCTCGGCCGAGGATCTGTTCGTCCTCGGCGCCGGGCAGCCGCACCGGCTGTGGCTCGATTCGGCGCGTGTCGACCCGCCCGCCACCGATCGCACCGAGCAGCCTCCGCCGCGCCTCGGGCAGGCGTCGTTCGTCGCCTTCGACCCGATCCACGTCGTGACGCTGCCGCGCACCGAGGCCACTCCCGCCGCCGCGCAGGCCGCCCTGGCCACCGCAGCGGCCGTGCTCGCCGACCTCCGCACCGAGACGATCCCGGGCCTGCCGGCCTTTCAGGGAGGTCTGGCAGGGCTGCTCACCTACGACTTCGGCCTGGCGCTCCTCGGGCTGCCGCTGCCGCCGGGGCAGGACGACGTGCCGCTGGTGTCGCTGGCCAGCTACGACGTGGTGTTCGCGTTCGACCATGACCTCGGCCGGGCCTGGGCGATCTCGCAGGGACTGCCCGCGCGGGGCCCGGTCGCGCGCCGGGCACGCGCCGAGGAGCGTCTCGACCGTCTGCTGGCGGCGCTCGGCACGCAGCCGGCGGCGCGCGCGGCGGACGGCCCGACCGCGGCGGCCGTCGCCGGCCATCCCCTGCCGTCGTTCCCGGCGGTCCATGCCAGCCACACCGCGGCGGCCTACCGGGGAATGGTCGAGGAGGCGATCGAGCTGATCCGCGCCGGCGACATCTTCCAGGTCAACCTCGCCCAGCGCCTCGCGGTGGCGGCGCGCGTCGACCCGACGCGGCTGGCCTGCGCCGCGCGGGGCGGGAATCCGGCACCGTTCGCCGCCTCGCTCGAGCTCGACGGCCTCCACGTGGCGAGCATGTCGCCGGAGCGGTTCCTCCAGGTGCGGGGCGGGATCGTGCGGATGCATCCGATCAAGGGGACGCGGCGGGTGATCGACAGCCCCGAGGCCGACCTGTTCGCCGGCGACGACCTCGCCGCCAGCGCCAAGGACCGGGCCGAGAACGTGATGATCGTCGACCTGGTGCGCAACGACCTGTCGCGCGAGTGCACCCCCGAGAGCGTCCGCGTCGAGGCGCTGTGCCGCCTCGAGCGCTACGCCTGCGTGCAGCACCTGGTGTCGATCGTCGCCGGACGGCTCCGCCCCGGCGCGACCGCGCTCGACGCCCTCCGCGCCGCCGTGCCGGGGGGGAGCGTGACCGGCGCGCCCAAGCACCGGGCGTGCGAGATCATCTCCGCCCTCGAGGGCACGGCACGCGGCTGCTACTGCGGCTCGATCGGCTACGTCGGCTTCGACGGCCGTGCCGATTTCAACCTCCTCATCCGCACCCTCGTGGCCCGCGCCGGCTCACTCGAGTTCTCCGTCGGCGGCGGGATCACGGCGCGGAGCGATCCGGCCGCCGAACACGCCGAGACGCTCCACAAGGCGGAAGGGATCCTCCGTGTGTTGTCGGCCCTCGGCATCGCCGGCGACCGGCCCGGGGAGCGCCCGGCATGATCGTCGTTCTCGACAACCGTGACAGCTTCGTGTTCAACCTCGCGCGCTGCCTGCACCTCCTCGGCGTCGCGGTGCGGGTCGTGCCCGCCCACGGCACGGCCGTCGCCGCGCTCGAGCGGCTCGCCCCCGAGGGGCTCGTGATCTCGCCTGGCCCGTGCACGCCGGCCGAGGCCGGCTGCTCGCTGGAGGCGATCCGCACGCTCCGCGGCCGCGTGCCGATGCTCGGCGTCTGCCTCGGCCACCAGGCGATCGCCGCCGCCCTCGGCGGCCGCGTGATCCGGGCCGACGAGCCGGTCCACGGGCGCACGAGCCCGATCCACCACGACGGCACCGACCTGTTCGCGGGAATCCCCGACCCGATGGCCGCCTGCCGCTACCACTCGCTCGTGGTCGAGGACCGCACGCTGCCGGACGGCCTCGCCGTCACCGCACGGACCCCCGACGGCACCGTGATGGCCCTGGCGCATGCCGCCGATCGGCTCTACGGGGTGCAGTTCCACCCCGAGTCGATCCTCACCAGCCACGGGTTCCGGCTGCTGGCCAACTTCCTCGACCTCGCCGGAATCCCTTGGCAGGCCGACATCGGGGCGCTCGAGCGCTGGCAGGGCCCCGAACCGGGAACCGGCGCTGCCGATCCGCTTCCCCCGGGTGCAGTCGTGACGTTCTGAAAGACGCCACGAATCAGGACGAAAACCGCCCAGTCGCCCAGGAATGCGGCAGGAGGTGCGCAGTCACCGGGCGAGCCGGTGACAGTCAGCCAACACCTCAGCCCGGGCACGATCGCCGTCGGACCACCCGCGATCGTCGTTTTTCCGCGATTTCAGCCGGTTTCCAGGCCGTTCGCGATCGCCCGAGGCTGCCGCCGGGATCGCTGGCACGCGGTTTGCAATTCTCGCGGCCGGCGGAAGAGTCCTCGGGCATGAGGCCGGGGGACGAGAGGCGGATGGCGCACGGATCGCGCCGGTGACTTTCTGGTCATGAGGCGGACATGGATTGCTCGAAGTCGGCCCGCGCTGCGGGCCCGTGGGTTTGTGGTGCCCGAGAGGCGACGCGCTGGTGTCTCCCGGTGATGGTCGCGGCCCTGGTCGTGGCCGCGGGAGATGTGTCGTTCGCCCAGGACGCGGCGGTGGCCGACGCTCCCGCGGCCGCGGCCACTGCCCCCCAGTCACCGTCGATCGACGAGATGGTGCCCAAGCTGTGGATGGCTGCCGACACCGTGTGGGTGCTGATCTGCAGCATGCTCGTGTTCTTCATGAACCTCGGGTTCGGCTGCGTCGAGTCGGGCTTCGCCCGCGCCAAGAAC
This sequence comes from Planctomycetota bacterium, assembly GCA_018970785.1. Classification (GTDB taxonomy): domain Bacteria; phylum Planctomycetota; class Planctomycetia; order Pirellulales; family UBA1268; genus F1-20-MAGs016. Next base: position 43,424 of record JAGWVR010000020.1, read on the forward strand.
TGCGTCAACATTCTCTCGAAGAACTTCATCGTCTTCGCGGCGACGGCGATCGCGTTCTGGCTGTTCGGCTGGGACGTGATGTTCGGCAGCGGTGACGGCGCGTTCTACGGCAACTCAGGGTCGTTCATGGTGGGAGGTGCCGACAACTCCCCGGCGATGGGCGACCAGTACAAGGGCGTCTACTCGGCGATCAGCTGGGCGAACGTGCCGCTGTGGACGAAGTTCTTCTTCCAGCTCGTGTTCGCCGGGACGGCGGCGACGATCGTCTCGGGGGCGGTCGCCGAGCGGATCAAGTACCACACGTTCATCCTCTTCAGCTTCCTGATGGCGCTGGTGATCTATCCCGTCACCGGCCACTGGATCTGGGGTTTCGGCTACCTCGCCAAGGAGTGGAACTTCTGGGACTTCGCCGGCTCGACCGTCGTCCATTCCGTCGGCGGCTGGGCGGCTCTCACCGGAGCGATCATCCTCGGCCCACGGATCGGCAAATATGGGTCCGACGGGAGGCCGCGGGCGATCCCCGGCCACAACATGACCGCCGCCTTCATCGGCTGCCTGGTGCTGTGGTTCGGCTGGTTCGGGTTCAATCCCGGCAGCACGATGAGCGTGGCGGCCGACGGTGGTGCCCTCGCCAGCCAGGTGGCCGTCAACACCAACACGGCCGCGGCGGCCGCGACGCTGACCGCGACGATTGCCGCATGGCTCCTCCTCGGCAAGCCTGACATCGGCATGACGCTCAACGGCTGCCTCGCCGGGCTGGTGGCGATCACGGCCCCGGCCGCGTTCACCAACGTGACCTGCTCGGCGATCATCGGCTCGATCGCCGGCGTGCTCGTCGTGTTCGCCGTGCTGGCCTTCGACCGGGCACGGGTCGACGATCCCGTCGGGGCGACGAGCGTGCACCTCGTCAACGGAATCTTCGGCACGCTGTGCGTCGGACTGTTCACGACGACCGACCTGTCGACCACCGTCCTCACCGGACCGTTCGGCAGCGCGGCCGCCGGCGGCCCGTACGCGGGACTGTTCTTCGGGGGGGGCACCAAGCAGCTCGTGGCCCAGATCGTCGGCATCCTCCTCGTGGCCGCCTACGTGATCCCGGTGTCGGCGATCTGCTGGCTGATCCTCAAGGCGGTCGTCGGTTTGCGCGTGTCGCCGCAGGAGGAGATCGAGGGGCTCGACATCGGCGAGCATGGCAACGAGGCCTACCACGGCTTCGTCCTCACCCGCGCCGAGTGATCGCGACCCGGACGAACCAAGCTGGCCGCGCCGTCGCGGCCTGACGAACCAGAAGGGTGCCCCAACGGCCTGGGCGGGCTACCGCCTCGCTCGCCCAGGCCGGGGCATTTCCGGCTATCGCGCCCGCGGGGCCATCCATGGCCCCCGCGGGCTTACGCAGGCGGAGGGAC
>JAGWVR010000021.1 GCA_018970785.1 Planctomycetota bacterium
CGGTGCGATCGGCGACCGCGTCACGATCGACTACTGCCGCGAAGGGCTGTGGCGCCAGACCGAGGCGACGCTCGTGCCGATGGCCGACGCCCAGTCGGACCGTCCCCGGCGCCGCGATCTGGCCTTCAGCGGTCCGGTGAGCGAGCGCCGGCAGGACTTCCCGGCCGCCTTCAGCCACGACTCGGTGCTCCCCGCCGACGCCTGCGGGGGTGTCGTCGTCGGTCTCGACGGGCGGGCGGTGGGCCTGTCGATCGCCCGCTTCGACCGGACGACGACCCACGCCCTTCCGGCGGCCGCCGTCCGCGCGGCGCTCGCCCGGCTCCTCCCCGCCGCCCCCTGACGGACCGGCCCGTCAGCTGCGGAACAGTTGCCGCCGCGCCTGCTGCGAGATCGCCACCACGGCGGGATGCTTGAGGCGTTTCTCGACCGAGATCGCATAGAACCGCTCGCGGAGCGATTCCTCGCGCCCGACGACGGTCACGCCGTACATCTGGGTCAGCTCCTCCTCGACCGCCGACGGGGCGGCGAAGATGCCGGCGCCGCTCGCGGCAAACGCCTTGAGCAGCGCGCTGTCGGCGATCTCACCGCGGATCCGCGGGCGGATCTCCTCCTCGTCAAACCACTGGTCGAGCGACCGGCGGAGTGTCGTGCCGGGCACCGGCAGGAGCAGCGGCGCGCCAGTGAGCGACTGCGGAAACCCGCGCCGGTACTGGCGGGCCAGGGTCTCGGTGGCGAGGAAGGAGACGCCGCAATCGCCGAGCAGGTGGCTGAACGTCTTGGTGCCGACACGCGGGCTGGCGGGATAGTCGGTGACCACGAGATCGAGCTCGTGGAGCGCCAGCCGGGCCAGGAGGCGGTCCGGCTCGCCGTCGATGCACGTCACCCGGATGTCGGCGTCGAGGTGGAGCGCCGGCTCGAGGAGCCGATGGACGAGGACCTTGGGGAGGGCGTCGGCGACACCGACCGAGAACCGCATCGCACGCCCCGTGGGGCGGTCGGCGAGGGCATCCTGCAGCTCGCGGCCGAGCGCGAAGATTTCCTCCGCGTAGCGGAACACGACGGTGCCGGTCTCGGTCAGCACCAGCGACCGCCCGGAGCGCTCAAACAGCTTCGCCTGGACGGCCCGCTCGAGGGCCCGGATCTGGCCGCTCACGGTGGGCTGGGTGAGATGGAGCTTGCGGCAGGCTTGCGTGATGCTCCCCTCCCTGGCGGTCATCCAGAAATAGAGGAGGTGGTGGTAGTTGAGCCATTCCATCCCGGTTCGCTCCCTTCCCCCCGCGCGACCGCCCCGCCACCGCGGCTTTCCCACCCCCCTCGACGGACGGGCGGGATCAGCCCGTTCCCCCGAAAACACCGAAGTTCACTGCGCGTAAAAGATTTTTTCAATATCCCGAACCAAAACATCCTATTTGTCCAATGGAAGCTGCCTGCCTACCAATGACGATGAGAAGAGAAGGCGGTTCCGGACGTGGACCGAGCGATGGAGATGGCGATGGAGTGGGAATTGCTGCACGACGGGCTTCCCGGGGCTGACCGGCTCCGTGACTCGATCGACGTCCGCCTGCGCTTGGCGCTCGGCCGGCACCGCCGCGCCGTGAGCAGCGTCGTGGTGCTCCTCCATGGCGGCCGCGATCTCGGCGCGGGCATCGACAAGTCGTGCCGGATCCGTGCCCGGGTGCGAAACGCGGGCGATGTCTTCGCGCTGGTCGTCGATTCCGACTGGGAGACGGCCATCGAGCGCGCTTGCCAGCGGATCGGCCAGTCGGTCGGCCGCGAGATCGACCGCGCCCGCCGGCTGCCGCGGCCGGCACCCGTCGGCACCGCTTCCGCCCCGGCCCGCGACGAGCGCACCCCCCTGCTCCCCGAAGCGTAGGTGACGGCTCGGCATGGGCGGTGACCACGGCAGCGGCGCGGCCTCCGTGTCGAGCTGGCAGCGGCTCGCGGCGCTGCTGCGCCTCGAGCGCTCCGATTTCCTCACGCTGGCGCTATTCGCCACCGCCGTCGGCATCCTCTCGATCGTGACGCCGGTCGCGATCGAGCAACTGGTGACGACCGTCAGCTTCGGCTTCCAGCTCTGGCCGGTGTTCGTGCTCTCGGGGGTGATGCTCGGCTTCCTCCTCCTCTCGGCGGCGCTGCGCTCGCTGCAGCTGCTGGTCGCCGAGTGCCTGCAGCGGCGGATCTTCGTGCGCACCGCCGATGCCTTCGCCGACCACTTCGCCCGGGCCGAGATCGCCGCCTTCGACGGACGCAACCCGACCGACATCGTCAACCGGTTTTTCGAGGTCTCGTCGGCGCAGAAGGCGGTGGCCTCGCTGCTGGTCGAGGGGATCGGGATCCTGATGATCTCGGTGGTCGGCCTGATGGTGCTCGCCTTCTACCACCCCACGCTGCTGACGTTCGCGGTCGTCACGGCGATCCTCGTGATCTTCATGCTCACGATCCTGGGGCGCGGCGGGGTGCGGACGAGCATCGAAGAGAGCTACGCCAAGTTCGACGTGGCGGCCTGGCTCGAGGAGCTCGCCAAGTGCCCCCACACGTTCCGCTTCGGCCGCGGCGGCGACCTCGCCCACGCCCGTGCCGACGAGCTCGCCGACGCCTACGTGCAGGCGCGGCGGCGCCATTTCTCCGTCGTCTGGCGGCAGAACCTGTTCGCCCTGCTCCTCGACGCGATCGGCAGCACGGTGCTTCTCGGCCTCGGCGGATGGCTGGTGATCAACCGTCAGCTGACGCTCGGCCAGCTCGTCGCCGGCGAGCTGATGGTGGCGCTGGTGCTGTCGGCGATCTCGAAGATCGGCAAGCACATCGAGACTTTCTACGACCTCCAGGCGGCGCTCGACAAGCTCGGCGTCATCGACACCCTGCCGCTGGAGCATTCCGGCGGCGAACTGCTGCCGACGAGCGATCGGCCGATGGCCGTCGTCGCCGAGGTGGTGAGCCGCTCGGGCAAGACACTCCGGCTCGAGGTGCCGCCGGGGCGGCGGATCGCCGTCTACGGACCGTCCGGCAGCGGCAAGACCACGCTGCTGGAGACGCTCGCCCTGCTCCGCCTGCCCGACCAGGGCCTGCTGGAATTCGACGGGCTCGACGCCCGGTCGCTCGACCGGACCGCGACGCGCCTCCAGGTGGCATACGTCGGGCAATCGGAGACGTTCGCCGACACGGTCGCCGAGAACGTCCGCGTCGGCCGCAGCGACATCTCGGCCGTCGACGTGCGCCGGGCACTGGAGATGGTCGGTCTCGCCAACGACGTCGCGCGCCTGCCCCGGGGGGTCGGCACGGCGCTGGCCGCCGACGGCCGCCCGCTGTCGGCCAACGCCATCTCCCGGCTGTCGATCGCCCGGGCCATCGTCGGACGCCCACGGCTGCTGCTCATCAACGGGATGCTCGACGCCCTCGACATCGCCGACTGCCCGCAATTGATCGAGTCGCTGTTCGACCGCCAGGCTCCCTGGACGCTCGTCATCGTCACCGCCCGTGACGACATCCGCCGTCGCTGCGACGAGGCCGTGGAATGGGCGTGACACCTGCACCCACCCGCAGCGGCGGCCAACCGGGCTCGGCCTTGTCACGGGCAGCGACGCCGTGGGGCGTGCGTTTCGTCGCCCGCCTCCTCCTCCTCACCTTCCTCGCCACCCCATTCCTCCTCGCCTTCGTCCCCTGGCAACAGACCGTCATGTGCCGGGGAACCGTGATCGCCTACGCGCCGGTGGAGCGGATGCAGGTCCTCACCGCCCGCGTCTCGGGGCAGGTCACGACCTGGCACGTGGTCGAGGGAAGCCGGGTCAAGATGAACGATCCGGTTGTCGATATCGAAGACAACGACCCCGATTTGGAGGGGAGACTCGAGGCCCAGCGGAGGTTCCTCGGCGAGCGGCTGGAAGCGGCCCGCGAGGAGGTGGTGGAGAACACCGCGGCGGCGCGGGCCCAGGAAGGCGCCCGGGCCGCGGCGGTCAAGGCGGCGGAGGCCAACCGTGAAGCGGCACGCAAGGCGATCGACGTCTCCAAGCAGTCCCTGGCAAACACCGAGTTCGCCAGGAACTTCGAGCGCGACCGCTTCGAGATGTTCGACGACCTGTTCAACAACCCGCAATTCGGCGGCCTGGAGAGCCGGCTGTCGCGCGACGAGGCCCGGATGCGAGCCGACCGGGCGACGACCGACACCGACAAGGCCCAGGCCGAGCTGCATCGCGCCGAGGCGGCCCTCCTCACCCAGGAGGCCCTCCTCCTCCAAGCCGATGCCGCCGGCCTGTCGGCGATCGCCGTGGCCCGCAGCAACCTGAGGAAGAGCGAGCAGAACCTGTTTTCGATCGAGCGCGAGCTCCAGGACATCGACAACCGTATCGAGCGCTTCAAGGCCCGGAAGGTCGTCGCCCCGTGCGACGGGATCGTCTACCGGGTGTCGGCCAACGTCGGACAGGGCGGGCAGTACGTCAAGGAAGGCGACGAGCTGTGCACGATCGTTCCCGACACCACCGACCGGGTCGCCGAGCTGTTCCTCGACGGCATCGACGCGCCGATCGTGCTCGCCTATGCCGAGCAAAAGAAAACGATGCCGCACGTGCGGCTGCAGTTCGAGGGTTGGCCGGCGGTGCAGTTCTCGGGCTGGCCGGAATTGGCGATCGGCACGTTCGGCGGCCGGGTCCGTCAGGTCGATCCGGCCAGCGGCGGTGGCGGGCAGTTCAGGGTGCTCGTCGAACCGGAAGCCAAGCTCCAGGGCGACGCCTGGCCGGACGAGAACTTCCTCCGGCAGGGCAACCAGGCCATCGGCTGGGTGTTTCTCAACCGGGTCACGCTCGGCTACGAGATCTGGCGCAGGCTCAACGGCTTCCCGCCGGTCCTCGCCCCCGGCGGCAAGGCCATGGACAAGTCCAAGGAAAAGGACAAGGACGGCAAGTCGAAGGCGCCCAAGATCAAGGTCACCTGACGGCCAAACGGCCGCCAACGCGGGGCGGTGTCCAGTCGCGCGGGCCGCTGGCCGCACTCGTTCTCGCCCTCGTCGTGCACGGCGGGATCGCCGAAGCCACCGAGCCGCGCCGCTTCCGGCCGGCAGGAAGGGTCGCACCTCTCGCGCCAGGTCCCGAGGCCGAACTGGGTCTCGAGTCGGTGGTCAGCGCGTCGTTTCTCCAACTCGCCGACGACGAATCGACCGGCGCGTCGCGCGGGCCCGCCGCTTCCGACGCGGCGACGAATCAGCCGGAGATCCCGGATCCCGATCCGGCACCGCTGCCCCGGCCGGCCGACCCCGCTGCCGACCCGGCCGCCGACGACGACGACACGGCGCTCGAACGCGCCGCCACCTCGGGCACGCTCCCACCGGGCAACCCGCGCGATCCCGACACGCTCCTCCCGCCGCCGGCCAAGCCGTCGGAGTACTACGGCGGCGATGTCGACCAGCGCGACGCGCCGCTGCTCCTCGCCGAGGTCCTCGAAAGCGTCCAGCTCCACTACCCGCTGCTCCAGGCGATCGAGCGCGAGCGTGGCGTGGCCGCGGGGCGGTTGACGACCGCGATGGGGGCGTTCGACACCGGGATCGGCATGTCGGGCAACGCCCTGGCACCCGGCACCTACGAGAACTACCGCTCCGACTTCGGCCTCACGCAGCTCTTTCCGACCGCTGGGATCAGCGCTTTCGGCGGGTTCCGCACCGGCTACGGCGACTTCCCCACCTACAACCTCGCCCAGAAGACCGCCACCGGCGGCGAATGGCGCGGCGGGATCACGATGCCGCTGGCCCGCAACCGCGACATCGACCGCCCGCGCGCCACGCGCGACCAGGCGCGGATCGACATCGCGCTGGCCGAGCCGGTGATCGAGCGCACCCGGCTCGACTACCTGCGTGGTGCCGCCCGGACCTACTGGAACTGGCTCGGCAACGGCGAACGGCTCGAAGCCACCGAGGAACTGGTCGACCTCGCCGTCGAGCGCGACTCGGCGCTCGAGACACGCGTCAAGCGCGGCGCCGCGGCGAACATCGAACGGATCGACAACCAGCAGAACGTCGCCCTCCGCAACGGCCTGGTCGTCAAGGCCGACCGCTCGCTGCAGCAGGCGACGATCGACCTGTCGCTGTTCTTCCGCGACGCCGCGGGGCGGCCGCTGCTCGCCTCGCGCCGGCGGATCCGCCCGATGGCCAAGCCGGTGCCCCCCGACCGGACGACGTTCGAGGCGGCCCTCTCCCGGGCCCTCGCCGAACGCCCCGAATTCGCCCGCCTCTCGCTGCAGCGCGAGAAGCTGGCGGTCGAGCGCCGCTTCGCCGCGAACCAGATGATGCCGGTGATCGACAGCCAGCTCGTCGGCAACCAGGACGCGGCGTTCGGGAAGAGCCCGCTGTCCGGGCCGGACGGGCTCGACCGCCAGGTGCTCCAGGCGGCGCTCGTCTTCCAGCTGCCGGCCCAGCGGCGCGACGCCCGCGGCCGCCTCGAGACGATCGATTCGCAATTGATCCAGATCGACCGCCAGCTCGAGTATGCCGAGGACAACGTCCGTGCCGAGGTCCAAGATGCCTATTCGCTGCTCGAACGGGCCTACGAATTCCACAAGCAGGCGACGCGCCAGGCCGAGCTCGCCACGCTCGTCGCCCGGGCGGAACGGGAGCAGCTCCGCCTCGGCCGCAGCGACATCCTCCGCGTCACGCTCCGCGAGCAGACCAAGTTCGACGCCCAGATCCTCGAGATCCTCGCCCGCCAGGAGTATTGGCGGGCCGACAGCGACCTCCGCGCCGCCGACACGTCGCTCGGCCGCGACGCGCTCCCCGAGGTGCTGATGATGCTGCCGGCGGCACCGGCCCGCGCACCTGTCGAGGAGGTTCCACGCCCGGCGGCCAAGTAGCCGCTCGCCGGCCGTGCCGGCGCGGCGATACTTGGGCCATGACGCTCCTGCCCGCCGACGCCCCGCCGCTGGTCCGCCGCCTGCTCGAGCCGGCGGCCTACCCGCATCCGGTCCGCGATCTCCACCTCGTCGAAACCCACATCTCCTGGGTGTTCCTCACCGGCGCGCGGGCCTACAAGGTGAAGAAGCCGGTCGACCTCGGGTTTCTCGACTTCACCTCGCTCGAGCGCCGCCACGCCTTCTGCCTCGAGGAGGTGCGCCTCAACGGCCGTTTCGCTCCCGAGCTGTATCTCGGGGCCGTGCCGATCGCCGGCCCGCCCGAGGCCGCCACGATCGGCGGCGCCGGCGAACCGATCGAGTGGGCCGTCTGCCTCGAACAGTTTCCCGAGCGCGACCGTCTCGACCACGTCCTCGAGCGCGGCGAGCTCTCGCCGGAGGATTGCGCGACGCTGACCGGCGACATCGCCGCGGTGCAGCGCGAGCTGCTCGTCGCCGACACCGCCGCGCCGTGGGGGACGGCCGTGACGTTCCGGGCGATCGTTCATCTCAACCTCGATCAGTTGGTCGAGCACCGCCCCGATCTCGCCGACCGCGCGCGGGGGCTCGCCACCTGGATCGACGGCCAACTGGCACGGCACGGCGAGCGCCTCGCGGCGCGGCGCGGAGCCGGCCGGGTCCGCGAGTGCCATGGCGACCTCCACCTCGCCAATCTCGTGCGGCACCGAGGGCGGATCGTGGCCTTCGACGGGATCGAGTTCAACGAGTCGCTGCGCTGGATCGACGTCGCCAACGACGTCGCCTTCCTGGCGATGGATCTCCACGCGCGCGGCCGCCCCGACCTGGCCGCGACGGTCGTCAGCGCGTGGGTCGAGGCGGCCGACGACCATGGCGCGCTGCCGATCCTGCCGATGTACCTCGTCTACCGGGCGATCGTCCGGGCGGCGGTGGCGGCGATCCGCGCCGGCCAGACGGCTGGCTCCGGCCTCACGGCCGACGACGACTGCGTGCGCTACCTGGCCCTCGCCGAACGCCTCGCGACCCCGGCGCGACCGCTCCTCGTGGCCACCTGCGGGATCTCCGGGAGCGGCAAGTCGACGCTCGCCGCGGCCGTCGCCGCGGCGCTGGGGGCGATCCGCCTGCGCAGCGACGTCGAGCGGAAGCGCGGCGCCGGCCTCGCCCCGACCGACCGACCGGCCGACGCCGCCGCCGCCGCCCTGCTGTATTCGGCGGTGACGACGCGCCGCACATACGAGCGGCTCGCCGAGCTCGCCGGCGCCGCGCTGGCGGCGGGGTGGAGCGTCGTGATCGACGCCGCCTGCCTTCGCCGCGAGCAGCGCGCCACGATCGCGGCAGTCGCGGCGCGCGGCGCCGTGGAGCTGGTGTGGCTCGACCTCGACCTCCCGGCGGCCGTCGCCGCCGAGCGCGTCAGGGCGCGGGGCGGGGCCGACCCGTCCGACGCCACCGCCGCGGTGGTCGCCGCGCAGGTCGCGAGCCGCGAACCGATCACCGCCGCCGAGCTCGTTTCCTCCACGGGCGGGCGGGCGCGGGTCGTTCCGGTGGCTGCCAGCGGGGCGTTCGACGCCGCCACCGTGGCACGCGTGGCCCGGTTGGCGCGCGGCCCCGAGTGACCGCGCGCCCTCCGGCTCACCTGCTGCTCACCAGTCGCCGACGACCGCGCCGTCGGCCGGATGGCAGACCGCCGCCCACGTCGCCGGGGAGATCGAGTCGTCGACGCTCCGCACGCTGGCGTCGCCGAGCGTGACGTTCATGATCCCGCCGTGGGGCGTCTGGGCACGCGACGAATCGCACGAGCTCTTCCAGTTGGGCGACGACTGGAACATCGCGCAGGTCGTGTACCCGGGGTTGCTCGGGGACTGCATCGTCTCGTTGATGCAGAACACCGGCCGCCACCGGCTGTTGCTGTCGGACCACAGGCAGCCGTTGGTGCTCGGATCATCGGCGACGCCGCTCGAGCCGCACGTGCCGTAGCGTTCGGCGACCATCACGGTGCTGCTGGTGCCGTCGGGGAACGACTGCGAAATCCGTGACGCCCCCTGCATCCGCAGGTCGGGCGTCGCTGCCCCGGGATTGCCGAAGACGTTGTAGTTGGTGGCGTAGTTGCCGACCGCCCACTGGTTCGCGCCGCCGCTGGTGGTCGCTCCCATGCCGCCGGGGCTCGAGGTCTCGGTCGGGCAGAGGTAGAGCGGGATCGACACCGAATAGATCACGCCGGCCCCCGGCGCCCCGGGCACCGGGGTGTAGACCGAGCGCCTGGTCATCGCCAGGTCGTACAGCGGCGCCTGCTCGACATACGGCAGGAGCCAGGTGAAGACGGTGAAGCCGACGACGCCGTAGAACGGGCCGCGCTGGAGGAGCGGATCGCGGCTGGTGGGGGCGGTGAGCGGCGGGAGGTAGCGCTTGGCGTCGTTGATATTGTGCAGCGCCAGGCCGACCTGCTTGAGGTGGTTCTTGCACTGGATCCGGCGGGCGGCCTCGCGGGCGGCCTGGACCGCCGGCAGGAGCAAGCCGACGAGCGTGCCGATGATCGCGATCACGACGAGCAGTTCGACGAGCGTGAAGGCGGCACGGGATCCGCCGGGACGACGGAGGAGGGGCCGGGACGACATCGGGATGTCTCCTGCGGGCTGGAGGCCGCGGTACGGTTCCGGGAGGAACCGCGGGCCGATCGGGGCGGGGCAGTTCAAGGTCCCATCCGCCTCGGAGGGGAACTGCACGACTACGGCAAGGAATGCCTGGTGTGGCCGGGCGGCCACGGCACCCCTCGCGGGGGTAGGAACACGCGGTACGGTAGCCCACGATGCCGTTCCCGCCAACACGGCGCCCCGGCAGCACATCCCGCGCCGAACCGATCCCAGCCCCTGGAAATCGGCTCGAAAACACCGTTGCGAAAAGGTTTAGCCCCTCGTACCCCCCCGCGGTGAGAGCGGGTGGCCCTGCCGGCTTGCCGCGACCGGTTGGGAAGGTGATGCTCCCCCTTCCCGCATCCCGGAGGTAGCCGATGGCCGAGACCTATTTCCGGGTCACCAACACGGTCGCCCTTCTCGCCTGGATCCTCCTCCTGGTTCAGCCCGGGCAGCGCTGGGTCTCCCAGCGACTGTGCGCGACGATGGTGCCGGGGCTGCTCGCGGTGAGCTACGCCGCGGTGATCGGCTGGAAACTGGCCACGGGGGGACCGCCGCCGGGCGATCTGACGACGCTGGCGGGCCTCCGCGGCGCCTTCGCCGACGACTGGGTCCTGGCAGCGGCCTGGACCCACTACCTCGTCTTCGACATGGTGGTCGGCGCGTGGGTGGCCCGCGATGCCGTCCGCTGCGGAGTGGCCTGGCCGCTCCGGTCAGTCGCCCTCGTGCTGACGTTTCTCGCCGGACCGGTCGGATTCCTCCTCCATCTGGTCATCCGCCAGCGGCACGGCGCCGGGCTGGATGCCGACGGGCCGCAGGTCAACTGACCCCGCGCCCATGGTGCCCGTGGGCGGCGAGCACCGCTTCGATCCGGGCGCGTTGCTCGGCCGACGGCTGGCGGAGCGGCGGCCGCACCGGTCCGCAGTCGATCCCGACGCGGGCCATCGCCGCCTTGAAGGCGGGCAGCGGCTGCGGGCAGCAGGCGGCGATCTCCTCGATCAAGCGCTTCGCCCCGGCCTGGAGGCGCTCCGCCTCACTCCAGTCGCCGCCGGTGCGTGCGGCGGCGATGCCGACGAACGGTGCCGCGGCGAAGTTGTAGGTGCTCCCCACGGCCCCGCGCACGCCGAGGGCGAGTGCCTCGACGAGCCGCTCGTCGCGCCCGAAGAGGAGATCGTAGCGGCCACCGGCGACGCGCAGGCAGGCGGCGAGATCGTCGAGGTCGTCGTGGGTGAACTTCGCCCCCGCCAGCGACGGCACGCGCGATCCCGCGCGCGTGAGGAACTCGGCCACGCTCACCGCGACGCCGGTCATCGACGGGATGTGGTAGAAGTAAAACGGCGTCTTCGGAGCGGCATCGGCGACGGCCGCACACCAGTCGACGAGCCCTTCCAGCCCCACCGGCCGGAAGAAGAACGGCGCCAGGCACGCGATCCCGTACGCCCCGGCGGCCTCGGCATGGGCGGCGAGCGCCCGGCAGTCGGTCAGGGCCAGCCCGCCGACGTGGACGAAGACCCGGAACCCCGGCGGGCTCGAGCGGATCCACGCCTCGGCGACGCGCTGCCGCTCCTCGCGCGACAGCGACATCCCCTCGCCGGTCGTACCGCAGACGAAGGCGCCGACGACGCCAGAGCGGGCCAGATGGGCGGCGTAGGCCGGGATCACGTCGAGGGCCAGGTCGCCGTCGGCCGTGAACGGCGTGAACGGGGCGGCGACGAGTCCGACGGTCTGCGTACCGATCATCGACACCCCTCCGGCGACCGTGCGGCGGCGCTGGCGGCGACGACCGTCGCCGCCCGGCTGGGCAACCATACCACCTGCCGCCGGCGCGGGGCGGCGACGGCGGCGATCCCGCAGCCGCGCGTGCCATGACCGAAAACCGCGACCGTCGCTGGTTTTTCCCGAATGCGGGGTAGCATGGATCGGGGGGCGGCGGGGCACCGCTCCCCTCGCGCAGGAGGTGCCGGGATGAGCGCCGCGGATTCGGAGATCTCCTCGGCCGGCGAATCGTCCGGCAGCGATTCGCTGTTCGACTCGTTCGACGGCTGGGCCCAACTCCTCCGCCAGCCCGCGCCGGTCGACGTCGCGGCCACGGTTCCCGCGGCCACCGCCGGCTTCGTCCCGGCCGGCCCACGGCGCCCCCCGCCGGAGGCCTTCCCCTACCGGCCGCTGCACCGCCCCCCGATGGCGCTGGTGCGGATCATCGACGACGGCCGCGAGGATGGCGAGACGATCCGGCTGCGCGGGGCGGGCATCGACATCGGCCGCTCGGGCGCCGGCATCACGATCCCGCACGACGACGCGATGGCGCCGCTCCACGCGCGGATCGTGCTCCTGCCTGACGGCACCTGGCAACTGATCGACCTCGGGGGCACGACCGGAACGTTCGTCCGCGTCACCGAAGCCCGGCTCCGCCACGGCGGCTGCCTCCTCATCGGGGCGACGCGGCTCCGCTTCGAGCGCGACACCGCCGGCGACGTCGCCTGGCTCGTCCACCGCCCCGACGACGGGCCGCAGCGCCGCCACCCCTGCGGCGCCACCGGGTGCACCGTCGGCGGCCACGGCGGATCGGCGGCGATCGTCCTCGACGATCCGTTCGTCAGCCCGCTCCACGCCGAGGTGTTCCGCGTCGAGCGCCAGTGGCGGATCGTCAACCGCGGCCGCAACGGGCTGTGGATGCGGATCGAGCGGCCGGTCCGGCTCTCCGCCGCGGCGCAGTTCCAGTGCGGCGAGCAGCGGTTCGTGTTCGAGCCGCTGCCGGGCTGAGGGACGTCGTCAGCCGCGCAACCAGTCGGGCAGCCGGCGGACGCGGCCGTCGCGGTCGACGCAGACGACGACCGTCCGCCCGGTGGCGAGGATCCGCCCGTCGCGGATGATCTCGTAGGCGTGGGTGATGCTCGCCCCCCCGACGGCCTCGAGCGTGGTGCGGAGCGTGAGCAGGTCGTCGTAGGCGGCCGCTTCGCGGTAGCGGCAGGTGGCCTCCGACACCACCAGCATCAGCCCCGCCTCCTCGAACGCCTTGTATGTCGCGCCGGTCGAGCGGAGCATCTCTGTCCGGCCGATCTCGAAGTAGGTGAAATAGTTGGCGTGATGGACCCGCTGCTGACCGTCGGTCTCCTGGTAGCGGACGCGGATCTGGACGTCGTGGCTGGCTGCCGTCATGGCGGACTCCCTCGGCGGATCGCGGCGGTCGTTTGACCCGTCGCGCGGGCCGTCCATATTCTGGGCGGTCCGGACCGGGGATGGGACGCCACCCCCGCCTGCCGCGTCCGGCCGTCAGCAACCCCACGGAGCCGCGACGTGAGCACCGACGACAGCGGGGGCAACTCCGGCATCGGTTTCGCCACCGCCCGGGGGCGGCAGTGGCCGACGCTCCGGCAATTCACCGTGTTCCTCGAGAACCGGGTCGGGCAGCTGCTCGAGGTGGTGCGGCGCTTCGACGGCTCGCGCGTCCGCGTCGTGGCGCTGTCGATCGCCGATTCGGGGGAGTGCTCGTTCGTCCGCTTCCTCGTCAGCCATCCCGACCAGGGGCGCGAGATCCTCGAGCGCGCCGGGTTGCCGCTGATCGAGAGCGACCTGATCGGCGTCGAGCTTTCCAACGCGCCGCAGCCGCTCCTCCAGGTGTGCACGGCGCTGTTGCAGGCCGAGGTCAACATCATCCAGGCGTATCCGATCATGGTCCGGCCGCGCGGCCGCCCCGTGGTCGCCCTGATGGTCGACAACACGGAGATGGGATTGGAAACCCTCGGCCGCAAGGGGTTCACGATGATCTCGGAGTCGGATCTCGACGACGTCGATTGAGGCCCGCGCGGCGACGGGCGTCGGGCGTCATTCGAACATCCCGTCGGGCAGCCCCTCGACCTGCCGGACGACGATCTTCTGGATCGAATCCCACGACACGGCGGTGAGGGTCACGCTCCCGTCGGCGGCTTGGCTGGCGAACAGCCCGTGCGAGCCGCTCGACCAGTGCGGCTCGTACCACTCCGGCAGGATCACGCTGCCGCCGCTGACGTGCAGTTCGACGATCCCGCCGTGCTCGCGCTCCGCCCACAACCGGGCCACGAGCCGCGCCGTCGGGTTGACCGGCTGGTCGGCGTCGGGCGTTGCCCATTCGCGCGGCGCCGCGTGCATCATGATCGTGTTCTCCTCCTCGGGTCGGGCCGGTCCGCCGACCGCCTCGAACAGCGCGTCGAGCGCCGAGGCATCGTTGCCGGAACGGGCGGGAGGTGCGGGGGGCTTGGCCGGTGGCGGGGGCGCGGCCGGCGCCTTGGCGGCAGGAGGCGCGCTGGGCGGCGGCGCGGCGGGCGCCGCCGGGATGACGACGTCGACACCGCACTTCGTGCAGGCGCCGCGTTTCCCGGCCAGGCGGGCCGCGACCTTGATGTGGTGCCCGTTCGGGCAGTGGAAGGAGATCACGCCGCCCGCCTGCCGGGAGGGATCGGTGCCCGCCTGATCGGTCGACTTGCCCTCGACGCCCTTGGCATCACCCATCACGACCTCCTCGCGAGCCGGCTCCCTCGGCGGCCGCCCTCTCGCTCGCCCCCGGACCCCGAGTGTAGCCGGAGCGGCGCCGCGATCCCGCCGCACTCGACCGCCCGACCGGCGCGCGCACGCCGAAGGAGGGGCGCGGCGTTGGCTTGACGGCCGCGGGCCGCGGTCTGACACTGCCCGCCACGGGGTGGGCCTCTTCTCGGGCGGCGGGAGCGACCATGGCGATCTCGGTGATGTGCCCGGGCTGCAAGACGGTGTTTTCCGTCAGCGACAAGTTCGCCGGAAAGACCGGACCGTGCCCGAAATGCAAGCAGCAGATCACCGTCCCGGCGGCGAGCAAGGGGATCGTGATCCACGAGCCCGAGGCCCCGTCGACGACCTCGACGGCCTCCGGGCGGGCGCCGACGGCGCCGCTTGTGCGCTTCGACCTGCCGATGACCACCACGCAGTGGGCGGTCTGGGGGATGCTCTTGCCCCTCGGGCTGTTTCTCGCCCTGGCCGCGCGGTTCCTGTTCGGTGCCGGGCAGGCACCGGGCTGGTGCCTCGCCGCCGCCGCGTTGCTGTTCGCCATTCCCTGCGCCCGGCTCGGCTACGAGGCGATCCGGGACCGTGAGCTCGAGCCCTACCGCGGCCTGCCGCTCACGCTCCGGACGCTCGCCTGCGGCGTTGCCTGGGCCCTGCTGTGGTTCGCCCACGGCTTCATCCCCCCCGACATGACGCGCGAACTGTGGCAGTGGCTGTTCATCGGGCCGATCTTCTTCGGCGTCGGGGCGCTGGCAGCGCTGGCGGCGTTCGATTTCGACTGGGGCACGGCCGTGGCCCATTTCTCGCTATACGCGATCGTCACCGCCCTGGCCCGCTGGCTGGCCGGTTTCCCGCCGGTCTGAACCGCCATGGCGTATGACGACCTTCCGGAACTGACGGCGCTTTCCGACACGCCGGGCGTGCGCATCCCCCCCGACGTCACCGTCCCGCTCACCGACCGCGCCCGGGGCCTGCTCGACCTGCCCCCCCTCCGCCGCCTCGCCCGGGTCAGCCAGCTCGGCTTGGTGGCGCTGGTCTACCCCGGAGCCGTCCACTCTCGGCTCGAGCATTCGCTGGGGGTCTACCGGCTGGCGCTCGATTACCTCGCCCGCCTCCGGCACGACGAGACGTTCCGCGCCACCGTCGGGCCCGACGACGCGGCCGCGTTCCTCGTTGCCGCCCTCGTGCACGACATCGGGCACTGGCCCTACTGCCATCCGCTCGAGGACATGGGGCTCGAGGAATTGCCGCGCCACGAGGATCTCGCCGCCGGGGCGCTGGCGCTCCCCGAGGTCGCGGCCGTCCTCGCGGACGAGTGGCGGCTCGACCATCGCCGCGTCGCCTCCCTCGTCGCCGGCACGGCCGACGACCCCGCCGGCCGGTTGATCGGGACCCTGCTGTCGGGCCCGATCGACGTCGACAAGATGGACTACCTGGCGCGCGACAGCCTCCATGCCGGCGTACCCTACGGCCGGCACTTCGATCAGGATCGCCTCCTCGCCAGCCTGTGCATCGACCGCCGGGGCCGGCTGGCGATCGGGGACAAGGGGCGCTGTGCCGCGGAGCTGATGGTCTTCGCCCGTTACGTGATGTTCGCCGAGGTCTATTGGCACCATGCCGTGCGCTCGGCCACGGCGATGCTCCAGCGCGCGGTGTGGATCCTCCGCCCGGTGCTCGACGTGGCGAGGCTGACGCGGACCGACGACGCCGGGTTCACCGCCTGGATCACCGCCGCCGCCCGTGGCACCGCCGCCGAGCGGCTCGTGGACGGCCTGTTCGGCTCCCGCCGCGCCCTTCACAAGCGCGTCGCGGTGTTCGACGCGGTCGACGAACCCGCCGTCCACGGCGCGCTGGCCGGTCTGCCCTATCCGCGGCTCGTCGCCACCGCCCGGCGGCTCTCCGCGGCGCTGGCCCACGATCTGAGGATCCCCCTGGCCGACGACGACCTGCTGATCGACGCCCCGCCGGTGCACCGCGAGGTCGAGTTCGACATCGCGGTCCGCTCCGCCGGCCCGGATCGGCGCGAGCGGCCCCTCGCCGAGTGCAGTCCGGTGGTGCGGGCGCTGGCGCGGGAACAGTTCGACCGGCTCGTGAAGCGGGTCCGCCTGTTCGCCCCCGCCGGGGCCGCCGAGCGGCTCGCGGGCCGGACCGATCTGGCGGCGCGGCTCCTCGAGGCGGTCGCCGACGGCCGGTGAACCCCCGCGGAAAACGTGTCGGGCCGGCCCCCGGGGAGCCGGCCCGACGCCATGATCGATCGCTGCCTCCACCCGTCCGGCGGCTCACTGCGCCGGGACGGGGAGCTTCCCTTCCTTGATCAGGTCGCCGAACTTCGGCGAATCGGGCTTGGCTGGATCGCTCGGCATCGCCGCCACCTTCTCGAGCGATGCCCGGATCTTCTCGACGTTCTTGGCGTCGTCCTTCTTGTCGAGGAGATCGGCCAGCGCGTTGCCGTAGGCGTTGCGGTCCTTCTTGTTCATTCCCATGTGGCAGACGTTGCACTTCGCGGTCTCGACCGCGGCGGCCAGCGCCTTGTCGGCCGGAGCATCGCTGTCGGGCTTGACGTACACGGCCTTGAACTCGTCGAAGAACTGCTTGATGGCGAATGCCGGACGGGCCGACGCCGCCGTCACCAGCGCCACCGCCACCGCGATCGCGCCCGCACCACCGATCGAAGAACCGCGCAACATCGGAACACTCCCAGGGAATCGCGGCCCCGCGGCCATCCTCACTGGCTGGCACACGGCAGTCGCTCGGGGGCCCGGCCACCACGGCCCGACACCGGACAAAATTGGAATCGGCGGTCACCACCGCTGTCAACAAACCGGCGCCGTCGTCACCGTCGCTGCGGCACCGGCTCGTGCGTCAGCGGGCGGGGAGCCGACGAGTAGTCGATGTCGATCCGCTCGGCGGCGCCGTCGATCCGGCGCCAGACGCCGCTCCCCTCGTACCGGCCGCCGCTGTCGGACCACTCGACCCCCGGCCGGTACGCAGCCGGCACGTCGATCCCCGTCTGTTCGATCAAAGCGCATCCGTCAGGGACGACGAACCGGCACCCGGTCGTCTCGCCCCGGAGCCGCGGCGGCACCGGGCGGGCCGGCGAGTCGAGCAGCGCGGCGAACCCCTCCGCGCCGCGGAACGTCGCGTTCCGCAGGTCGAGATTGACCGTCAGTCCGGCGGTGCCCCCCCGCGGACTGCCGTCGGCGACCAGAAACCTGCCGGCGAGATCGCATTCCCCGTCGATCCACTCGCACGACAGCGTCCCGCCTCCCGAGGCCTCGACGAGGATCGCCATGCCGCGAACTCGCGTGGCGGTGAAGCGGAGGTGGCTCGGCAGCGGCTCAGCCGGCTCGTCGACGCCCCGAAACCGGACGACCGTCGCCGCCGCGGTCGGGTCCGTGCCGTTCCCGACCGCAGCGCCGTCGCCGTCGATCGTGACCTGATCGCAGACCAGCCGGCCACCCGGTCCGACGGAGAACAACGGCCGGCGGCCCGCGGCGCGGAACGACACCCGTTCGATCGACAGCGCGCCCTTGCCGACACGGCAGGCCCCCTCCGCACCGCCTCCCTCCGCGCCGACGACGGCCTCGTCGGCGAAGTGGACCACAGGCGCGTGCCCGGGAGCGGCGCGGACCGTCACGCTCCGATCGCCCACCGACCACGCCGGTTCGTCGTGCACGCCGTCGAAAGCCAACTCGACGACATCCCCTTCCCCGGCGCCGGCGAGCGCGGCGGCGACCGACTCCCATTCCGCCGGTCCGGCGGGGGCGTCGACGACACGCCGGGGTGGCCGGTCCACGGCCAGATCCCCCCGGGGCGACACCGGCGCCGGGCGCGCTGCGGGGTCGGCTGCCGCGAGCCGGAAGCGCTCCCGCGCCGAGGCCACGAGCAGGCCGGCGACGAGCACCGCCAACGCTGCCAGCGGCAGCAGCCAGGTGACGCGCGACAGCCCCCCGCCGCTTCTCTCCGCGGC
The DNA here is from genome assembly GCA_018970785.1 of Planctomycetota bacterium. Classification (GTDB taxonomy): domain Bacteria; phylum Planctomycetota; class Planctomycetia; order Pirellulales; family UBA1268; genus F1-20-MAGs016. Next base: position 17,953 of record JAGWVR010000021.1, read on the forward strand.
GGTGTCGCTCGGGCCAGCGGACCGCGACACTGCCAGGTCGATCCCGCAATCCTCGGCGATCGGGATCAGGTCGGCGACGAGATCGGCCGGGGTCTGGTAGCGGTCGGCGGGGTCCTTCTCCATCAGCCGCCCGACGGCGGCCGCCAAGCCGCGGGGCACGTCGGGGCGGAGTTGCTCCACGGGCACCGGACGCAGTTGCTGATGGTGCAGCAGCTTCTGCAGGAGCGTGCCGTCGGCGAACGGCGGGCGGCCGGCGAGCATGAAGTAGACCGTGCACCCCAGCGAGTAGAGGTCGCTGCGGACATCGGCGGCGCGAGGGTCGCGGGCCTGCTCGGGGGAGATGTAGTCGAAGGTCCCGAGGGTCATCCCGCTCTGCGTCAGATCCTCGTCCTCGGTGATCCGGTGTCGGCGGGCCAACCCCATGTCGACCAGCCGCGCCCGGCCCTCGGGGGTGATGATGATGTTCGAGGGCTTGATGTCGCGGTGGACCACCTCACGTTCGGCGGCATGATCGAGAGCCGCTGCGATCTGCACGGTGAAGCGGATCACGCTGCCGACGTCGAGCGGTCCGCCGCGTGCCACCACGTCGCGGAGATTGGTGCCGTCGATGAACTCGAAAACGATGAAGTGCCAGCCATCCTCGCTACCGACCGCGTACACCCGGCCGATGTTCTCGTGATCGAGCCGGGCCGCCGACTGCGCCTCGACGTTGAAGCGGCGCAGCATCTCGGCATCGGCGGAGTGCCGCCGGGACAGCACCTTGACGGCGACCGGCCTGTCGAGGGTGGTGTCGAGGGCGCGAAACACCGCCCCCATCCCGCCACCACCGACGAACTCGTCGAGGCGGTAGGCGCCGAGGACTCGGCCCTCGAGGGCGCGACCGATCTCGTTGACGGTCGCGGTCGCGAGCGCCGCGTCTTCAGGGCGGGCGGAGAGGATCGTGGCATCTTCCGGCAGCGGTACGCGGGAGGCGGCACCGGCGGCCGAGCCGTTGGAATCGTCCATGAAGACGATCTTACTCGGCAGCGGGAGGGTCCGACCTCTCCCGGGCCCTCGACCCGTTGATCACCCGTCGGTGTCGGGGAGAGCTTTCCGCAGGACGGCGGCCGAAACCCGATCCACCGCACGCAGAGGGTGGATCGGTCCCACGGGGCGGGTGATGCCCCACGCCCCCGGACGGATCGGCAGGTCAGCAGCCGAGGGCGGTCGATGCCACGTGGCGGCGGCGACGGATCCAGTTGCCGACGAACCCCAGAGCTCCTGCGGTGCCGGCGAGTGCGACGGCCGACGGCTCGGGGACGGCGGCGATGCGGAAGCCGCGCGGAGCGTTGGCTGCCGAACCGAGCACGTAGGGAGGAGCGGTCGTGCTGTTGAACGTGCTGATGCCGCTTTCGGTGGTCGCGTAGCTGCCCGACACCTGGGCATAGCGGGTCGAGTCGGTCGGGCTGGTCGTGTCGGTCATTTCATTGACGTTTCCGAGCATGTCGTACATGCCGTAGGCCGACGTCACGGTCGTGAAATTGGCGACCGGCAGCACTGCACCGGACGTTCCGCCGGCGTAGTTGGCGGCGAAGGCGTTGGTCGGGGTCGAGGCGTTGCCGATGCTCGGGAGCGTGCCGTTGAGCGAGGAGTTGACCGATGAGATGGACGGATAGTTGAGATAGCTCTTCGTCGCGACATCATAAAACGCCGCCTTCGTCCATTCGTCCATGCTCGGCAGGTAATAGACCGCACCGGCATTTCGGGAGGCGATGTTGCCTGAAGTCCGACCATCGAGGGTGTAGCTGCCCGTCTCCGTGTTGGCGCTGAGATCGGCCCCGTTGGAAAGCCAGTTGGCGAACCGGGCGGCGCTGAACCACGACACCCAATTGATCGGCTTGTTTTCGTTTCCGGTGCCGATGACGGAGTAGGTGTAGCTTCCGACCGACCCGGCGCGGCGAATCATGTAGGCGCTACCGGCGGTGGTGGCGGCAGTCTCGTCGTAGACACCGTACAGCCCCTGCTTCCCCGCCACCGAATTGTTGAGGAACGTGGCGTACTGCGAATTGGTCGTCTCGGTGTTGGCCATCTTGTAGTAGTAGCCGACCGTGCCAAAGCCGTTGCCCGCCTTGGTGGTGTTGCCGGGGTCACCGACCACGGACATGTCGACGGACAGCACCGGGCCGGCATAACACGCCGATGCAGCAGCGACGAGCAGCAGGGCGAGGCAACCGGAGAAGGTTCGGCCACGGGCGTCGAGGATCCGGGCCGACCGGCCGCAGCCCCACGTCCATTTCTTGTTCGATCGGCGGCACATGCCGCTGTTCTGCGGGGCAGCGCCCTTGCGGCGGTATTCCGGCCGCTTCTTCTTTCCCATCATCGGCTCGCGGGTCCTGCCGAAGCCCACGGCGCGGGGACGATTCTCTCCATCATCAACGTTGTCGAAATCCACGAACGTGCTCACGAGCGGTTCCTTTCGCTGTGCCCCGAGGGGCGAATTGAAAACGTTTCCGGGAATGAACTTCCGTACACTACGACGCCAGTGTGCGAGCGACCGCGGCACCGACCCAGGGACTTTTTCAGGGCAGCCATGTCCCGCGGACCGCCCCGCGGGTTCGTTCGACACCGCCCTGCCTCGCTGATGGCAGCGGCACATGGCGAGGGAATCGCTTCCTCGCCGCCGCGCCACCCACGATTACCTACCGGCACTGCACGCCAGGGCCGCACAGCACCCCGGGACCGTCGCCCGCCGACCACCCAAGGGGCGACCGCAGCCCACGCTCCCGTCGTTCGCCGTCCGTCTCCGTGCCCCTGCGGGCGTGCGGCTGCCCGGCCGGCTGCACATCACCACTCAGATCGCCGCCTTGACGAGGCGGTTGACTCCACGCTGTTCCGAAACCTTGCGGGCCTCGGTGAACAGTGAGACCAGCGAATCGCCGGTCGACACCCCGGGCAGGTAGACGAACGCACCGAGCTGGCGGGCCCAGAGCTCGTCCTCGAGACGATCCTCACGGCCGCACACCAACAGCAACGTCGACGGACGGCTCGCGAACTCCTCGGCGACCGCGATCGCCTCGGCCGAGTTGCCCGCGACCGGATTGGCGAGATCGACGACAACCAGCTGGAACTCACGATCGACCGCCTGCCGCAGTCCTTCGGACGACGCCGGCGTCTCGCACCCGCTCCAACCACTCAACTCGGTGACCGCCCCGAGCCGCTGCCGCAAGCCGGCATCGCCGGACATCACGAGGCAGGACAACTGCGGGCCGGCGAGGCGACCGCCCCACCCTTCCGGCTCCCGAGTCTTGACCGAATTCGACAGCTCTTCGGCTGTGATGCCCAACGCAACCATCATCATCATGATGCCCCTCCTGTTCGGCGGATGGTCCCGCCACGACTGAACTCAGCCTCTTTGCACGCCCGTCGTTCCGGCCCCTCGGCTCCGCCACCCGCAGCACGGGCCCGACATCCGGACCCATGCCACGAGCGGCCTGCTTCGGCAGACCGGCAGCCCCGGCTCACGGCGACCGGCGAGCCCTTTCGGGACTCCCTGGCCGTCGCTCCTCGCGGCGGAGGCACCTAATGCACCCCTCGTGCCAAACACGGCGGGCGGTTCGAAAAACCGGTGGATCCGCAGATACGCCGATGAAAACGGCGAAAACCGTGTGCCGGGGATCGGATCGGCGAGATGGCCCCGGCCTCACCACCTTGGTGAGACGCGGACACGGGCGGTTCCGATCCGGGGATGAGAGGGCGTTTTTTCCCTGAAAAAACGCGTTTTCACCAAGATGGTGAGGCTCTCAGCGTTTTGGTGAGCCGGGAGAAAACGGTTTTCCCCGAAAAAACAGCGTGAATCGATTGTCCGGTCGTGGCGACCCGCCGCTGCTCAGACGCTCCCCGGCGGATCGAGCCACTCCCGGAGATCGATGCCGAGAAACCGCGCCAGCGACTCGATCCGCGCTCCATAGATAGACAGCAGCTCGGGCCACAGGCTTTCGCGCAGCCGCTCCGGCGCCCCGCCGAAGACGCGTTGCCGCAGCTCCGCGGGGGGCACGGCGAAGCGGGCGATGCCGAGGTGGTCGCAGCACGCCGCCGCGACTCCCTCGGGGTCGGCGGCGATCGCCTCGTAGCGAAGGACGAGCAGCTGCGACGCCGGGTAGTGCGCGAGCCAAGACCGCAGGCAGGTCTCGTAATCGCCGCGGGCGAGCGAGCCGGCCGAGCGAAAGTGGTCGCAGAACCAGCGGTCGGAAGCCTCGTCGACCCGCATCTCCGCGCGGCCGACCGCCATCTTCGCACTCGACCAGGCGCGCTGGATCGGATTGCGGATCAGGTAGATCAGCCGCACGTCGGGAAAGGCGGCGTGGACCTCGGCGATCACCGCCGCCGGAAGGATCGCGTAGGCGGGGGTGATTTCGCCGGCGCGGCGCGGATCATCGCCGGCAAACAGGCCCCGGTACCAGTCGAGGCCGAGGTGCCGCTGCTGGTCCCAGAAATGGACCTCCTTGACGCCGGGGAACCGCACCTCCGGGTGCTGGCGGAGCACCTCGTAGAGCCACGACGTCCCCGATTTCTGGGCACCGATCCCGAGAAAGTGGAGCATGCGACGTGTATACAAGCCTCCGACAGGCCGACGGAAGCCCAGCCTCCCCCAAGCCTGCGCCACCGGCGGTTCCCCGGGCGGCCGCACCCGCGACGAGGCCCCGCATGTCCAGCGACGACACTCCCCCGCGCCGGCGGCCGATCCAGGAGCTGCTCCCGGCCTGGTTCACCGACAGGCTCGCCGCCGAACCCTGCCGACTGGCGCTGCTGCTGGCGACGAAGCAGGTGCTGGTCGTCGACCGGATCCGCGCGGTGCGCGAGAGCCCGACGGGCGCCGTGTGGATTGACGCCGAGGTGATGGTGCCCCACCGCAAGGACGGGTTCCCGTGGGGACACTTCCCGGTGATCAAGTCAACGCGGCCGGACCGGGCGATGTGCTCGATCAACGCCTCACACGTCGTCGCGGTGGTGGAGGTCGATCCCTGGGAACTGCCGCCGCTCGAACCGCAGCCCGAGTAGGCGGGCACCGGGGGTGTCAGCCCCGTGCACCGGGCAGGACCGGCGCTTGGCGCTGCGTCTCGGGGTGCAGCCACTTCGTCGCCGGTTCCCCGTAGTCGCGGAGAAGACTCACCACGCGCTGGTCCTCGACCTGGGGAAACTGCCGGTAGAACTGCCCCACGGCCCAGAAACAGTCCGGCTCCTCGAGGCACACGACCCGATCGCACAGCGGCCGGAGGGCGTCGATCCGCTCGGGGGCGGCGACGGGGAGCGCCACCGTGATCGTCGCCGGCCCGGCCGCCCGCACCGCCCGCAGCGCGGCGATCATCGTGGCGCCGGTGGCGATGCCGTCGTCGGTGACGATCACGTGCCGGCCATGGATCGGCACCTGGGCCCGGACGGGACGATACACCGACCGCTGCCGCTCGATCTCGGCGAGTTGACGGCGCCGTTCGGCCTCGATCGTCGCCTCGCCGACGTCCGTCATGGCGGCGGCGAAGTGGTTGAGATGGATCTCCCCTCCCTCGGCTACGGCGCCGAGCGCCAGCTCGGGCTGGTGCGGCGCCCGGAGCTTGCGCGCCAAGACGATGTCGAGCTCCGCACCGAGGCCCTTGGCGAGCGCGGCGCCGACCTCGATGCCGCCCCGGGGAATGGCGAGCACGAGCGGTTTTTCGATCGCAGCGCCACGCAACCGTTCCACCAGCCGCCAGCCCGCCTCCTCACGGTCAGCGAAGATCCGCTCGCTCATCATTCCCCCCTCGTGTGCAGATGCCGGGAAAACCACTCCGCCGCCAGCCGGGCCACCTCCTCGAGCGCTCCCGGCTCCTCGAACAGATGCGTGGCCCCCGCCACGACCTCGAGGCGCTTCTCGCCGCCGAGCCTGGCCAGCGCCCGGCGGTTGAGGGCCATGACCGACGCGTCGGCGGCGCCGACGATCAGCAGTGTCGGCACGCGCACCTGGGCGAGCACCGCCTCGGCGAGGTCCGGCCGGCCGCCGCGCGAGACGACGGCCGCGACGCGCGCCTCGCGCGCCGCGGCGATGAGCGCGGCCGCCGCTCCGGTGCTCGCCCCGAACAGCCCGACGGGCAGCCGGCAGGTCGTCTCGCGCTCCGCCAGCACCTCGAGGGCACCGCCGAGTCGGTCGGCGAGCAGGCCGATGTCGAACACGTTGGCGCGGTCGAGGGCTTCCTGCTGCGTGAGGAGATCGAAGCGCAGTGTGCCGAGCCACGCCTGGTGGAGGATCCCGGCGACGTGCGCCGAGCGCGGGCTCGACCCGCTGCTGCCGCTGCCGTGGGCGAAGACGACCACCCCGTGGGCCTGCTCGGGCAGGCAGAGCCGGCCGGGGATGTCGAACGGCGCGCCCGACACCGCGCGGGCGGGAATCGCGACCTCGATCGTGTCGATCGTCGGGGCGGTGGTCATGGCTTCACCTCCTCGCCGGTCGCCGGCGCGGCGACCGGCTGACCATGCGGATGCTCGAGATGGAGGGCGATCGCCTGCGGCCCCTGGTCGCCATCCTCGACCGACAGCCAGACCGCCGTGCCGATGTCGAGCCGGCGGAAGTCGCGGGCGGCGAGGGTGTGGCGGTGGAAATAGACCTCGCGCCCGTCGGCGAGGGTGACGAAGCCGTAGCCGGCCAGCGGAAAGACGGCGCTGACGCGGCCGGACTGGCGCGGCGCGTGGTGTTTCTCGACCCCGCGACGGCGCCGGACATGGTCCTCGAGCCGGCGGCGGGCCGCCCGGAAGGCGTCGCGCAGGGCCACGCGGACGTCCTCGTGGGCATGGTCGAGGTGGTGGTCGCGGCTGACGACCACCTCGCCTCCCGGCACGATCACTTCGACGCGCACGCTCACGAGCCGACCGTCACGGTGGTGGCGGTGGGGCTGGGAGATCACTACCTTGCAGCCGGTGATCCGCGCCGACAGCGACTCGAGCCGGGCGATCTGCTCGAGGGCAGCGGCCCGCACCTCCTTGTCGTCGGGCAGGTCGTCGAAGCACACCACGGGTTCTGTCTGCATCGGACGGCGCTCCGTATCGGGTCCGGGCCTCCCGCCCCGTACGTCCGCGTCCCCTGCCTCCAACCCATGCTCCGTCGCGGCGGCGGCATGGCCAGGATCGCTGCCGGCTTCGCCACGCCAGCGCCGGACACTTCCCGGCCACGGACGGCCGGAGCGGCATGGCCTCGCCGGCACATGCCACTCCGGATCGATTCACGCCGTCCGTTTCGGTCGGCACACCGGCGCCGCTGCCAGCGTGAACACGAGCAGTTCCTCGCCGGTGACGGTCGAGATGTCGTGGTGCACGCTGACGAGCTTCACCCCCACGGCCTCCTCGACGAGCGTCTCCAGCCTCCCGCGCCCCGCCGACACCACGTGCGTCCTCATCTGCTTGAGCAGCGCCCGCCCATTGACGGCGTCGGCCGGATGGCCGCTGCCGTTCCCGGAAGGACGCGGCGTGATCAATTGCCGTTCCGCCGGCGTCAGCACCCCCTGCAAGCGGACGACGACGAGCGAACCGATGAGATGCGCGTGGATGTCGCGCGGCCCGCGGCCGAGCAACTCCTGCTGGAACCGTGAGACGCCGTCGCAGACGGCGGCCTCGATCTCCCCTTGCGACTTCATGGCGCCCCCCTGCGGCATCACGACCGCCGGGGGCCGGGCAGGGCCGCGGTCACCGTCGTGCCGGCTCCCGCCGTGTGGCCGTTGCCATTGCCGTTCCCGTTCCCATTCCCGTTGCAGATCCGTTCCCACACCTCGCGGCGGTGGATCGGCATCTTGGCGTCCGCGGCGAAGCCGAGACGCACCCTCCCCCCCTCGATCTCCAGGATCGTGATCTCGAGGATCACCTCCTGATCATCGGGACGACCGATCACAACGCTTTCGCGGTTCTTCCTCGTCAACACCAGCATGGGCCAACTCCTTCAAGGTTGGGGCTCCGTCCGCGTGCCGGCTCCTTCCGCCTCCTCGTGATCACTCCCGGCCGGATCCACGGCCGCCGGGTTCGGCACTGCGTCGATGCTCGTTGACCGGAACCCCGAGCAAATGGTGGGGCCGGCCGAGCAGGAACAGATCGATCGTCGGATGCGTGGAAAGCGTCTTCACGATGCTGCCGCTGGCGGCATCGACGTGCAGCGCGGCGCCGCGGAGGACCACGCCGGTGTTTCCCTCGACGTGGCGCCGGAGGGGGTCGAAGGCACGGGTGAAGACGGCGCCATGGACCTGGCGCAGCCGCCGCGCCCCGGCCGCGTCGGCGGCCTGGACCCGCTCGGCGGCCGTGAACGGCTCGTGGAGCGAGATCACCAGCCAATCCTGCCCTGCCACGACCGTGGCCCCGGTCGGGCCGCGCCCCATGAGGAGGTGCTCGAACGTGGCCGCCGCTTGGGCCACCATCCGCACCGTCCGTTCGCTGGCCAACGCGCCGGTCGCGACCTTCGTCATCGGAAGCCTCGTTTGCACGGGAGCGCACCGGCGGCGGAGGAGCCGCACGACGGTGCGATGGTGACGGCCGACCCACTCCCCGCCGGCAGCGCGCCGATCGACGCCCCACCGGGAGAGCCCGAGTCGCATGCAAACGAAAAAAGCCGGCGTTCGAGAAGGCACACGAGGCCCTCTCTCGCCGGCTTACGCTACGACGGACCTACCGGCGATGCCGGCCTGCCCCTCGATTCGTCTTCCGTCCATCGATCAGGAGAATCACCGGCCCGAAGCGGCATGGCGTCGCTTCCTTCCGGCGGTTCGCGTCGAAGTATACCGGTCGATCACCATGACGCAAGACACCACACCCGTTCGGTCAGACCGTGCGCCATCGTGACGATGGACACCCGCGCGGCGTGAGACGCGCTCGCTCACCCGCTGCCTCCCTCCACGCCCCAGGCGACGATCGTCCAGCAGACCATCAGCGCCACGAGGAGGGCGGCGATCAGCGAGCGCGACACGCGTGCGACGACGCTCATCGGCCCGCACGGCGACGGCGCCGCGCCACCTGCCAGCCACCGGCGACGACGGCGCCCAGCGCGGCCAGCGCCATGCCGCCGGGCTCGGGGAGCTCGATGATCGAATCGGGCATGGTCCCGAGGCCGAACGTCGCGTCCGGCCCGATGTCGGCTTCGCTGAAGCCGGCGAGGCCGCCGAACGTGAACGTCGCCGTGTCGCGGACGAGGTACTGCGAGGCGAGGACGCCGATCGGGTCGATGTCGGCACCGGTGTAGAGCGAAAAGGCGATCTGCGTGGGACCAGCAGGCCCGACGATCGACGGCGTGAAGCCGTTGGGGGAGAGCGCCGAGTTGCCGACCGTGCCGATGCCGAAGCCCTCGAGCGGCGGGAGCGCCGGATTCATCGCCCGGAACTGCCATGTCTTGTCATTGGTATTGACCGCCTTGAGGTTGCTCGGCCCGAACCCGGGGGTGAGCGAACTTGTCGGCTGGTACACGAACGGCCGGTCGGTCGTGCCGGACAGGACCTGGTAGACCTGCCCCGTCCCCGACAGGTAGGTCAGCGCGGGCCGGATGCTGCCGCTCTTGACGACGTCGAAATAAAAGCTCGACAGCACGTCGGAGGCGTCCTTCGACGGCACTGGCGAAAGATTGTCGAGGCGCACCGAGAGCAGCGTGCCGGTGATCGCCAGCGTCGCCTTGAACTTCACCGGGTTGCCGACCGACGAAAACCCAGCCGCGTTGAAGACGACGGGTGCGGCCCGGGCCGGTGTCACCGCGCTGGCCAGCAGCAGGGCGACGAGGAGCGAGGATGGGGCGAGGGCGCGGCGCGATGGCAAGCGAAACGGATTCATCGAAGACTCCGGGCAGGGGCGATCGGAAGACATCCCTGCCGGGAATCGCCCGGCGGCCGGCCGGGCGGAGAGCGCCACGGCCCCGTGTCGCGGCGGGCCGAGCCCGACCGCACACGACGAGAGCCGCCGCGCCCCGATCACCTGCAGCGATCGGGGCACGTCGGCCTACGGCATGCCGGGATCCCCGCGGAGGCGGGTTCCCCAGCAGCTCGTCGACCGTCTGACACACCCCCTCCCGCCGTGCCGTCCCGATCGGGCGCGGCCGGGCGGGGCGGGGTGCATGCCGGGCGTGGAGCGACTCCACGCACTTCCGCTCCGGCGCGCGGACGTGAATCAACCGGCGGTGATCGCCACCTTGTGGGGCTTGCCCGCCTGCGTCTTGGCCATCTCCACGGTGAGGATGCCGTTCTCGAACCGCGCCGTGACCTTTGCCGGATCGACGGCGTCGGGCAGCGGGATCGTCCGGCTGAAGCGCCCGTAGTGGCTCTCGCGGTGCGTCCAGCCGTTGCCCTTCGACTCGGTCGCCGACTTCTTCTCACCGCTGATCGCCAGGCGTTCGGCGGTGACGTTGACGTCGACATCCTTCGGGGCGACGCCGGGCAACTCCATCCGCACCTGCACCGCCGCGTCGGTCTCGGCGACGTCGATCGTCGGCAGCCAGGCGGGGCCGTCGCCCCCCTCGGCGGCAGCCGGCGTGATCGCCGGCCACATGAGCAGGCCGTCGAACAGCCGGTTCATCTCGGAGCGGAAATCGGACAGGCCGGGCAGGCCGGGAAACTCGGTCATTCCACCACGGCGGCGGACGGGGATCAGGGGCATGGTTCGTCTCCTCGAGTGGAGCGCCGCCGGGTTCGGCGCGGTGCGGAGCATCCCGGTCAACGGACGACGATCCCGCCGCACGATGCGGCGGTCGGCGATCCGGGGAACCCTTGGCGTTCCCCGCGATCGCCCCAAGTGGACAAAGGCCATGGAGGGCTCTGGCCACGGACGACGATCCCGCCGCACGACGCGGCGGTCGGCGATCCGGGGAACCCTTGGCGTTCCCCGCGATCGCCCCAAGTGGACAAAGGCCATGGAGGGCTTTGTCCACGTATGTTCAGAAACAGCCGCTGCGCACCTCGGCGGCGATCAGCTCCTTGAGGCGCGCGATCGCCTGCTGCTCCTGGCGCTTGAGATCGACCCACAGGCTGCGGATCTCCTGGCGCCAGTCGGCGTTGGCGACGTACTGGTCGTAACGCCACAGGCTGTCGAGACGGCGGCTCAATTCGTGGACCAGATCGTGGTCGTGATCGGCACAGCCGCACGACTCACCGAGGTGGGCCAATTCCTTCTCGGCGGCAAGACTCATCGGCGGACTCCTCTGCGGGAGGGAAACGGATCCCCGCCGCCACGGCGGCGCGGGGCGGGTTTGTCACGGCGTGACGACGAGGTTGTTCTCGACGTTCACGACGCCCGGAGCCGACCAGGCCGCCTGCTGGGCCTCGGCGCGCTCCGCCCAGCTCCGCACGTTGCCGCGGAGCACGATCCGGCCGTCGGTGGCGTGGACCTCGACACGCCGCGAGTCGAGCTCGGCCGAGCGGCGGAACGCCTCCTCGATCTTGTTGCGGACGTCGGTGATCCGCACCGGCGAGACCAGCGCGATCTTGTTGGTCACGCCGCGGACACCGGTGAGGACGCGCACGTCGCGCTCGGCGGCGTCGGCCTGGTATTTCCAGGTCGCCTGCCCCTCGAGCGTGACCCAGCCGTCGCGGACGGTGATCTTGATCTTGTCGTCGTCCACGTCGGCATCCCACTTGAGGCTGTTGAGGGCCGCGGTGGCGATCTCGGCGTCGCTGCGGGCGTGCTGGCCCCCGATCTTGACGGCGATGTCGTTGGCGACGGCGCGGACGCCGTAGACACGCTTGGTGACGTCCTCGGCCTTGGTCTTCTCGAGGTAGGTGCCCACCTGGCCGGTGAGCGTGACCACGCCGTCGGCGGTGGCGACGCCGATCTGCGAGGCCTCGATGCTCGGCTCCCACTCGAGTTCGGCGAGCACGTCGTGCTGGAGCTGCTTGTCGGACTTCATCGCTGGTTTCTCCTCGGAAGGGGTGCGAAACGACGCCCGGTCCCGAACGCGACGCCGGCCGATCTCCGGCGCTGGGATAACGCGGGCGGAGAGGGCGGACGGGCCGGATCGGAACCGTCGAGCGGTCCGTCCATGGAGCCTGTCGCCGCAGTGCCTCGCGGTGCTCGCTGCATCAATCGCGACGACACGCGCCGCGGTCAAGGGCGCGTCTGCGGGCCGTCGTGCCGCCGTGAAGCGGCGGAAAAGGCCCGTCACCGCCCCCGGACAGTTGCGCCACCCCGCGCGTCGCCCGCCGCCGGCGGGGCATGACGCGGGCCGGCGGAGGCGATCGTCAGCCCTTCGCGCCGTTTCGGGACGGCACGGCGGCGTGAGCGCGGGGAGGATTGATGGTCACGGGGGCGAACGTGAACGCGATCAATTCGTCCCCCGTGCCCGGGTCGACGTCGTGGAGGATCGCCGTCGGCCGCCGGCCGATGATCCCCGCCAGAATGCTCGACAATTCGTCGTGGCTGCGGCGCACGAGGAGATCGCGGGCCTCGCGCACCATCACCTCGCCGCGCCTGACACCGTCGTGATCCCCGGCAGCGAGGGCCCGCTCCTGGAGCGTGAGGACTTCGCGGAGATGGACGAACAGCGCGCAGGGGCGGAGCGTGGCCGACATCGTCGTCGCCCCGCGCCCCATGGCGCCGCGGAGGAAGGCGTTGACCGCCTCGCACACGAGCGATTCGATCTGGCCGCTGGAGGGCATGGCTCGCTCCTGGTGATTACCTGTCGGGAATGTGCGGCCCGTGGCCGCTGGTCATGGCGCTGGCCCGCCATCGCGCCGATCGGCTCTTCGCGCATCGCCAGATGAGCATGACGACGCCTGCCCGGCGCCACCGCGCCGCGGCGTGAATACGCGTGTGGATTCATCGTCGCGTTCGCACTCCGCCGTGCGCCGCCCATCGCTACCGGGGGATCAGTATGCGATCACCAAGGCCACCGTTCTGTCACGACACGGACGTCCAAATGGGCGACGGTCGGACGGCGGCCGGGATTGCGCTCGGCGTCGCAGCGCTCTGCACGATCGGTTTTTCACGAGACGATCGCACACCGGGGGCGAACACGCCGGGGCGCGGCCCCCCACTGGCAGAGCCACACGCGACCAAATACACCCGCCAAAAGTGCTCGGCAAGTGTTGCGGGTGCTTGCGGCCGGGCCCCACGCGCTGTCGTCGCCGCTCATGCAGCCATTTCCGCACCTCCTCTGGCTCGATTACCCGATCGCCGTCGCCGCTCCCCGGATCGTCGTGACACACACGATCCGGCATGTCAGCCACCGGCTGTTGCTGGTGATCGAGGGCCACGCCACGATCGAATCGTCGTCTCCGGCCGGGACGGTCTCGACCCACTGGGGTCCGCGCAGCGTCGGACTCTTTCCTTGCGACTGTCGCCCGTACACCCACACGATCACGTCGGCCGACGGTTTCCAGGCCCGGGTGTTCTGCGTGCCGACGGGACAGATTCCCCGGCTATCTCCGCGATCGGCAGTCGATGCGCCGGCCCCGGAGCCGGGCCCATGCACATTTGACGACGGCCCGTTGACGGCTTTTCTCGACCGCATCCCGTCCTGCTGCGACGGACACACGGCAGAAGAAGACGGTGCTGACGTCGCTGTCCGGCGTGCACTCGCCCGGCTCGATGACTTGCTCGGGGCCGGACCCGCGCCGCGGAGCATCGACGGCGGCGCGTTCCCGGCATCGGTGATGAACGACATCGTCGCGCTGATCGATTCACACCTCCGCGACGGTGTGTCGGCAGCGGCGATCGCCGACCAGGTCGGCTTGTCGCCGAGCCATGCCGCGAAGAAATTCCGCGTCTCGACGGGTATCAGCCTCGAGCGGTTCCTCAACCGGCGCCGCGTCCGCCGGTCGCTCCCCCTGTTGCGGACCGGGGCGCTGCCGGTCGCGGAACTGTCTCACGCCCTCGGTTTCTCGTCGCAGAGCCACTTCACCCGCGTGTTCAGCGCCGCCCTCGGCATCCCGCCGAAGCAATTCCAGCGGCTGCAACGCGACGCGCGCGGGTGACCTCCCGCTCCATGGTGCCGGGAGGCGTCTGGCGCACCTGTCCGCACCGATCCGGCTCGCGGCAAGCCCCGCCTTTCCTTCCCGTCGCCCACTCGGCCGGCCGTGCACGAGCCGTCTGCAGGCCGCGGCCGCGGTCGTCGCCGCCCCACAACGTGATGGGTCCTTGGGAAAGAATCGCTCGATCGCTCTATCATTCCGGGCCCGTCGGAGTTTCTCGGCAGACCATCACCGTGTCGGAGCAGAGCATGACCAGCACATCGTCGGCAGAATCACCGGATTCCATTTCCAAGGAGTTGGCGGGCATCGCTCTGGCCATGCAGACCGAGCGGACCGGCCACGCCCCGAAGGCGGTGACCGTGGTCGCCGGCCCGGAGACGGTCGTCGTCACGCTGCACGAGGCACTGACGCCGGCGGAGAAGCTCCTCGCCCGCAACGCGGCCGGCGCGGCGAAGGTCGAGGAGTACCACCGGGCCCTGTTCGCGGTGTCGTGCGACGAGCTCCGCCAGGAGGTCCAGCGCCTCACCGGCCAGAAGGTCCGCGAGGCGGCCGTGGTCGTCGAGCCGGCGACCGGCGCGATCGTGCACGCCTTCACCAGCGGCACACTGGTGCAGATCTTCCAGCTCGAGCCGCGCGGCTAGCTGTCCGTGGACAAAGCCCTCCATGGCCTTTGTCCACTCGGGCGACCGCGCTCACGGCCCGGCGTTGGCGGCCGGCTCCGCCCGCAGCGCGAGGAGGTAGGCGAGCAGATCGCGCATGCCGTCGGGGGGAACCGCCTCGTGGAAGTTGGCCGGCATCAGCGACAGGGCCGAGGGACGACGCTCGTCGATCTCCGTCCGGGCGACGGCGAACTCCTTGCCCTGCTGATCGACGCACACCAGCGCGTCGGGAGTTTCGTGGGTGACGATCCCGGCCAGCACGCGGCCGCCGGTGGTGAGGATCGTCGTCACGCGGAAGGCGACGTCGACGTTGCGATTGGGGTCGAGGACATCCTCGACCACCCGGTCGAGACCGCGGTTGCCGATGCCGTCGAGCTGCGGGCCGACCTTCGCCCCCTCGCCGGCCACTTGGTGGCACTGGATGCAGTGCTTGCGGAACAGGGCCTTGCCGGCGTCGGCATCGCCGCCGTGCCGGCGGTAGTCCTGCCGCCGGTCGTCGATCAGCTGGGCCAGCGCCGCATCGTCCGCCGGGGCGGTGGCGGCGAGGCGCTCGACGCGCTCGCGGAGCGGCCCGGCGCGGAGGCCCGCCAGCCGCGAGGCCACCGCCGGATCGACGAGCAGCCGGGGCGAGCAGGCGCCCTGCTCCACGGCATCGCCGAGCACGCCGCAGCCCCCTTCGTCGGCTGCCAGCCGCACGGCGAGCTCGCGTTGGTCGGCCGCGCTGGCCGTGCGGAGGAGGTCGCGGACGAGCGGCGCGCCGGCATCGCCGGCACGGCTCGCGATCAGCCGGCCCGCCTCGGCGCGCGTGGCGTCGGTCGCGTTCGGGAGCGTGAACACCAGCGCCAGCGCGTCGAGCCGGGCGTCGGGGGCGAGCGCACCCAGCGCCGCCGCCGCCGCGACGCGCGTCGCCGTCGCCGCCGGCACGTCGGTGAGGAGGAGGGCGAGCGGCGCGGCGAGGCCGTCGAGGCCGAACCCTGCGGCGAGGGCCGCGGCCGCCTGGCGCCCGGTGTCGGTGCCGCCGGGGTCGAGCCGGGCGTCGGAGAATCGCCCCACCGCCAGCCAGGCGTAGGCACCGCCGTCGTCGCCGTCGATCACCTCGACCACCACGCGCCGCCCGGCGATGTCGGCGGTGTCCCAGGTGACGGGCTGGGCGGTGTCGTTTCGCGGCGGCGCCGCGGTGCGGAGGACTTCCTCGGTGACGGCATCGCGGATGCGGATCAGGTTCTTGCCCTGCGGACCACGGTCCGGGGAACCGTCGTGACCGGCGAGAAAAAACGACAGTGCCGGCCCGACGGCGAAAGGCTCGGAGCGGAGGACGCCGGTCGACTGCTCGCCGCGCGGCATGCTGACGCGGAACCGGCCGCTGCCCCCGTCTGCCGACGGCCGCTCGCGGACCGGCCACGGCTCGCCCGCGCCGCTCCGCCCCGGCAACGGCGACACGGTCCAGTCGATCGTGGCCGCCACGGCGCGTGGCCGACCGGCCTCGTCGAGCTCGAGGAGACGGCGGGCGACGGCATCGGCCCAGGCGACGACCGCCGGGGCGGCCCGCTGCCCCTGCCGCGCCAGCGTGGCCCGGACCGTCTCCAACAGCCTGACTTGGAACGGCAGATCGGCGGCAAAGCGCCGGTCGACCACGGCGGCGAGCCGGCCGAGACCGGCCGTCGAGGCGTGGGTGGCGGCGTGCTGGACCAGCGCCGTGAGGCGCTCGCGCGACCCGGGATCGTCGCCGGCGACTCCACCCCTGGCGAGGAAGCCGACGATCGCATCGCCGGCCGGAGCCGATTCGAGGCCGAGGCAGACTTCGGCGAGGATTTCCTCGCCCGGGCTCCCCGCCATGGCGGCCACCGCAGCGGTGAGCGACGGTTCGTCACGGAGCCGGGAGCGGAGCGCGAGGCGCAGGGCGTGGCGGAGGTGAACGTCGGCCGGAGCGGCGCCGCGGATGGCGTCGGTGAGGGCTGCGACGAGCGTGGCGCCGCTGCCGCCGTCGATCGCGGCCGGAAGGCGGGCGGCCGCCGCCGCGGCGGCCCGGCGGACGAGCGGATCGCCGTCGTGAAGCGCCTCGCCGACAAGCGCCGTGAGACCGGCCGGGTCGGCGACCAGGCCCGAACCGGCGATCCGCAGCGCGTGCTGGCGCAGCACGGCGTCGGAGTCCCGCGCCAACCCGCCGAGCCCGACGGCATCGAGCAGCCCCAGCCGGGCCTGGCACCATCCGGCGGCGGCGCGGGCCGCCGCGGGCGCCGTCGGGTCGGCGGCGAGCGCGGCCAGCGGTGCCGCGACGGCGGCGGCGTCTCCCCCCACGATCCGCTCGCGGGCCAGCTCGCGCCGCGTCCGGTTGGTATCGCGCAGGACGGCGACGAGCTCGTCGGTGGCGAGCCCGTCGAGCCGTGTCGTCGCCAGTGGAGGCGTCGGCGGCGTGTCGACGCCCCGGTAGGAGATGCGCCAGATCCGCCCGCTTGTCCGGTCGCGCCCCGGGTGGTCGAGCGGCACCTCGTAATGGCCGATGATCCGGTTGTAGAAGTCGGCGACGTACAGCGCGCCGTCGGGGCCGAGGCGCAGGTCGACCGGGCGAAACCAGGGATCGGCCGCGGCGAGGAGGTCGGGTTCCTCGACGGCGCGGACGGTCGCGCCGTCACGCACCAGACGGTTGCGGTTGATCCGGCTGGTCATGACGTTGCCGCCGAAGCAGTTGCCCCGGTAGGCCGGCGGGAACCGGACGTCGTCGTAGATCGCCAGCCCGCCGATCGCCGTCGAGCCGTGGAGGTGGTCCATCACGGCGGGCACGAAGCCGAGGCCGTCGTGTGGACGGCCGAAGCTCTCGTAGCGCCCCTCCTGGAGCAGCAGCGTGACCGGCTTGGTGTGGCAGTCGGCGGTGAACAGGTCGCCATGCTCGTCGAAGTCCATCCCGAAGGGGTTGACCTGCCCCCAGGTGAAGTGCTCGATGCGGCTGCCGTCGGCGCGGAACCGGAACGTGTTGCCCGACTGCATCGAAATGGCATGCCCGTCGGCCCCGGCGACGGTCGACTCGTTGTTGAACCCGTGGCAGGCGTAGATCCAGCCGTCAGGCCCGCGGCGGAAGGCGTTGCACATGCCGTGCGTGTCCTTCTTCCACCCCAGCGGTCCGTAGAGCACCTTCCGCTCGTCGGCGCGGCCGTCGCCGTCGACGTCGCGCAGGTGCCAGATGTTGGGGATGCTGAAGCAGATCACGCCGTCGGCGACCGGCACCAGGCCGATCGGGATGTTGAGCCCGTCGGCGAACGTGGTCGACTCCTCCCAGACGCCGTCGCCGTCGCGGTCGGCGAACACCTGGATGAAGTCCTGCCCGTCGCGGTCGGCAGGCGCCGCGAACGGATACTCGCGCGAGCAGGTCACCCACAGCCGCCCGCGGTCGTCGCAGGCGATGTTCATCGGCTTGGCGATCCGGTCCTCGGAGGCGACCAGTTCGGCGACGAACCCCGGCGGCAGCGTGAACCCGGCCCGCTCCTCGGCCGGCGTGAGCGGCTCGGTCGGGCGGACGTGCGAGGCGAAGGGATCGTCGCGCTCGGCCGAAAAGCCCCGGGGGGATCCCGAGCCGACGGCGAGCGCGGCGGCGACGGCAAGGATCGATCGGGCGACGCGACAGACTGAAGCAACTGGCCAGGCCACGGCACACACTCCAGGAACAGGCAGACGGCCCACCGGACGCTGACCCAAATCGTAGCCCACACCCGACCGGCGGTCGCCGGGCGGCGCGGGCGCGGCGGGGGGCGGTCGTCGGCGCTGTCGGTCATGCCGGCGAGAAACAGCGGGCCATTCCTCAGCCCGCGCCGGCCGCGGCGACGATCCCTTCGAGGCGGTTGCCGGCGGCCCGATGGCGGAGGATCCGCTCCGTCTTCTCGACGATCTGCGCCGCCGCCTCCACCGGGGGCAGCCCGGCGTCGTAGATGTTGGAGATGACCGTGACTTCATGGCGGATCGCGGCGTTGCCGCTGGCCCGCGCCGCCGCGGGCCGGACGGCTTCGGGCACGCGGTACACCAGATACGCCGACAGGCTCCGCGACGCGCGCGCGTCTCCGCCGGGGCGCTCGCCGATGAGGTGGATCACCACGTCCGCGCCGAGCCGCTCCCCGACCGGCTCGGCGAGCTTCACCCTCCCGTGCCGCGCCGCCAGCGGCACGCCGACGCCGATCCCGCGGGCGGCGAGGCCGTCGAGGAGGAGGGGGAGGAGATCGGGAAGGTTGTGGTGGACCGCCGCCGCCGACAGGCCGTCGGAGACGAGGATCTGCACCGGGAAGGGTTCGGCGGCGAGGCCCTCGAGAGCCCCCGCGGCCGGCCGAGCGCCGAGCGCCGGGTGGGCGAGGTGCTCGTCGTGCGTGGTCGCGGCGGTGGCGATCTCGCGGAATCGCGCGACGGCCCGCAAGCGGTCGAGGTCGAGCGGCAGGTGGACCGCCGCGCGGCCGACCGCCTGGTGCCAGCGCACGCGGCGCGCGACCGAATCGGCGGGCCGCGGTCCGGCATGCTCGAAGCCGTGGAGCGCCGGCGTGGCGGCGACGAGCTCCTCGAACTCCTCGGCCGAACCGCAGAACAGCTCCGGCCGGCCCCACGCCGGACCGCGCACCACCGCGCCGGCCCCGTCGCGGGCGAGGATCCCGCGCGCGAGGCACCAGGCGAGGAATTCCCCGGCCGGCTCGCGGCCGTGGATCTCGCGGAGCGTCTGGTTGTCGTGGGCGCTGGTGTCGAAGTAGGCGAGCATCCGGTCGGTGTTGAGGGCCACGTCCATGAAGTAGGTGGCGCCGGCCGCGGCGAGCAGCTCGGTCGTGGCCTGCTGCCCCTCGAGGCCGCTCTCGGCGTGGAGCGTGTAGCAGCTGCCGATCCCCATCGGCAGCCCGAGGAGCTTGCCGAGGAACAGATCCTGGAGGCTGGCGGCGAGAAGCTCGAAGTTGTCGCGGTGGGTCTCCGGGCCGATGAATCCGGTGACGTTGTTGATCATGAACGGGTCGTAGCGCCGCGCGAGGCCGTAGCACAGCGCCTCGGTCGTGGTCATGTCGATCCCCTCGTGCCGCCCGTAGCTGAACTCGCTCCCCTGCCCGGTCTCGAAATACATGCACTGCGGCGCGGCCCCGAGCGGGCCGCGCCGTTGCATCGTCTGCCAGCCCTCGTCGAGGAGGTCGACCGTGACGTCGAACTCGGCCACGAGCGTGGCCTCGGTGCCGGCCAGGCTCTGGAAGAGGATCTCGACCGGGGCGCCGCGGTCGAGGGCGGCCAGTTGCGTCTTCACGTGGGACAGCACGCAGATCTGCGTCGGCGCGCCGGCCCGGCGGCGCAGGTCGTCGAGCAGGTGGAGCACGGCGGCGACGTTGTCGACGGTGTCGATCGCCGGATTGACGCCGATCAGCGCGTCGCCCGCCGCCATCGACAGCCCCCACCAGGTGAGCAGGGCGATCCCGCGGGGATCGTCGGTGGGATGGTTGGGCTGGAGCCGCGAGGAGAGCGTGCCGGGCGCGCCGAGGAGCGTGCGGGCGCGCGAGCGATTGGCGATCCGCCGCGCCACGAGGATCAGCTCGTGGATGTCGCAGAGCTTCGCGACCGCCGCCGCCGTGACGCCGGTGAGCCCGCGGCCGAGGCGCACCGCTTCCGTTCCGGAGCAGGCGAGGAGCCGATCCTTGAGCTGGCCGAAGGTGAGCGGGGCGATCTCCCGGTAGACCGCGCCGTCGACGTCGTAGTTGACCCGCATCACGTCGTCGATCCGCCCGTCGCCGGTGAGCAGCGGCCGCTCGTGCACGTGGGCGACGGTGAGCCCGGCGAGGATCGTGCGCGCCGTCTCGCGGGCGATGTCGTCGGCGGCCGCGAGCCCGGCGTGACGGTCGCCCGCCTTGGGGAAGTCGGCGGCGCCGAGGAGGCTCTTGAGCCCGACGAAGTCGATCGGGCCGTCGGCACCGGCGCCGCGGTAGGTCTCGTCGGGCCGCGGCGGCGGCAGCGGGATCTGCAACAGCGGCGTGAGGCGGGAGGCCATACTCCCAACGATACCGCCTGATGGATGCGCTGCCAGCGACACCGCCGCGCGATTCACCCCGTTCAGCCGCTCAGGCCGTGGAACGACACCGGCACGACGCCGTCGCGCCAGGCACCGAGCGTGCACCAGCGGGCCAGGGGCAGGTCGATCTCGTCGACCACCACCAGCGGCACGTCGATCCGCCCCCAGCGCGTGGCCGCCTGACCGAGCGACTGCCCGCAATCGGTGTCGAGGAGCAGCACCAGCGGTTGCCGCGCCGGCCAGGAGGTTTCCAGCGCCGCCGCGAGCCGGCCGCCGAAGCCGCGCACCACGCCCGCCTCGGGAGCGATCCCGGTCACCCGCAGCGCCGCCCCCCCGGGGCAGCGCCGGGCGAGATCGAGCACGGCGGCCACGAGCCGGTCGTCGGCCCCGGCCGTGAGCGTGCCCACGATCGGCAGATCGGCCAACGGCAAGCGGCCCCGGTCGGGGAGGTGGATGCTCGCCCCCGAGATCCGTGTCGCGTGGCGGAGCAGTCCGGCCACGGTGGCCCGCCCTCCGCCGACGGGGACCCAGTCCGACCACTGGCCGCTCCAGCGCGGATGCGCGAGCAGCCGTCGCGCCAGATCGACGCCGAGATCGCCGAACGGTGTGACGTCGGCCGCGGCCCGGCCCGCGACGGCCGCATACACCAGGTCGCCGACGCCCCCCGAGAGCGTGACGATCGGCTCGGCGGCCGTCGCCTCGGCCGGCATCCGGAACGGCACCTGGAGGTGCCCGAGCCATTCGCGGGCGGCCGGATCGACCGCCCCCCCGCCGACCGCGCGGTCGAGGCGGGCGAGATACCAGTCGAGGAGCCGGTCGAGATCGGCCGCCGCGAGGTCGTCACCGGGCCGGGCCGCGATCCCGAGCGCCGCGAAGGCGGCGGCGGCGTGCTCGGAGAGCGCGGTGATCCGCCGCGTGCCGGGCACGAAGCGCACGTGCCGGGCGCCGACGAACAGGCAGCCGGTCGAGAGGACGTCGCCGCCCCGGCCGTGGGCGAGGTTCGTCGTGCCGCCGCCGATGTCGAGGTGGATGAAGGGGCGATCGGGATGACGTCGCGACAGCGCGGCACAACTCCCCTGGAACGCCAGCCACGATTCGAGACAGGGATCGTCGGCGGTCGCGACCAGCGCCGTCCCGAGGCGCTGGCGGATCGCCGCCACGAGCCCGACGGCGTTGTCGCGCCGCGCCGTGAGCCCGGTGACGAGGGCCCCGCCGCCGACCACCGCGCCTCCGCCGGGATCGACGCCGCCCCGCGACAGCCAGTCGTCGACGAAGCGCAGCGTGGCGGCGAGGTCGAGCCGTTCGCCGGAGAGCGGCGTGAACACCAGCGGCGAGCGGAACGTCTCGCGCACCGCGCCCCATTCCATCCGACCGGTGACGGCATTGCGGCGCACCGTCGCCTCGGCCACCAGGCCGCTCGACGTCGTCGTGCCGAAATCGAGCCCGACGAGCAGCGTCATCGGCGCGGCCATCAGCGCCGCATCCCGAAGGCCGCAGGGTCGGGCAGCGGCGGGCCGGGGAAGTGCCGGCGCTTGTGGAGGAACCACCACACGGCTAGCACGAGCGCGAATCCGGGCACGATCACCAGCGCCACGTCGTTGGGGGGCTGGACGCCGATCGCGAACAGGGCGATCCCGCCGGCGAGGCACACCGCCGCGAGCGGCCGGTAGGCGGGCCCCAGCGTCCACGGCCCCATCCTCGTCCAGGTACGGCCGTAGGCCCGCAGCCCCGACAGCGTCGGCATCAGGTAGGAGACGTACAGCAGGATCACGCACACCGCCGTGATCGTGAGGTACGGCACCAGCGCCGTGAACACCACCGCCAGCCCGGCGAACACCCAGATCGCCACGTTGGGCGTGCGATGCACCGGGCTGACGCGGCGGAGCAGCGGCGACCAGGGGAGCCCGCCGTCGCGGGCGAAGGCGTAGAGCATCCGCGACCCGCTGGTCACGGTCGCCAGGCCGCAGCAGAACTGCGCCGCCGCGATCCCCGCCAGCAGCGCCAGGCGGAGCGGACCGGGGATCACCTCGGCCAGCGTCCAGAAGAAGGCGTTGCCCCCCTGCGCGGCGGCGGCGTCGACGTCGGGGATCGCCATCACCAGCGCCGCCAGCATCACCCAGCCGGCGACCGCCGAGACGACGACGGCGCGGACGATCGCCTTGGGGACCTCGGCGGCGGCGTGGACCGTCTCCTCGGCGGCGTGCGCCGAGGCGTCGAAGCCGGTGATCGTGAAGGCGGGGAGGAGCAGCCCCAGCGCGAACGCCCACCCGGGGCTGTCGGTGGCCGGCCAGACCGGCTCACCGGCCGGGATCCCGGTCATGTTCCGCAGGTCGATCAGGCGCTCCGGGTGGAGGGCGGGAGCCAGCATCACCAGCGACAGCGTCAGCGCCGCGGCGATCACGAGGATCAGCCAGCCGCTGGCGTCGGTGATCCGCGTCGTCGCGCGGATCCCGACGTGATTGAACGCCGCCTGCGTGAGCGTGAGGAGGGCCACCGCGCCGAGCTGGACGACGAGGGGCACGGTCCGCGCCGATCCTCCCTGGAGCAGTTCGTGGACCGGCGCCGTGCCGACCAGCGCCGCCAGCGTCTCCCCGGCGGCCGCGGGGGACCAGCCGAGTGCCGGAGCGAAGGCGCCGAAGCAGAACTGCACCGTCGCGAGGTTGACGGCGGCGAGCACGGTGACGATGCCGGCGAGGTTGAACCACGCGGTGGCCCATCCCCAGCCACGGCCGCCGAGGATCGCTCCCCAGTGGTAGAGGCCGCCGGCGGTGGGAAATGCCGACGCGACCTGCGCCATGGTGCCGGCGAACGCCAGCGCCAGCAGACTCATCAGCGGCCAACCGAGCCCGACGCTCGCCCCGCCCGAGGCACACAGCCCGACCGGGAACGACGTGATCCCGCCGGCGAGGATGCAGATGATCGACAGCGAGATGCAGTAGTTGGAGAACCCGCCGATGCGGCGTTCGAGTTCCTGGGTGTAGCCGAGGGCGGCGAGGGTGCGGACATCGTCGTCGATGTCGGGCTGCCGGCCGGAGGTCATCGATCGGCTCCCTGCGTGGTCGGAGACGTGGGGCGCGACGTTCGCAGCCCAACCGCCGGACGGTCGATCCCTGCCGAGGGTACTGATCTCCCGCCGTGTCTGCGAATACGATCTCCACGACGGCAGCCGATCACCCGATCGCATTCCACGCCGGACGGATCGACCGTGGCAGCCTCCGCATGTCGCCAGCCTCACTGAAACACCCCCCCGATCCCCCGGCACTGATCCCGGCCAGGGCCCGCGTGTCTGCACCGTGCGGCGGCGGCACGAACCACGCGAGGTCGGGCGGTTCGGGAAGGCCCAGGCCTGTATCTTCCGGTTTGGGAATGAGAACACGCCTGATACCTGGCAGACACGATCCCCGCGGGGAGTCCACCGCGGTCGCCATCGCAGTTGATGACCGGGGAACCGGACGTTTCCGGGCGAAACACCATGAAGAGATTCCGCCCGCGCGTGTGGAGCACGATCGCCCTCACCGGTGCGGCCGACACCCTGAACCCGCTCGAGGGCGGGCCTCCGCGGTTGGCATTCGGGGGAAAACAGCAAGGCGGCCGGCCGAAACCACCCGTTCAGGCCGTCATCGACAGGTGGGCGAAGGCGCTCGAGTGCGCCCCCGAGCCGCTCCGGGACGAAACAGTCAACGGCGTCCGTACCCGTGTCTGCGGTCCTGGTCGCGACGGGGCGGAGGTCGTCTTCGTCACCGTCGAGGGTCTCGGCCATCACTGGGCCGGTGGAGAGGCGCAGGCACCCGCCTTCCTCGTCGGCAGCGGCACGGACAAGCTCGAGGCAACCGATGTCGTGTGGGACTTCTTTCAGTCTCACCCCGGACCGTGAGGCACCGCGTGCTGCCGCGCGATCGGAGCCCGGCGAGGATCGGTCTTCCGACAAGCCGTCACGCGCTCCGAGCCGCCCAGCGAGTCGACGGCCTCCTGACCAGCGGATCCGGTGGCGGCAGGCGTGTGCTCACGGCCGGGGGGCACGGGTGTTGATGTTCACGTCACGCCCGATCGGCGACCGCCCGGCAGGCTCGACCGTTTCCCTCGTTGTTGCCGAAGCCGGCGGTATCGTCGCCACCGTGGAAGGTGGCGACGATGGATGTGACGAGATCGTCGGACACGAAGACAGCCGTGCCACCGTTGACGGTCGTGTCGATGCCGATGACGGCGATCTTGCCGCCGACAGCAGACGTCACCATGACGTCGTTTCCCTGACTGTCGCCGATGAGACGAAGCGTGGAGTGACCTGCCCCCCTTAAACGGGTCCATCCCCGGATGGTACATGCAGGGCGGCCGCACCCTCGGGAGGTCTGTCGATGAGACCGCACAGGTCCGATCTATCGGAAGACCCGCCCCTGACTTGAATCCCGGCGCCGGGGGTGGGGGCAGGTCACGGAAACGTCGTGGCCATCATCGGGTGACTCCGGCTCACGCACACGTCGCCGCAGCCTTGTCATGCCACACCCGTCTGGCGATCCCGGCGGCAAACTGGCTGGCCCGATCCAGGTCGCGGCCGTCGGGGTGCCGCTTGTGGATGCCGCCAAACAACCCCAGCGGCCCCCATGAATCGTGACCGCGGCAGTGGAACTCCCCCAGGACCGCGAAGCCCTTGCGGGAGACTTCGCGGACGAGCGGCCCGTGCCAGACTCGCGAGAGGAACGGCAGGCCCGATGTGCTGAAGACGAACGCCGCGCGTTGATCGGCCGGTGCGTCAGTCAAGCCACGCAACCAGTCGAACAGAGCCTCGTGCATCCTGCCGAAATAAACCCCCGAGCCGAAGCCGACGAGATCGACTCGTTCGAGGCTCGTGTACGGGAACGCGTCGGGCTCCACGAGGTCCGCCTGGAGCGCCGCTGCCATCACGTTGGCGACCTTGGCGGTGCTGCCGTGGTGGACCGACTTGCAGAGAATCACGGCCCTGGGACCGGTCATGGCGGCCTCCGGAATGGTGAGCGGTAGGGAAAGGCCTCCATGAAGGGTATGGCCGCAGCAGCCGCCGAGGCCAGGATGCGGCGCCGGCGACGGGGAGCGTTGGCGACACACGCCGGGCCCGCGGCAGACCGTGGCGAAGCGCGGGCAGTCCTTGCCCCGACAGCCTGCGATCGCGGCTGACCACAGCCGCTCGAGCGGGCGTCGGCCTCTCGAACCTCCGCGCTCGTCCGTTCAACGCTCGGCTCCGCGGGGCCGCCAGATCCCCGTGGCAGACGATCGGCGCCTCGTGGAGACGAGCACTTCGATGGTCGTCACCAGATCGACACGCCTTGGGGGCGGACGGCCCGGGGTCTCGACAAAAGGTCAATCGACGGTGCATTCCACGCTTTGGTCCACCGCGTCCCGCGTGGTGAACCTTCCGATCGCGTACTGGCCGACACCTCCGTCCGCGCCGGTTCCCTGGCTCCCGGCGCCCGAGTTTTCACAGAGACTGACCGCTTGAATGAGGTTGTCCAACGCACGACGGACCGAACACCGAAGTCTCGTGTCGCTTCGTATAGGAAACCCGATCCGGTCGCGGCCGGGAGGCCTGCGAGGCCGCTGGAGCTGCGCTGTCCGACCATGGTAGAACCACGTGGTCGACTTCAAGCCCTGCGCCTTTTCCGAGCGCCTCACAGGCTTCCTTCAGGGCCTCGAAAGCCCCATTCGCGCCCGTAGCTCAGCCGGATAGAGCATGGGATTTCTAATCCCAGGGTCGGTGGTTCGAGTCCACCCGGGCG
>JAGWVR010000101.1 GCA_018970785.1 Planctomycetota bacterium
AGCGAAGGCCTGGAAGGCCGCAGTGAGCGTCCGGCGACGGGGCGTGGGCAGCCCCGACCTGCGGCCAGCACGCGCAGCCCGGGGTCCTCGCTCGGTCCGGCGACGGGGTGTGGGCAGCCCCGACCCGCACCAGCACGCGCAGCCCGGGGTCCTCTCTCGGTCCGGCGACGGGGCGTGGGCAGCCCCGACCCCGCACCAGTGCGCGTTGCTCACCCGGGTGGCCGTAAGCCGTCGCCGACGCCGGGACGGCGGCGACGGCGCGAACGACCCGCTTCAGCCAGCGCCGAAGCGGGCGAGGATCCGAGGGGTCGATTCGACCGGCTCGTCGGCGGCCCCGATCTCGATCGCCGCGGCGAGCTGGGCCACCGCCGCCGGGAGCGCTGCGGCATGCTGCGGATTGACGTGCAGCCGCGCCAGCGGCTCACCCGCCTCGACGATGTCCCCCACGCGGCGCAGGACCTCGATCCCCGCCGCCGGGTCGATCGCCGACACGGCCGTCGCCCGCCCCGCCCCGAGGAGCATCGACGCCTGACCGACCGGCCAGGCGGAAAACCGGCGCAGACGCCCCGACCGCGGAGCACGAAACGTCTCCGTCCGCTCCGCGCGCGGGAGGATCGCCGCGGGATCGTCGCAGACCCGCGGGTCGCCCCCCTGCAACGCCACCACGCGGCGGAAGCGTTCGAGCGCCGCGCCATCGGCAATCGCGCTACGGCAGCGGGCCAGCGCCGTCGCGCGGTCGGTCTCCACGCCGCCGAGGAGGAGCATCTCGGCCGCCAACTCGAGCGACAGGTCGGCCATCGGATCGTGGCGTTCGCCGCGGAGGACCTCGACCGCAGCCCGGGCCTCGAGGGCGTTGCCGACGGCGCCGCACAGCGCCTCGTCCATCGTCGTCAGCAGCACGCGCACCGGCTTGCCGAGCGCGCCGCCGATCTCCACCATGCTCCGCGCCAGCGCCTCGGCATCTCCGCGCCGGCGCATGAAGGCCCCGTCGCCGGTCTTGACGTCGAGGACGAGGCCGTCGATCCCCTCGGCGAGCTTCTTGGAGAGGATCGAGGCCGTGATCAACGGGATCGACTCGACCGTCGCGGTCGCGTCGCGGAGCGCGTAGAGGAAGCGGTCGGCCGGGGCGATCTCGTCGGTCTGGCCCACGAGCACGAGCCCGCATTCGGCTACCACGCGCCGGTACTCGCCGAGCGACAGGTCGACGCGGAAGCCGGGAATGCTCTCGAGCTTGTCGAGCGTGCCGCCGGTGTGCCCCAGGCCGCGTCCCGAGACCATCGGCACGGTCACGCCACAGGCGGCGGCGACCGGCGCCAGCACGAGACTCGTCGTGTCGCCGACGCCTCCGGTGGAGTGCTTGTCGATCTTCGGGCCAGGGATGTCGGACAGGTCGACGACGCTGCCGGAATTGAGCATCGACTCGACGAGGGCCCGCGTCTCGGCCGGGTCCATCCCGCGCCACACGATCGCCATCGCCAACGCCGCCCACTGGTAGTCGGTGACGGTGAAGTCGGCGATGCCGTCGATGAGGAACTCGATCTCCTCGGGCGTGAGCGTGCCGCCGTCACGCTTGCGGCGGATCAGGTCGACGGCGCGCATCGGTGGTTCCTCGGGGCGGAGGGTGCCGGTCAGGCATGGCCCCCCTGGGTGCCGAACTGGCGGTCGCCGGCGTCGCCGAGCCCGGGGACGATGAAGCCGACGCCGTTGAGGCCGGCGTCGAGCGCGGCGACGTGGATCGCGACGTCGGGCATGCCGAGGTGGAGCCGCTCGATCCCCTCGGGGGCCGCGATCAGCGCGAGGTAGACGATCCGCGGGATCCCGGCGGCACGGAGGATCTCGCAGGTGCGCACGGCCGATCCCCCGGTGGCGAGCATCGGATCGACGACGATCGCCAGCGTGGCCGCGCAGCGGTCGGGGAGGCGGTTGTAGTACTCGAGCGGTTCGAGCGTCGTCTCGTCGCGCGACAGCCCGATGTGCCAGACCTCGGCGTCGGGAATCAAGTCGAGAAGGCCGTCGGCCATCCCCAGGCCGGCGCGGAGGATCGGCACGATGGCGATCCGGTCGGCGAGCCGCCGGCCCGGCGCCGTCGCCAGCGGCGTCGTCACCTCGACGGCCCGGGTCGGCAGGGCGGCCGTGGCCTCGTGCGCGAGCAGCGCGGTCAGTTGCCGCACGAGGCGGCGGAACCCGTCAGGCCGCGTCGCCGGATCGCGGAGCGCCGCGACATGGTGGGCGACGAGCGGGTGACTCGACACCGAAACTCCCTGCATGGCATGCTCCTCGCGGTCGGGCGGGCCGGCGATCGCGGATGATACCCGGCGCCGGAAGCTGGCCTCCATCGGCTTTTTTTCGCCCCGAGCCGGTACGGTTCCCGCCAGTCGCGCCGCCGATGGAGCGCCGCGGTCCCCGTTTTCACCCGGAGCGTTTCCCGATGGCCGCCGCCGATCTCCTCGCCGTCGCCCGCCGGGCCGCGGACCATGCCCACTCCCCCTACTCCGGCTGGCGCGTCGGGGCGGCGGTCGAATTCGCTGACGGTGGAGTCTTTCCCGGGGCCAACGTCGAGAACGGTTCCTACGGCCTGACGATCTGCGCCGAGCGGGTCGCCGTCTGCACGGGGGTGGTGGCAGGCAAGCGCCGCCTGGCCAGGGTCGCCCTCACCTGCCGCGACCGAGAGGGGGCGCTCGTCGCCGGGATCGTGCCCTGTGGAGCGTGCCTGCAGGTGATCCAGGAGTTCGGCGAGCCAGACACGGAGATCGTCATCGACGGCGCCGGGACGTTTCGCCTCGCCGACTTCCTTCCCCGCCCCTTCGGCCAAGGCGTCGACGTGCCCGGCGTCGGGTCGGGGCCACGGAGGGCTTTGTCCACGGAAAGGGAGGAGAGGCGATGCGAGTAAGCGACCGACTGCCTCGGCTGAGGGGTTTCGTGGCCGAGGCCTGCGCGATCGTGGTGGCGGTGCTGCTGCCGTGCGCGCCGGCTGCCGGCGCCGGCGACGGCCTGTTCGGCGACCACGTGCCAACGCTCCACCTCCGGCTCGAGCCGGAGGCAGAACAGCGCCTCCGTGACGAGCCCCGCCGCTATGCCCCCGCCGCGCTCGCCGAGGAAGGTGGAGAAGCCGTCGACGACGTGGCCGTGAAGCTCAAGGGAGCTGCCGGCAGCTACCGCGACTACGACGACCGGCCCGGGCTGACGGTTCACGTCGCCCGGCGCGATCCAGACCGGCGGTTCCACGGTCTCGAGAAGTTCCACCTCAACAATGCGGTCCAGGACGAGACGTTCGCCAACGAATGGCTGTTCGCCCAGCTGGCGGCGATGGCCGGGCTGCCGGCGCCGCGCGTCGGGCATGTCCGCCTCTGGATCAACGGGCGCGACCTGGGGATCTACGTCCTCCGCGAGGGGTTCGACCGGCCGTTCCTCGAGCGCCACTTCGGCTCCGCGGCCGGCAACCTCTACGACGGCGGCTTCTGCCAGGACGTCGATGCCGAACTGGAGAAGGATTCGGGCACCGGGCCCGACGACCGCAGCGACGTCGCGGCGCTGGTCGATGCCTGCCGGATGGAGGACGGGGCGGCGCGGCGTGAGGCCCTGGCGGCGCGGCTCGACGTCGACCGGTTCCTGACGTTCGTGGCGCTCGAGCTGATGGCCGGCCACTGGGACGGCTACACCGCCAACTTCAACAACTACCGGCTGCTGTTTCCCGGCGGCGACGGCCCGGCCGTGTTTCTTCCGCACGGCGCCGACCAGCTGTTCGGCGATCCGGTGGCGCCGATCCTCGACCCGCCCAACGGCCTCGTGGCCCGGGCCGTGATGGCCGACCCGACGTGGCGAGAGGCGTGGCGCGAGCGGGTCCGCGAACTGCTCCCGTTGTTCGATCCACCCGACGCGCTCGTCGCCCGCGTCGAGGGCCTCCGCTGGCGGCTCAGTCCCCTGCTCGAGACGATCGATCCGGCGCTGGCGGCGGTCCATGGGGAGCGCTGCACGGAATTGATCGACCGCCTCCGCGGGCGCGCGGAGTCGCTCCGTTCGCAGGCGGAAGCGCCCGAGCCGCAGCCGGTCGCTTTCGACGAGACGGGGCGGACGCACCCCGCCGGGTGGTATCCGGGCACGGTTTCCGAGGGCGTGGAGCTGACGATGGCCGACGCCGACGGGGGGCCTCGGCTGACGATCCGCGCCGAGACGGGTACCCACTGCACCGCGTCATGGCGCTGCCGGATGCGGCTGCCACGCGGCACCTACCGGCTGCGCATGCCGGCGGGCACCGCGGCGGTGGCGGCAGTGGCCGACGACAAGGGGCGCGGTGCGGGGGTGCGGATCTCCGGCGAGCCGCGCGACCAAGGTCTCGACGGCGACTCCCGAGCGATCCTCGAGCACGAGTTCACGGTGGCGGCGGACGGGATCGACGTCGAATTGGTCGCCGAGCTGCGCGCCACCGCAGGCAGCGTGACGTTCGATGCCTTCGCCTGTGAGCTGGTGCGTCTCGGTGAGACGGAGGCGCCGCCGGCCGACGAATCCATGCCGCCCCCGGCGGCCCCACTGCCGGGTGCCCCGTGAACCCGTTCGCGTCGCCGATTCCGCCGCGGAGACCCTGCCGATGACCGAACGCTCTGCCCGGCGCTCCGCGCTCACCACCGCCTGGCTGGTCGTGGCGCTGCTGTGGCCGGTCGCGCTGCTCAACTACCTCGACCGGCAGTTGATGGCGAGCATGAAGACGTCGGTGATGGAATCGATCCCGTCGATCGGAAATGACGAGAACTGGGGCTACATGCTCGGCCAGTTCAAGTGGGTGTATGCGGCGGTCAGCCCGCTCGGGGGCCTCCTCGCCGACCGCCTCGGACGCCGGTGGGTGATCTGCGGGAGCCTGTTCGTCTGGTCGGCGGTCACGTGGTGGACCGGTCACGTGACCAGCTACCAGGAGTTGCTCTGGGCCCGGTCGGCGATGGGGATCAGCGAGGCCTGCTATATCCCGGCCGCGCTGGCACTGATCGCCGATCACCACACCGGCGCCACGCGTTCCCGCGCCGTCGGCCTCCACCAGATGGCGATTTACTGCGGCGTGATCCTCGGCGGCTTCGGGGGCTACGTCGCCGACGATCCCCGGCTCGGGTGGCGCAGTGCCTTCGACGCCTGCGGGATCGTCGGCATGGCCTACGCGCTGCCCCTGGCGCTGCTCTTGCGCGACGGCGTGCGGCCGACCGTGGAGAACGAAGACCGCGGCACAGGCATCTTCAGCACCCTCGCCGCGCTCCTCGCCAATCCAGCGTTCATCCTCCTCGTCCTCTATTTCACGCTGCCGGCGCTGGCGGGCTGGGTGGTGCGCGACTGGATGCCGTCGATCCTCAAGGAGCGGTTCGCGATCGGCCAGGGCCAGGCGGGAGTGTCGGCGACCCTCTACTGGCAACTCGCCGCGATCGCCGGCGCCGCCGCCGGTGGCTGGCTCGCCGACCGCTGGATGGAACGGAGCCAGCGCGGGCGGATCAACACCAGCGCCCTGGGAATGACGCTGATCGTCGTCGCGCTGTTCGGCACGGCGCTGGCGTTCGGCGACGGCGGCGGGGGAAGCCTCGGGGCGGCGATCGCGGCCCTGGTCGTGTTCGGCCTCGGCTGGGGGCTGTTCGACATCAACAACATGCCGATCCTCTGCCAGATCGCCCCGCCGCGGCAGCGCGCCACCGGCTACGGACTGATGAACATGGTGAGCATCGCTTGCGGAGGGCTCGCCGATTGGGGGTTCGGCGGGCTGCGCGACCGCGGCGTGCCGCTGGCGGTGATCTTCTCGGGGTTCGCGACCTGCGCGATCGTATCGGTGATCCTCGTGCTGCTGATCCGCCCGCGCCACGCTACCGCCGGCGACTGACCGGGATACCCGGCGGGAGGAATGCACCGGAGAGCCCACCCGCCAGGAGGGATTCCGCGGCCTCCCACCGGTATAGAATCGGTTCGGGCCGAACCGGGTAGGTTGGCCCTTCACGACGAGGCAACGAGCGATGGGCCACGGGTTTCGGCAGACCGCCGCGACAGTGTCGCTAGCGTGGGTCGTGGCGATCGGCGGAGTGGCCCGGGCCTGCTGCCCGGCGTGGAAAATCGGCAGCCCGATCACGATCGCCGACCAAAAGATCCTCGTCATCTGGGATCCTGACACCAAGACCGAGCACTTCATCCGCGCGGCGGGGTTTCGCGGGTCACCGCGGCGCGACGAAGGTCAGGCCCGCGATGCCACGGGGTTCGGCTTTCTCGTCCCCTCGCCGGCGCAGCCCGAGGTGGCGGAGGCCGACGCGGAGGTGTTCACCGCCCTCGACGACGCGATCCGGCCGAAAGTGGTCGTCGTCGACCGGTGGCGGGCCGACCCGATGCCGCTGCTGTTCAAGCCCTTCCTTCTCGGCCAGAAAATCGCCTCGCGGGCCGCTCCCACCGACCCCGCACCGATGAGCGACGTCCGCGTCCTCGAGCGGAAGCAGGTCGGCCAGTACGACGTCGCCGTCCTCCAGGCCGACGACGCGCGTGCGCTGACCGACTGGCTGGCCGGCAACGGTTTCGATTCGCGCCCGGCCCTCGAGGAGTGGGCCCGGCCCTATGTCGAGAAGGGCTGGATCATCACCGCCTTCCGCTACGCCGAGACTGCCGGCCGGGTCGAGACCGGCGCGGTGCGGATGAGCTTCCAGACGGAAGTGCCGATGTTCGCCTACCGCGTCCCGACCGACAACATCGCCAATGCCGACGAGGGCCAACCGCCGAGCCTGTTGCGCGCGTTCGTCGTCCTGCCCGGCCGGGCCAATGGCACTCTCGGCGAGGGGGAACAGGCGCGCGGCTGGGAGCAAGCGCTGTGCCGCTACTCGCGGCCGCTGGCCGACGAAGGGCTCCGCGGCCTGCTCGGTCGGACCGTCGGCCCCGACGCGACCGTCCCCGCCACGGCCTGGCTGACGGCGTTCGACGACCGCACCTGGCCGTCGGGAACCGAGGATCTGCGGTTCACCTACCAGCCCGACGGCTCGGAGTACCAGGAAGTGGACCGTCGGTTCCGTGACCGCTCGATCCCGCTTCCGTTGGATGTCATCGGCGTGGCGATCGCCGCCGCCGCGTGGGGCGTGAAGCGGCGGCTCGCCGCCTGACCGACCGGCGACCCCTGCCCCGTCAGGCAGGCAGCGGCGGCCGCGGCATCGACACGACGCGAGTGTCGAGGAACTCGGCGATCCCCTCCTCGCCCCCCTCGGCGCCGATCCCGCTCTCCTTGACGCCGCCGAACGGAATCTCCGCCTTCAATGGCCGCCACTCGTTGACGCCGACGATCCCCACCTCGAGCGCCGAGGCCACCGCGCGGCA
This sequence comes from Planctomycetota bacterium, assembly GCA_018970785.1. Classification (GTDB taxonomy): domain Bacteria; phylum Planctomycetota; class Planctomycetia; order Pirellulales; family UBA1268; genus F1-20-MAGs016. Next base: position 7,312 of record JAGWVR010000101.1, read on the forward strand.
CGCCGCGAGGTCGGTGCCGTAGACGTAGCCGGCGAGTCCGGCGGGCGTGGCGTTGGCCCGGGCGACCGCGTCGCCGACGCGGTCGTAGCGCGACAGCGCGATCACCGGACCGAAGATCTCCTCACGCGCCAGCCGCATCGTGTCGCCGACGCCGCGGACGAGCGAGGGCGGGAAGAAGCTGCCGCCGTGGAGCCGCTCGTCGGCCTCGTAGCTGCGGTTGGCGCAGACGATTTCGGCGCCGTCGGCGACGGCGGCGGCGACGCGCCCGCCGACGTCGGCACAGGCGCGGGCGTGGATCAGCGGCCCGGCGTCAACGCCGTCGGCCATCCCGTCGCCGACCCGGGCCGCCATCAGCCGGTCGGCCAGTTCGGTGACGAGCCGGTCCTCGAGCGCCGCGGGCACGAACACCCGGTTGGCCGTCACGCACACCTGCCCCGAGACGAACAGCTTGAGGCGCAGGAGTTGCTCGGCGACGAACGCGGTGTCGGCGTCGGGGAGGACGATGAACGGAGCGTTGCCGCCGAGCTCGAGCGACACGCGTTTGATCCCCGCCGCCGCAGCGGCCATCAGGCTCCGGCCGGTCTCGGTCGAGCCGGTGAGGCTGAGGACGCGGACCGCGGGGTGCGCGGCGAGCACGGCGCCGACTTCGCTACCGCGGCCGGGCACGACCTGGAGCACGGCGCCGGGGAGCCCCGCCTCGAGGAGCAGTGGGACGAGGCCGAGGGCCACCAGCGGCGTCGCCTCGGCCGGCTTCCACACCGCCGTGCAGCCGGCGGCCAGCGCCGCGGCGATCTTCTTGGCGGCCTGCGCGAGGGGGAAATTCCACGGGGTCACGAGCCCCGCCACGCCGGCGGGACGGCGCTCGACGAAAAACTCCCGGTCGGCCTGCGGATGCGGCACGATCCGCCCCTTCACGCGCCGTGCCTCCTCGCCGAACCACTGGAAGAAGCTCGCTGCATAGTCGACCTCGGCGGCGGCGTGGGCATAGGGTTTGCCCTGCTCGGCGGTGATCAGCCGCGCGACCTCGTCGCGCCGCGCGGTGAGCAGCGCCGCGGTCCGGGTCAGCACCAGCCCGCGGTCGGCAGCGGAGGAGCGCGACCAGCCGTGGAACGCGGCCGCCGCGGAGTCGCACGCCGCGCCGGCGAGCGCGGCGTCGGCGCGCCCGACCGTCGCGATCGTGCGCCCGGTGGCCGGTTCGGTGACGTCGAAGGCATCGCTCGACGAGCGCCACTCCCCGCCGACCCAGGGCCGGGTCTCGAACCAGAACGGCGGAATCGTCCGCATCGGGGGGCCTCCTCGGGAGCGACGGCGGTCAGGACCTGACCGCGAGGACCTCGCGGTAGATCGCGGCCGCGGCGTCGGCCGGCATCGGCCGCGGGTTGGGATCCATCAGCCGACGATTGGCGGCGGCGGCGGCGGCCAGCGCCGGGATCGCGGTGGCCGGCACGGCGACCGACCGGAGCACCGTGGTGAGGCCGATCGAGCCGGCGAGGGCGTCGAGCCGGGCGGCGAACTCGGCCGGCTCGAGCGGTCCCCAGCCAATCGCCTCCGCCATCCGCCGGTAGCCGGCGGCGGCGACGGGGCCGTTGTAGCGGACGACGGAGCCGACGAACGTGCCGGTGATCACGCCGTGGGGGAGGTGGAACCGGCCGCCGAGCGGCAGCGCCAGCGCGTGCACGGCGCAGCACGAGGAATTGCTGAACGCCATCCCCGCCAGGTGCGCTCCCTCCGCCAGGCTGTCGCGCGCGGCGGCGTCGGTCGGATCGCGGCAGACGCGCTCGAGCGCCCCGCCGATCGCCCGGGCCGCCTCCAGCGCCAGGCCACGGGAAAACGGCGTCGCCACCCGCGCGCCGTGGGCCTCGATGGCGTGGACGAGGGCATCCATCCCGGCGGCCGCGGTGACCGCCGGCGGGAGTCGGTCGGTGAGCGCCGCGTCGACGACGGCGACGTC
>JAGWVR010000022.1 GCA_018970785.1 Planctomycetota bacterium
GCCAATCGACGAGCGCCACCCCGAGGACTCCCGCGGCCAGCGCCGCGATCGATCCCACCGCCAGGTCGATCCCCCCGCCGAGGATCACCGCCGTCATTCCCGCCGCCACCACCAGCAGCGCCGGCGTGCGGCCGACGAGCGTCTGCAGCGTCGCTGCCGAGAGGAAATGGGGCGCCGCCAGCGCGAACACCGCGACCAGCGCCCCCCACGCCGCGAGAAGGACGCCGTGGCGGCGGAGGGCCCGCCAGGCCGTGGCGTCCGCTGCCCGAGCGCTCATTGCCCCGCCCCGCGGTCCGGCCCGGCGACCAGGTCGATCGCCGTCGTCCGGTCTTCCGGAGGCGCTGCACCGGCGAGGATCGCAAGCGCCGCCTCGATCCCCTCGACGGCCAGCCGGTCGCCGTGCTGGTCGACCGTCGCCACCATCCGGCCGTCGGCGAGCAGCGGGCGGACGGCGGGGATCGCGTCGAACCCGGAGAGGAGCACGTCACCGCGGCCGGCGGCGGCGATCGCGGCGGCGGCTCCCAGCGCCATGCTGTCGTTGGCGCAGAGGATGGCGCGGAGCCGCGGGTGGGCGGCGAGCAGCGCGGCGGCGATCCCGTCGGCCTTCTCCATCTCCCATTGGCCGCTCTGCCGGTCGACGATCACGAGCCGGGCCTCGCGCGCGGCGTCCTCGAGCCCGAGGCTCCGCTGCCGCGCGTTGTCGGCGGTGACGATCCCCTCGATGAGCGCGACTTCATCCCCCGCCTGGAGTCGGCGGGCGACCGCTTCCCCCGCGAGCTTGGCCCCGGCGCGGTTGTCGGGGCCGACGAACGGCACCGTCAGGCCGGCGGCGCGGAGGGCGTCGGGGTCGAGGCGGTTGTCGATGTTGACGACGAGCACCCCGGCCTCGCGGGCGCGGGCCAGCGCCGGCACGAGGGCCTGGGAGTCGGCGGGGGCGATGACGATCGCCGCCGCGCGGCGTGCGACCATCTGCTCGACGATGCCGACCTGCTCGGCGACATCGGTCTCGTTGCGCATCCCGTTGACGATTAGCTCGTAACGCTCGGGCGTCTCAGCCTGGTGGCGCCGCGCTCCCTCGGCCATCGCGGCGAAAAACTCGTTGGCCAGCGACTTCATCACCAGCGCCACCAGCGGCCGGCTGCCGTCGCCCCCGGCGCCCTTGCCCGGAAATGCCTGCTGCGGGCGCGATGAACAGCCCATGGCACCGACGAGGACGGCCGCGAGAACGAGACCGCGGACGCGACCGGGTGTGAGACCACCGTGGCAGGAGTGCGAAACGACCTGAGGGATGCTCATCGGGTGTGCCCCACGTGACGGCGACCGGGGAACGTGACTGTCGTACCCAGAGCCTACTCGACCATGACTGGCCGCAGGTCGGGGCTGCCCGCGCCCCGTCGCCTGACGGAGCGAGGATCCCGGGCTGCGCGTACTGGCCGGGGGTCGGGTCTGCCCACGCCCCGTCGCCGGACCGAGCGAGGATCCCGGGCTGCGCGTACTGGCCGAAGGTCGGGGCTGCCCACGCCCCGTCACCGGACGCTCGCTGCGGCCCTCCGGGCCTCCGCTCGCTCGCAGACGACTGCGCTTCGCCATCCATGGCTCCGCTGGTCGCCTGAACGCCGGCTCCCGGGGCATGGGCAGCCCCTCCACGTCGAATGGAGGATCTCGATGTCGCCCTTCGGCGCTGGCAAGTTCGTTCGAGTGATGCTCAGCGCATGTCGGCGGGGGTGAGGCCCTTCTTCGCGCCTTTGAAGCCGAAGGCGGTCGGCTCGAACGTGCCGACCAGCGCCACGTCGCTGGCGGGGGAGATCGCGTCCTCGAGACCGGCGGCCCAGTAGCAGGCATTGACCAACAACCGCCGCGAGCCCGCGGCGACCATGTCGGTGGCGGCGCCGAGCGTGGTCGTGAACACGCGCCCGCGCGTGCCGCCGTCGATCGAGTAGGTCTTCACCCAGGCGATCGGCATCAGCGGATCGTTCTTCGGCCCCTTCACCGGTGCCGCGTCGGGCGTCATGCCGTCGAGCACCTGGCCGAGCAGCAGCGGCCGTGAATCGCCCGGCAGCGGGAGGCGGACGCCGTACACGTCGGTCGGCCCCCAGACGTCGCCGTCGGCGATCCCGCGGAGGATCGGGTGGCCGGCACCGCCGGGGGCGATGACGCCGCGGGTGCTCTCCTTGCCGTGGTGGCCGTGGTGGGAGATCCATTTCTCGCCGAGGACGAGCCGTCCGAAGCCGTCGGCCCATTCCTGCTTCGGTCCCGAGTAGCCGTTGCCGTAGTGGGCGAAGGCGCGGTCCCCCGGCACGTTGAAGGCGTGGGTCGCCGTCCGCATGCCGACCACCGGCTTGCCGGCGCGGAGGTAGGCGTCGACGTGCCGCATCTGCTCGTCGGGGAGGTTGCGGAACCGGGTCGCGATCACCATGACGTCGGCGCGGGCGAGGGCGTCGAGGCCGGGGATGTTGTCGTTGGTGTCGGGATCGATCGTGCCGGTGGCCGGGTCGATCGCGTAGACGACGCGGCAGTCGAAACCGTGGCGTGCGGCGAGGATCTTGCCGAGCTGCGTCAGCGCCTCCTCGCTGCGGTATTCCTCGTCGCCGCTGACGAGGACGACGGTCTTCCCCTTGCCGGGGCCGGCGCCGCCGGCGAGATCGAGCCACGGATCGGCGCCGCGGGCGACCGCCGCACACAGACAGGCCACCGCCACGACCAACAGCTCGCGCATCATCGCCCTCCCCACGCCCCGGGAACGGGCCCCGTCGCGGAGCCCGGAATCAGGCCAGGATACCGCTCACCACGCGGCCGTGCACGTCGGTGAGGCGGAAGTCACGCCCCTGGTGGCGGAAGGTGAGGCGCTCGTGATCGAGCCCGAGGCAATGGAGGATCGTCGCCTGGAGGTCGTGCACGTGGACCTCGTCGCGGACGACGTGGAACCCGAAGTCGTCGGTCTCGCCGTGCGTCACCCCGCCGCGGATGCCGCCGCCGGCGAGCCACATCGTGAACGCGTTGGGATGGTGGTCGCGTCCCTGCGAGCGGCCGAGGACGGCACTGGCCTCGACCATCGGCGTGCGGCCGAACTCGCCTCCCCAGACGACGAGCGTCTCGTCGAGCAGGCCGCGCCGGGCCAGGTCGGTGATCAATGCGGCGCTCGCCCGGTCGGTCTTCGCGCAGTTGCCGCGGACGTTGCCGGCGACGTCGGAGTGGCCGTCCCATCCCTCGTGGTAGATCGTCACGAAGCGGACGCCGCGCTCGACGAGGCGCCGGGCGACGAGGCAGGCGCGGGCGAACCCCGGCTGCGCCGGGTCGCAGCCGTAGAGGGCGAGCGTCTCGGCCGACTCGCTCGCCAGGTCCATCAGCTCCGGCGCCGAGGTCTGGAGACGGTGGGCCATCTCGTAGGCGGCGATCCGGGTGGCGATCGCCGGATCGCCGTCGAGCGCCAGGCGGCGCCGGTCGAGCGCCGACACGAGCGCCAACGTCTCGGCGGCGACGGCGGCGTCGGTCCCGGCCGGCGGCGCGACGTCGAGGATCGGGGGACCGGAATTGCGGAACCGCGTCCCGGTGTGGGCCCCGGGGAGGAAACCGCTCGACCAGCAGGCGGCCCCGCCGCTGATCCCGCTGCCGGTGCTCATCACCACGAACGCCGGCAGGTCGGCCGACTCGCTCCCCAGCGCGTAGGTCACCCACGAGCCGAGGCTCGGCCTGCCCGGCTGGGCGAACCCGCAGTTCATGAAGATCTGCGCCGGGGCGTGGTTGAATTGGTCGGTGCGGCAGCTCTTCACGATCGCCAGCCGGTCGGCCACCGTCGCCAGGTGGGGGAGCACGTCGGCCAGCTCGGCGCCGCACTGGCCGTGGCGGGCGAAGCGGAACCGCGGCCCGAGGACCGCGGCGTCGGGGCGGATGAAAGCGTAGCGCTGGCCGCCGATGACGTCGGGTGGAAGCGGCTTGCCCTCGAGCGACGCCAGCAGCGGCTTGTGGTCGAAGAGGTCGAGCTGGCTCGGTGCCCCGGCCATGAACAGTTGGATCACCGCCCGGGCCCGGCCCGGGAAATGAGGCGGCCGCGGGGGAAAGAGCGGCGTCGTGCCCGGTCCGTCCGGGGCCGCGCGCGCCGCTCGCGTGGGAAAGCCGCCGGCGAGCAGCCCGGCCAGTGCCACCCGGCCGAGGCCGAGGGGGATCGCGCCGAGCACGTGGCGGCGGGCCAGAGCCCCCCGGGTGTCGCCGGTCATCGCTTCACCACCGTTTCGTCGAGGTTGCACAGCGCCCTGGCGACGAGCGTCCAGGCGGCGCGTTCCGCGGCCGCATCGCCCGCGCCGGCGATAGCCGCGGCATCGATCGCCCCGGAGGCGATCCGTCGCCGCCATTCGGCGAGTCGCGCGAGGAGCAGCTCGCGCTCCTCGGCGGCAGCCGGGCGCGAGACGAGCCGTTTGCAGAGAAGGTCGAGCCGCGCCTCGTCGGTGGGCCCGGCCGCCGCCGCCAGGGCCCCCAGCGCCCGGGCGATCTCCATCACCATCGGATCGTTGAGGAGCGTGAGGGCCTGGAGCGGAGACGTCGAGACGTCACGCCGGGCCAGGCAGGCTTCGCCGGTCGGCCCGTCGAACGTCGTCGTGAACGCGAACGGCGCGGTCCGCTTGTGAAACGTGTAGATGCTGCGCCGGTGGCGGTCCTCCCCGGTGCTCGCCGTCCACTTCGGATTGCCGTAGGCGACCTCCGTCACCCCGTCCGGCTGCGGCGGACGCACCCCGGGCCCGAAGCGCTTGTCCGACAGCAGCCCCGCGGCCGCCAGAAGCGAGTCGCGGATCACCTCGGCCTCGAGGCGGACTCGGGGCCCGCGGGCGAGGAGCACGTTGTCAGGATCACGGGCCGCCAGCGCCGCGGAGACGGCCGAGTCTTGGCGGTAGGTGGCGCTGGTGACGATCAGCCGATGGAGGCGCTTGAGCGACCAGCCGAGATCCTCGACGAACGCCACCGCCAGCCAGTCAAGCAGGTCCGGATGGCTCGGCGGCGCTCCCTGGAGGCCGAAGTCGTCGAGCGTGGCCACGATCCCGCGTCCGAAAAACGCCTGCCACTGCCGATTGACCGCGACCCGGGCGACGAGCGGATGGCCCGGCGCCACGAGCCACTCCGCCAGCGCCAGCCGGTCGGCGGGGCGCCCGGCGGGCAACGGCGGCAGGAACGGGGGCACCCCCGGGTCGACCGGCTCGCGCGGCTGGAGGTATTCGCCGCGGTGGTGCCGGCGCGTCGTCCGTCGCCAGGCCGCCGGCCGCTCGCGGAGGACGAGCGTCGTCGGGCCGGCCCGTACCTCGGCCTCGAGGCGGCGGATCTCCGCGACCGGCTCGGCCACTTCCGCCGCCCCGGCGAGGAACCGGCGGAAGAGCAGCGCCCGCGCGGCCTCGTCGCGGTCGGCGACGGGGATCGCGAGGATCGCCTCGGTGGCGGCATCGTGGCCGCGGGCCCGGGCATCGGCCCGGTCGGTGACGGCGAGGCGGAAGCACCCCAGCGCGCAGGCGTAATGCCGCTCGAAGCGGAGCGTGACGGTGAGCGGCGTGCCGGGGGGGACGGGCTCGGCGAGCACGAACACCGCGGCGTGGGCCTCCCCCTGGCGGCCGTTGGTGGTCCAGCCACTGCTCATCTCGCCGTCGACCGCCGCCGTGACGGCACCCTCGGCCCCGGAGAACGCGGCCTTGCCGGAAAACGACGCGGTCGCCGACGCCACCGCGCGGCGCGCGCCACCGGCGGCGAACTCGATTTCGGAGAGGAAAAAATCCCCCTTCGGCCCCTCGTACCAGGCCAGCCCCGGCCCCCCTGCCGGGAGGCTGTCGTCGGGGAGCACCTCGAGGCGGATCGCGCGCACGGCCCGGTCGGACGGCGGCAGGGCGAGCGTGTAGACGTCGCTCTTCGCGACGTCGCCACCGGCGAGGATCGAGCCGTCGGCGCGGAGCGTGAGGTGGGGCGTCGTCGACTCGAGCGTCGCCGGCTGCACGATGTGCCACGCGACGGCGGCGGCCGACTCGGCTGCGTTCCAGGCGGCGAACGCCCCCTCCACTCCGGCGCCCTCCCCCGCCGGACTCTCCGCGGGGGGCGCGGGCCAGCGCTGCGGCAGCGCCTCCCAGAGGGCCTCGATCCGACGGCGGAGATCGGCCCGGCGCGCGTCGTCGTCGGCCGCGGGGATCGCCCACTCCGGCTCGTCGGCGTTGTCGAGGAGGGCGAACAGCCGGTAGTAGTCGGTGTGGGTGAGGGGATCGAATTTGTGGGTGTGGCACTGGGCGCAGCCGGTCGAAAGCCCCAGCCAGGTGACGCCGGTGGTCGCCACCCGGTCGACCAGCGCCAGCCAGCGGAACTCGAGCGGGTCGATCCCCCCTTCCTCGTTGATCATCGTGTTGCGGTGGAAACCGGTGGCGATGACGTCGTCGGCCGTCGCATCGGGAAGCATGTCGCCGGCGAGCTGGCGGACGGTGAACCGGTCGAACGGCATGTCGGCGTCGAGGGCGCGGATCACCCAGTCACGCCACGGCCAGATCGACCGCTCGCGGTCCTTCTCGTAGCCGTTGGTGTCGGCGTAGCGCGCCAGGTCGAGCCAGCGGCGCGCCCAGCGTTCGCCGTAGCGCGGGCTGGCGAGGAGCCGGTCGACGAGGGCCTCGTAGGCCTCTCCGGCCCCGGGCCCGGCGGAGGCGGCGACGAACGCCTCCACGTCCGCGGGCGTCGGCGGCACGCCGACGAGGTCGAGGTGGACGCGCCGGCAGAGCGTCGCCGGGTCGGCGGCGGCCGCGGGGACGAGGCCCTCGGCGGCGAGCCTTGCATGGACGAACCGGTCGAGCGGATGGTCGGAGCCGAAGCGAGCCACCGGCAGCGGCGGCCGCTGCGGCGCCACGAACGCCCAGTGGGGGCGATACCCGGCCCCGGCCGCGATCCAGTCGCGGAGGATCCGCTTCTCGGTGGCCGACAGCGCGACCTTCGTGTGCGGCGGCGGCATCACGAGATCGGGGTCGGTCGCCTCGATCCGCGCCACCACGGCGCTCGTCCCGGGATCACCCGGCACGATCGCCCGGCTGCCGCTGCCGAGCAGCGCCGTCGCCGCCTCCGCCTCGTCGAGCCGCAGCCCCGCCTCGCGACCGGCCTCGTCGGGGCCGTGGCAGCGGAAGCAGCGGGCGGCGAGGATCGGCCGCACCTCGCGCGCGAAGTCGGGCCCGGCGGCGAGCGCCGGCCCGGGGGCGGCCGGCATGACGGCGGCCAAGCACAGGCCCAAGAAGCGATCGAAAGAGACCATCCCCCCATCCTACCAACGCCCGCACCGCTGCCCGGTCAGGGCACCGGCGTGTCGCGCCCGATCGAGAGCCGGTTCTCCCACACGGCGCTGTCGGCGGCGGCGTCGTAGACGAGGATCCGGTCGGCACTGCCGGGGGCCGGGGGCCGGTCGTGCGCCGGCAGCCAGCGCCGCAGCTCGGCGCACGTCGCGGCGTGCGCCGGATCGGCGGCGAGGTTGGTCCATTCGTGGGGATCGGTATGGTGGTCGTAGAGTTCTTCGCTCGAGTCGGCGTAGCGGACGTAGCGGAAGTGCTCGGTGCGGACGGCGTGGTTGCCGGCGTTGTGCGTCGTGATCGCCGGCCGGGCGCGGGGCGCGGCGGCATCGTGCAGCTGCGGCACGAGGCTCGTGCCCTCGAGGTCGTCGCGCGGCGGCAGACCGCAGGCCTCGAGGAGCGTCGGATAGACGTCGAGCAGTTCGGCGGGGCTGGCGACGCGGCCGCCGGCGGCGATCCCCGGCCCGGCGAAGACGAGCGGCACGCGCGTGGCGTCCTCCCAGAGCGTGTTCTTGCCGGTGATCCCCTTCTCGCCGAGGTGCCAGCCGTGGTCGCCCCACACCACCACGATCGTGTCGCGCGCCCGGCCGGACGCCTCAAGGCCGGCGAGCAACCGTCCGATCTGGGCGTCGACAAACCGGCTGCACGCCAGGTAGCTGCGGACGAGGTTGCGCCACTGCCCGGCGGAGCGGACCCATTCGAGACGCGGCTCGGGCAGCTCCCAGTGCAGGTACCACGAGAAGCGCGGCGTGTCGGCGCGGTCGTCGGCTTTGACCACCGGGAGGATCGAATCGTCGTCGGGGAAGGGCTCGAACCACGCCGGGGGCGCGTGGCAGGGAACGTGGGGGAGCAGGTAGCCGACGGCGAGGAACAGCGGCCGGTCGTCGGAACGGTCGGCGAGCCGGTCGATCGCCCAGTCGGTCATCCGGGAATCCCCCTTCTCCTCGTCGGCGTGCGGGAACGCCCCCCAGTCCATCGCCGGATGGTTCCCCATCGGCGTCGGCGGGATCAGCTTCGCCTTCGGCTTCGGTCCCATCCCCAGCGGCGGCCCGACCGATTCGAACTCGTCCCCGTCGCGCCCGTTGCCACCGTGGAAGATCTTGCCGACGGCGAGTGTCCGGTAGCCGTGGGCGGCGAAGGCGCGGGGCAGGCTGACGCGGTCGCGCCATGCGGGGAGGTCTCGGTACGACGGCCGCAGTCCGTAGATCCCCGTGGTTCCCGGCCGCAGCGACAACAGCAGGCTCGTCCGCGACGGGTTGCACAGCGGCGCCTGGCAGTGGGCATTGAGGAACGTCGTCCCCCGCACCGCCAGCGCGTCGAGGCAGGGCGTCCGCGCCGCCGGATGGCCGCCGAGATGGCCGATCCAATCGTTCTGGTCGTCGATCGCGATCAGCAGCACGTCGGGGGGCCTGGCCGCCGCCACGGCCATGCCGGTCAGGGCGATCGCCGCCAGCGCCCGCGCCACGGGCCGAACCCCTCGAGACCCACGTCGTCGGTCCATCGCCACCCCTTCTCGGCCATCGCGGTCGTCGATCGCCCCGGAGGTATCATGGACTCGTGCGGAAGCCGCCGGCCAGCAGGTGCCCCGGGGTCGCCGTCCCGTTGCCGCTGCGGAGCCCAGACCGATGCCCCTGTCCCGTCGCCGGACGGTCGCCGGCGCACTGTCGAGCCTCGCCGCTCTCGCCGGGGCCGCCCCTCCGCTTCGCGCCGCGGAGGGACGTCTGACGCTGCCGGGGGAGTCGTTCACGGTCACCGACCACCGCGCGTTCCTGTTCGCCGCCGCCGGTGAAGCGCCCGCGGCAGGGCGCCGTCCGTGGATCCTCTACGCGCCGACGCTGCCCGCCTACCCGGACGAGGCGGAGCGCTGGATGCACGAGCAGTTCACCCGTGCCGGCGTCGCCGTCGCCGGGGTCGACACCGGCGAATCCTACGGCTCCCCGGCGGCACTGGCGGTCACGGAAGCCCTCCACGCCGAGATGGTGCGGCGCGGCTACTCCTCGCGGCCCGCCGTGCTCGGGCGCAGCCGGGGCGGTTTGTGGGCGGCGGCCTGGGTGATCGCCCACCCGGAACGGTCGGCAGGCCTGGGGGGCATCTACCCCGTCTACGACTGGCGGACCTATCCCGGCGTCGAGCGCGCCGCCCCGGCCTACGGCCTCGCGCCCGCCGACCTCGCCGCAGCGGCGGCCGAACTGTGCCCGATCGAGCGGATCGACGTCGCCGCGCGCGCCGGCGTGCCGGTGTGCATCATCCATGGCGACCAGGACGCCGTCGTGCCGCTGGGCCCCAACTCCGCCCGCCTCCGCGACTGCTACGTCGCCCTCGGCCGGGGCGACCTCGTGTCGCTCGTCGTCGCCGCCGGGCAGGGACACAGCTTCTGGGAGGGCTTCTTCCACTGCCAGGAGTTGGTCGATTTCCTCGTCGCCCGGGCCCGGGCCGGCGCCGCCACTGATTGAGCCCGGGGCCGTCGCCCTCCGGCAATCGTTTCCCCCTCACCACATTCCCATGCCTCCGCGCCGACCGTTTCCCGACATGCCCTCGTTCCCGGAGCTCCCCGGCCGGATGCCGGGTCTGCCCCCGGCGGTGCGGCTCCTGATCCCGATCGCGATCGTCGCGGCGTTCGTCGCCGCGACCGGGGTGTTCGGCTGCTTCTACACCGTTCCCGCCGACAGCGCCGGCGTCGTCCAGCGGTTCGGGCGGGCCATCGGTCTGGCCGAGCCCGGCCTCCGCTTCAAGCTCCCGCTGGGGATCGATCGGGTGACGATCCTGCCGGTGAAACGTCAATTGAAGATGGAATTCGGCTTCGCCTCTTCCGGCGCCACCAATCCCGACCAGGCGTCGGCGGAACGGACGCAGGAGAGCGAGATGCTCACCGGCGATCTCAACGCGGCCCACGTCGAGTGGGTCGTGCAGTACGAGATCGACGATCCGATCGCCTACCTGTTCCACGCCCGTGAACCGGGACCGACGCTCCGCGACCTGTCCGAGAGCGTGATGCGCGAGGTCGTCGGCGACCGGACCGTCGACGAACTGCTCACGGTCGGACGCCAAGGGGTCGAGGTCGAGGCGATCGCGAAGCTCCAGGAGTTGGCGGGCGACTTGGATCTCGGGCTCCGTGTCCAGCAGGTCCAGCTCAAGGACGTGCTCCCCCCGACGGCGGTGCGGCGCAGCTTCGACGAGGTCAACCGCGCCCAGCAGGAGCGCGAGGAAATGATCAACCAGGCCAACGGCGAGTACAACCGCGTCGTGCCCCGGGCCAGTGGCGAGGCGGAGCAGCGGATCAGCAGCGCCGAGGGCTACGCCATCCGCCGCGTCGCCGAGGCGGAGGGGGACGCCGACCGGTTCCGTCGCTTGCTGGCCGAATTCGAGAAGGCCCCCGACGTGACCCGCCAGCGCCTGTACCTCGAGACGCTCGCCGACGTGCTCCCGCGGCTCGGCGGCAAGGTGATCCTCGATGCCGACGCCCGGCAGGTGCTGCCGCTGTTCCCACTCCCCGGACTGACCCCCGGAGCGCTGCCTCCGGGCGGGGCTGCGGCGCAGTCGCCGGAGCGGGCCGACGGCCCGGCCCCGGACCGGACTCCCGCGCTGCGGCGGAGGGGAAGCGAATGAGTCCCCTGCCACGCGATCGCACGCCGCTGGCCATCGCCCGCTGGCTGTTCGACTGGATCGCCTCGCCGGCCGGCGCCGTGACGCTCGTGGGCGTCTGCCTGGCCCTGGCGGCGACGGCCTACACCGTCGACCAGACCGAGCAGGTGGTGATCACCCAGTTCGGCCGGCCGGTCGGGCAGCCGATCAACGCCGACGACGACGCCAACGGCGCCGGGCTGCACTTCAAGCTCCCGGTCATCCAGGAGGCCCACCGCTTCGAGAAGCGGATCCTCGAATGGGACGGCCCCCCGAGCGAGATGCCGACCCGCGACAAGCTGTACGTCGTCGTCGACACCTTCGCCCGGTGGCGGATCGACGACCCGCTGCGCTACTACCAGAGCCTCCGCGACGAACGCAGTGCCGCCTCGCGCCTCGACGACATCATCGGCTCCGAGACGCGCAACGTCGTCGCCCGCCACGACCTCATCGAGATGGTCCGCTCCGACCGCGAGCGCGTGGTCGACCCCGAGGCGGTCCTGCCGACGGCCTCGGCAGGGGAGTCGACGGCGCGGCTGCCGCCGATCCGTTTCGGGCGCCGTGAACTGGAGCGCGAGATCCTCGCCGCGGCGGCCCCCAAGGTGACGAGTTGGGGGATCCAACTGCTCGACGTGCGCGTCAAGCGCCTCAACTACCGCGCCGGGGTGATCGACAAGATCTACGACCGGATGATCTCCGAGCGCGAGCAGATCGCCGAGCGGTTCCGCTCGGAGGGAGCGGGCGAGGCCGCCAGGATCGCCGGCCGCAAGGAGAAGGATCTTCGCCGCATCGAATCGGAGGCCTACCGCCGCGAGCAGGAGATCATGGGCGAGGCCGACGCCACCGCCGCCGGGATCTACGCGGCCGCCTACGCCGCCAGCCCCCGGGCCGCCGAGTTTTCCGCCTTCACCCGGACGCTCGACACCTGGCGGAAGACGCTCGGTCGCGATGCCACGCTGGTGCTCACGACCGACAGCGCGCTGTTCGACCTGCTCAAGCGGATCGACGGCGCCCCGACACCGCCGAGTCCCGCACCGCCGACGGTTCGACCACCGGCCCCTCCGGCAGAGACGCCACCCCCTTCATCCCCCTGATGCCGCCCATCCCCGCCTTGTCCGCACCGGTGGTGATGGCAGAGCCCGAAAACCGGAATCCCCCCATCCGTCCTTCCCTGGCCCCGCGTCTCCACCCGATCGAGCCCGAGTTCAGGCTTGTCACGCCATGACGCAGCGGATGAACCTCCGTCCCCAGCCCCCGGGAGTCGTCGCCATGCACGTGCCGTTTCCCTGCCGGCGTCGGCCGAGTGCCGCGAGGTCACTCGTGCCCCTCCTCCTCGTGGCCGCGTTGGCCCCGCCGGCCGCCGCCCAGAACGCCGCGGGGAAGCCGCGTTCCAAGCCGGCCCCCCCGGCCGCCGACGTCAAGCGGCTCGACGCCCAGATGGAGAAGGTGCGCGGCGAGTTCCTCCGCGAGACCAACGAACTGATCGACGCCTACGAGGAAGCGGGGCAATTCGAGCGCGCCCGGTTCCTGCTCGACGCCCTCCACAAGCTCGACCCGACCAACGAGGCGCTGCGCACCCGGATCGACAAGCTCGCCGAGCAGATCCTCGAGTCGACGGCGTTCGAGATCGACATCGACGCCGCCAAGCCCTGGCAGCCGGTGGGACGGCTGGCGAAGGACCAGGCGTTCCGGATCGCGGTCAGCGGCGAGAGCAAGTTCGTCATCAACGGCAGCGCCGGGCCGGCCGGGCTGTCGGAGGCCAATCCGGCCGAGGACCTCGTGTCGGGCGTGCCCCTCGGTGCGGTGATGGGCGTCGTCGCTCCCCCGGGGGGCGGCCGCGGCGGCGACAAGCCCCCCAAGCCGTTCGTCGTCGGGGCGAGCACCGAGCGCCGTGCCGAGCGCGACGGCGTCCTCTACCTGAAGGTCAACGTCCCGCCCGGAAGCAAGGTCACCGGGAAGTTCACCGCCCAGATCAGCGGCGTCACGCTGCTGGAGTGAGCGCCGGCCGGCTTGGCCCGACCGTCATTCCGGCAACGGCCGGCCACGCGTCTCGGGGAGCGCCCAGACCAGCACCGCGCCGACGAGGTAGATCGCCGACAGTGTCAACCCCGCCCGCGGGAAGGCCTCGACGTCGACGCGGGCCGGATCGATGCCGCGGCTGAAGAAGGCGATCAGCGCCGCGGTCTGCAGCGAGCCGACCGCGGCGAGCACGCGGCCGAAGTTGAAGGCGAATCCCTGGGCGGTCGTCCGCACGGCGGTCGGGAACAGTTCCGGCAGCACGAGGGGGAACCAGCCGTAGAACCCGGCGGTCGTGACCGCGGCGAGGAACGCGGCGGCGAGGAATCCGCCGCCGTAGCCCGTCGTGCCCCGGTAGAGCAGCGCGATCGTCGCCAGCGACGCGAGGCACAGTCCGGCGTAGACGACGCGCCGCCCGTAGCGGCCGGCGAGCAGGGCCACCGCGAGCGTGCCGAGGATCGCCCCGGTGCTCGTGGCGATCTGCGTCATCTCCTTCACCTGCCAGCCGGCCGGCGCCCCGGCCGCGACCGCGGCACGGTCCAGACCGATCGCCCATTTCGGCAGCCACTGCATCGAGCCCCACGTGCCCAGCAGCGCCACACCCGACAGGCAGGCGGCGAGGATCATCGTCCGCACGATCGCGCCACGGGCGGCAGGCGCGATCGCCCCGGCCTCCGCCGCGCGGCGCAGGTAGCCGAGGACGGGGAGGAGGAACCCGCCGAGCGACAGGGCGAAGCCGACCAGCGTGAGCACGGTGCCGATCCCGGCACCTGACCGGGTCGCCACGCCGCCGGGCATCCACACCGCCACGATCCCGAGCACGGCGAGGCTGCCGACGAGGACGCCGACCAGGTCGCGCGTCGCCCAGTGCGACGTCCCGCCGTGGGCCCGGGACTCTTCCCAGCGCTCCGACTCCGGGACCGCCAGGCGGATGAAGAACACGAGCAGCCCGGGGACGGCCCCGGCCATCATCAGCAGCCGCCAGGCGTCGCCCCGGGTGAGCCAGTCGACGGTCGCCTCGGGCAACCCGGCGGCGACCAGCACCCCGTGGGCGGCGGTGGCGATCCGCACCAGGAGGATGCTGACCAGCGCCACCAGCAGGTAGCCGGCGTTGGCGGCGGCGCCGATCAGGCCCGCCAGCAGCGGCCGCGACGCGTCGGGCCACAGCTCGCTCACCAGCGCCACCCCCAGCGCCCACTCGCCCCCCATGCCGAGACTGGCGATGAACCGTGCCGCGGCGATCTGCGGCGCCGTCGTGGCGAAGCCGCAGATCCCGGTGAACAGCGCGTAGGTGAGGATGCTGAGGCTCATCGCCCTGACCCGGCCGATCCGGTCGCCGAGCCAGCCGAACAGCACGCCGCCGCAGGCGGCGCCGACGAGGAACACCGCCATGATCGACCCGAACCAGGCGTCCTTGACGCCGGCCGCCAGCACCTGCCCGCCGGCCGCCGCCTGGCCGGCCAGCAGATCCTCGAGGGCCCGGGGACCGACGAGGGGAAAGAGTCCCATCTCGAAGCCGTCGAACAGCCAGCCGAGCAGCGCCGCGGCCAGCGCCGCGGTCCGGCCGCTCGCCCCCCCTCCCGTCCGCGTGTCGCTCATCGGCGTGGCGCTCCGCTGCACGTGTTCCGGTGGGCTGGCCCGTCGCCGCGCCGCCGCGGGCGGCAGACTACCCGCCGACCGGTAACGCCGCGAGGGGCGGCCCGGCAGCGGTAGACTCGCCGGACCGTGGAGTCACCCATGCGCGCGTGGACCATCGTCGCCGGCATCGTCCTCGGCCTGATTCAGCGCCCGCTGCTCGCCGCGGGCGGCGGCGCCGCTGCCCGGCCGAACGTCGTCGTGATCCTCATCGACGACGTCGGCTTCTCCGACATCGGCTGCTACGGCAGCGAGATCCCGACGCCGGCCCTCGACCGTCTCGCCGCCGGCGGCATCCGGTTCACGCAGGCCTACAACTGCGCACGCTGCAGCCCGTCGCGCGCGAGCCTGCTCACCGGCCTCCACCCGCACCAGGCCGGGATGGGCTGGCTCGACGGCAAGGTGGAGCCCGGGTCGCGGGGCTTCCACGGCCGGCTCCTCCCGCGCTGCGTGACGATCGCCGAGGTGCTCCGCTCCGCCGGCTACCACACCGCGATCACCGGCAAGTGGCACCTCGGCCACACCAACGGCACCCCGCCGTGGAGCCGGGGGTTCGACCGTTCGCTCACGTCGCGGTTCGGCGAGGTGTACTTTCCGCGCGAGGCCGACCGGGCGGGGACGGCGCGGCTGTGGCTCGACGGCGACGCCTTCCCCAAGGACGACCCGCGGTTCGGCACCGAGTGGTATTCGACCGACCTGTTCGTCGACCACGGCCTGCGGTTCGTCGACGAGGCGCTGGCGGCCGACAAGCCGTTTTTCCTCTACGTCGCCCAAGGGGCCGCCCACTTCCCGCTCCGGGCCCCGGCCGCCGACATCGCCGCCTTCCGCGGGCGCTTCCTCGCCGGCTGGGACACGCTCCGCGCCGCGCGCCACGCCCGGCAGATCGAGGCCGGGATCGTCGCCGCCGATCAGGCGCCCGCGCCGCGCCCGGCGGACTGCCCGGCGTGGGATTCGCTCGACGACGCCGCCCGCGACCGGTTCGACGCGATCATGGCGGTCTACGCCGCGATGATCGCCTGCCTCGACCGGAGCACCGGCCGGCTCGTGGCGGGGCTCGAGGCCCGGGGCGTCCTCGACGACACGCTGATCCTGTTCCTCGCCGACAACGGCGGCAACGCCGAGAGCGGCCCCGCCGGGCGGACCGCCGGCTCGGGGCCGATCGGCGGACCGCAATCGACGGTCTACCTGGGGATGAACTGGGCGACGCTGTGCAACACCCCCTTCCGGCGCTACAAGCACTTCACGCACGAAGGCGGGATCGCGACGCCGCTGGTCGCCCACTGGCCGCGCGGGATCCCCGCCGCCCGGCGCGGCGGCCTCGTCCACGACCCGGTCCACCTCGTCGACGTCATGGCCACGGTCCTCGAGATCACCGGCGCCCCCTACCCGGCGACGGTCGCCGGTCACGCGATCCTGCCCCCCGAGGGAGTGTCGTTGGCGCCGGCGCTGGCCGGCCGGCCGGTCGAGCGCCCCGCGCCGCTGTGCTGGGAGCACGAGGGGAACAAGGCGGTCCGCGACGGGCGCTGGAAGCTCGTGCAGAAATGGCGCGGCCCGTGGGAGCTCTACGACATCGCCACCGACCGGGTCGAGTCGCGCGACCTGGCGGCGCGCGAGCCCGCCACGGTCGCGCGCCTCGCCGCCGTCTGGGACGCCTGGGCACGGCGGGCGCTGGTCGACGAGTGGCCCGGCCCCGACCACACCGATTGGGGTCAGGACATCAAGTAGCCCGTCGGCTCACGCCGGGGCGAGCACGACGCGGAACCCGCCGCTGAAGTCGGTGAACGTCGGGTCGTTCTTGTTGCGGTCGGCGGAGCGGCAGCGCGGCGGCTCGTAGCCCCAGCCGCCGCCGCGGAGGACCTTGGCCGTGCCCTTCGCCGGACCGACCGGGTCGGTGCCTCCGGCGAGCCGCGGGGCGTACCAGTCGGCGCACCACTCGTAGGTGTTGCCGTGCATGTCGAACAGGCCCCAGCCGTTCGGCTTCTTGGTCGCCACCGGATGGGCGTATTGCTCGCGCGCCAGTTCGGTGTTGCCGTAGAACCAGGCGTATTCCCCGATCCGGCGCGGGCTGGCGCCGAACGAATAGGCGGTCCGCGTTCCAGCGCGGCAGGCGTATTCCCATTCGGCCTCGGTCGGCAGCCGGTAGGCCATGCCCGCGGGCAGCCGTCCCCCTTTCTTCTCGGCGGCAGTCAGCGCCTTGCAGAACGCCACGGCCCCGTGCCAGTCGACGTACACCGCCGGATAGGCGGCGCCGCGCTCGACGCAGCGCTCCCCCTTCCACGGCTCGGTACCGGTCACCTTCTTCCACTGCGCCTGGGTGACGGGGGTGGCGCTCATGAAGAACGGCCGGGAGATCGTCACCGCCACCGCCTGCTCGTCGGCGTTGCGCCCCGGCTCGCTCCGCGGGCTGCCCATCGTGAAGGTGCCGGCGGGGATCGGCACCATCCGCATCCCGACGCCGTTGTCGAGGGCCGGCCCCGGAGCCGCGGCGCGCGGGCGGGCGCGGCGCCCGGTGGGCGTGCGCGGCGCCGCGGCCGCCCGCGTGGCACGTTTCCGCGCGCCAGCCGCGCGCACCGAACCGGTCCGTCTCGCGACCCGCTTGGCCATCGCTCGTCTCCCCGCGGCGACCCGGGCCGCTCCCGGGGGCGAGGTCACCCCTGCCCCGACCGATCACTATCCCCGGCGGTCGCCCCGGCGGTCAATCGCCGGCCGGACCGGCGAGCCGCGGGTCGTCGAGATCGAGACGGTAGAGGATCTGGTTGTAGTCGTGGCGCGGCGTCGGCGGCGGCGACGCGGCGAACATCGTCGAATACGTGCCTTCGAACAGGACCACCGGCCCGTCGGGGTCGGCCAGTTCGACGTCGATCCGCGGGTTGTAGAACGAGTAATTGTCGTGCGACAGCACCTTGACCGCCCCGCCCCACGGCCCGGTCGGTGCCGGTGCCTCGGCATACCACACCTCGCCGAACGGCGACGGCTTCCCGAACCGTTCGGTGAACACCGTGATCCAGCGCCGCCGGTAGCCGCTCCAGGCGATCGAGCCGCGGTGCGGACGGACGATGGCCCCGTCGCGCGCCGCGACGTCGCGCTGCGGCTCGCGCGTCACCCAGGCCGCCGGATCGCCCCACGCCTCGACCGTCGCCGCACACTCGAGCGTCGGGAAGGGATTGCCGAACAAGACACGCTCCCGGCCGTCGTCGTCGCGCCAGCGGACGGCGTGGCCGTCGGGAAGCGGCGGCGGCCGTGGTGCGGCCGGGGACTTCGTCCAGACGACACGGTGAGGCCGGAACTCGGCCGCCGCGTCGTCCCAGATGCACAACCCCGCCTCGATCGCCTCGAGCGGCGGTTCGATCTTCACGTAGCTCGCCACCAGCCGCTCGTCGCCGCCGGCAGCGGGGAGGCTCACCATGCCGCCGATCCACGTCGGCCCCTTCCCCGGCATCGGGCAGATCCCGCGCGGCCGGCCGGCGCCGTCGGCGAACGGCTCGTAGCGGAGCATCAGCGGCGGCTCGGCCGCGGCGAGCGGAGCCAGGGGGGTGGTGGCACCGCTGGTCTGGAACACGCCGAGGGGATACCGTGGCACCGTCGTGTCGCCCCACGCCCAGTGGAGCCGCCCGCGGTGCCGGGCGACGACGACGCTGTCGCAGCCGAACACCCCGTCGGCGGCGCCGCGCGGCGGGCTGCCGCTGCGCTCCTCCTCGGCAAACAGCCCCGCCCCGGTGAGCCGGCCGAGGCGCCGGGCGACGATCGCGCGCTCGACCTCGACGCGGAGCGTTTCCCCCCGCCGCGGCACGAGGCGCACCCCGCGCTGGCCGAAGCCGTCGGCCGGCACGCCGTAGCCATGGCCCGCGACGGTGAACCAGGTCTCGCGCCCGAGCAGGTCCGGCTGGTCGACGGCGATCACACCGGCGTTGTCGCTCACCAGCCGCAGCTGGTGGGTCGTGCGCAGCTCCACCAGCGGCACCGGCCAGCCGCTGCCCCGTTCGACGATCTCGATCCGGCAAGGCCGCTCCGCCGGCGCGCCGGCGGAGGCGACGCACGCCGCCAATGCCAGCGTTACCGCCCAGGGCGTGCAGCGGCAGGCGATCCAGGGTATGATCAGAACCATCTGGAATGCCGATCCTCGCTCGTGTCGTCGGTGTCTCCCTGACCGGCCGTTCGCCCCGGCGAACGTCGTCAGGGTGTCAACGCCGCGTGATCTCTCGCCATCCCGGCTTGGTGGGCCACCACTCTGGCCCTTTTCTTCGCGGCCCGGAAACTTCCAGGGGCCGCCGGGATGTTCCCGAGAGGTTCGTGCATCATGGGTAAGAAACTGTACGTCGGCAATCTGAACTACCAGGTCACCAACGCCTCGCTCGAGACGCTGTTCGCCGAGCATGGCACCGTGCGCTCGGCGCAGGTGGTCACCGACCGCGACACCGGCGGAAGCAAGGGCTTCGGGTTCGTGGAGATGGCCGACGAGCAGGCCGCCAAGGCGGCGATCGACGCGCTCCACGACCGCGAGGTCGACGGCCGCCGGCTGGTGGTCAACGAGGCGCGTCCGCGCGAGGAGCGCCCGGGCAACCGCGGCGGCTACGGCGCTCGCCGGTAGTCGTCGTGGACCGAGCCCTCGATGGGCCCGGTCCATCGAGCCTTCGGGCCGCACGCGTCGCGGCCGGAGCGGGATTCCGTTCCGGCCGCGGCGCTGGCCCGCCGCCGTCTTCGCCTCCCGCCGCCCCCTCCCCGAGGTGATCGCGATGTCCGAGAAGAAACCGGTGCCCCCGAGCACCGTCAGCCAGCGGCCGCGCTGCCCGGTCTGCGGGCAACCCACCTACTCGCGCGGCGGCGCCCACCCGCAGTGCATGCGCGCGAGCAACGATCGGCTGCTCCGCGCCGCCATGCCCCCACCGACCCCGGATCCGGTCAGCGCGGCGCGGCCGGTGCCCCCTCCCTGACGCGCCAGCCGACCGGCTGCGTCCAGGCCTCCTGCACCTGCCCGTCCCACGACGGATCGGCGACCGGCAGCGACGAGGTGACGATCGCCCGGACGTAGAGCTCGTCGCCGCCGAGCGTGTATTCCGCCCGGGGGCCCGTGACCGTCGTCAACACTTCGCCGATCCGCTCGGAGTGGCGGTTCCGCAGCCGGCCGAGGTTCTTCCGCGCGGCCGGATCGAGCGAGTTCGGGTCGATCGGCGTGCCGGCGGTGTCGATGCCCCGGCGCGTGCCGACGAAGCGCACGGTGTAGGTCGCGCCCGGGTCGGGCTCGATCTCGACGACGAGGCGGCGGGCCGCGGTGTCGTAGGTGACGTCGCGGAGCGTGACGCCGGTGGAGGCGTAGACGTCGCCGGCGGCGAGGGCGGCGACGATCTTCTCGGCCGTCAGATGGGTGGCACGGACCATCACCCAGCCGCGCCCCGGATGGGAGCCGCCCGGCTTGCCGTGGTAGGCGTGGCTGTCGTCGGTGGCGATGCCGATCAGCGGCGCGGCGCCGAGATCGACCAGCCGGATCGTGTTGGCGATGTCCCAGAGGCGCTCCATGCCGGGATGGAGATCGTCGCCACGCTGGTTGACGCCGGGGTGGCCGTTGTGGATCTCGAAGTGGCGTTCGAGGACCGCCTGGGCGAGGTCCTCGGCGGTGATCGCGTAGCCGTAGTTGGGGTGGTTCAAGTGGGCGAGGATCTCGCGGCCGGCGCGCTCGGCCTGGTCGCGGACGGCGCGGAGATTGGCGTTGATCGCCTCGACGACCGTCCGGCCCCCCGCCGGCGCCAGCTGGTCGCGGAGATTCGTGGCGTTGATGTGGACCGGCACGTTCTCCGCCTTGTCGGTGATCTCCTCGGCGGGGATGAGGATGAATCTCCCGCGCTCCTCGACGAGCGACCGGAACTCGTCGAGCGGCTTGAGGCGGATCTCACCGTCGTCCCCGGTGCCGCGCCGTTCGACCCAGTCCGGTCCGAAGCGCTCGAGGTACTTGGCGACGACGTCGGTCCCGGCCTTGGCGCGGAGCGTCCGTTCCTTGTCCCAGCGGATCCCCTGGGAGAGGACGTTGTGGTCTGACAGCGCGAGGAAGTTGTAGCCGTGCGTCCGGTACCACTCGGCGACCATTTCGGGGAAATCGTCGCCGTCGCTCCAGAAGGTGTGGGTGTGGAGGTTGCCCTTCCACCAGCGCGGCGCCGCCGTGGCCGGCACCACGTCGTCGGCGGCGGCCGGCCAGGCCAGCAGCGCCGCCACCACCATGCCCCACCGTCCGCGCGCGCCCGCCATCGGCACCTCCCTCGTGCGTTCCCGCGCCCCGTCCCCGGCAGCACGGCGCACAGTGTAGCGGGCAGGCCGTTCGCCCTCGCCCCGCGGTCCATTACGATGGAGCGACCGGGCCGCGGCGCCCGGCACGCCCGCACTCGGGGAACCAGCGATGCCCGCGATCCGCGAGGGGGATCCCGCCCCCGACGTCACGCTCACGTTCGCCGACGGCAAGCAGGTCCGGCTCGCCGACTTCCGCGGCAAGCGGGCGGTGGTGATCTTCTTCTACCCCAAGGACGGCACGCCGGTGTGCACGCAGGAGGCCTGTGCCTTCCGCGATTCGCACGAGCGCTTCCTCGCCGCCGGTGCCGAGGTGATCGGCGTCAGCGCGGACTCGGCCGCCAGCCACCGCGCGTTCGCCGCGCGCCATTCGCTGCCCTACCCGCTCGTCGCCGACACCGACGGCAGCCTCCGCAAGGCGCTCGGCGCGCCGAGCATCCTCGGCTTCGTGCCGGGGCGGACGACCTACGTCATCGACCGGGAGGGGATCGTGCGGAAAGTGTTCACGGCGACGTTCGCCTCCGACGCCCACGTCCGCGAGGCCCTCGCCGCGCTCGGCCTGGCCGGACCGCCCGGAACCGCCCCCGACCGCTGAAGCGCGCGAAGTGCGGATCCACCGCAGGGTGCGGTGCCCCGCGCCGGCGCCTGGTCGCTGCGGTGTCGAGACGGCGCGCCGGTGGTCGCTCGTGAGAATTCGATTCGCGCCCCTGCGAAGGGGTACAGTGACGCGGGGTCCCCGGAGGTGTCCGTGGCGACGGTGCTCTTCGTCTGCGTCGAGAATTCCAACCGCAGCCAGATGGCGGAGGCGTTCGCCCGCATCCACGGCGGCGGCCGCGTCGCCGCCGCGAGTGCGGGGTCGCGCCCGTCGGGACGGATCAATCCCCGCGCCGTCGAGGCGATGCGCGAGATCGGCTACGACCTCTCGGCCCATTCCTCGAAGGGGCTGGAGGGGTTCGCCGGCCGCCGGGTCGACGTCGCGGTGACGATGGGCTGCGGCGACGAGTGCCCGCTGGTCGACGCCGGCCGCCGGGTCGCCTGGGAGATCCCCGATCCGCGCGACCTGCCGCCCGAGCGGTTCCGCGAGGTCCGCGACCTGATCGAGCGGAAGGTCCGCGCCCTGATCGCCGAACTGGACGCCGTCCCCTGAGGGCCATGCCATGACCGTCGACGAACTGTGCCGGGCACTGGATGCGAGTCCCGGCGAACGGATGCACTGGATGCTCCCCGACCGGTCGTTCGTGCCCGCCCACTACCACATCACCGAGGTGGGGCGCGTGCGCAAGGACTTCATCGACTGCGGGGGCACGGTGCGGTCGCTGGAGACGTGCCTCCTCCAGGTGTGGGTCGCCGACGACGTCGATCATCGCCTCGAGACGACGAAACTGGCGGCGATCATGCGCGTCGCCGGCCCGCTCCTCGGCTCGGGCGGCCTGCCGGTCGAGGTCGAGTACGAGGACGGCGTGATCTCGCAGTATCCGCTGGGCGCGGTCGAGGTCACGCCGGCGGGGCTGCTGTTCTCGCTCGGGACGAAACACACTGCCTGCCTGGCGCCGGACAAGTGCCGCGTCGGTGACAGCGGGTGCTGCTGAGGGCCGGGTCCACCGGACGCGCGGTCGCGGGCCGGGGGGACGCCGTCAGTAGGTGGCGACGACCTGCACGCGCACCAGCAGGCCCGTCTGCCCGGCCACGAAGCCGGTGCGGTTCTGGCCGGCCGGGGAGTGCTCCAACCAGGCGGCGTCGCCGGTGAAGAACAGATTGTCCTTCCCCGGGAAGAAGAACCGGTGGAAGCCCGCCCCGAGTTCCGATCCCGACCCGTAGGCGCCGGTGACGTACGACGCGCGGGCGTAGATCTCCGTCTCGCGCGGAACGACGAAGTAGCCCCCCTTGACGAAGCCGCCGAACGCCGACGTCGACGTGATCGGCAGCGGCCCGGTGCCCAGCAGGCGGAGGAGATCCTGGAAGTAGATCTCGGTCGACAGCCCGAGGCCACGGTATTTCCAGGCCAGATCGAGCGCCGCCAGCGACAGATCGTACGACGTGAGCGTGACGCCGGGGGCGAGCGCGCCGGTCGTGGTGATGATCGTGCCGTCGGAGAGGCGGACCGGCGAATTTTCCACCGCGTCGCTCGCCGACTGGCTGCCGCTGCCCAGCGCGTAGGTGTAGCTGGCGCCGAGCCGGACCGCGGCCTCGCGGTGGTCCTGGAGGTCGGAATAGCCGCGGCCGAAGTCGCCCCACGGCTCCCACCATGCCGATGCCGAAGACGCGAGGCGGTCGTTGAGCGACTCGGGGAGCAGGTTGAGCGTGTTGAAGCCGTTGGCGATCATCGCGTGGTAGAAGAGCCCGTCGGCCGGCGTGCCGGTGATCCACACGCCCTGGCTGAGGCTGGGGCGGAAGAACGTCGTCGCCATCGTCCGGTCGGCGCTCTGCAGCGGCGCGAACGCGGTCTCGAGCCACTCGCGCGACCCCGGCACCTTCGACTGCCCGGCGTACACCTCCAGGGCGTCGCCGAACTTGTAGCTCAGCCAGTAGGCGCGGAACCCGATCGGCTGGCTGGTGACGGAGTTGTAGTCGATGTTGAGGAGGTAGGAGAGCCCCGGATCGAAGGCGTTTCCCGAGAAGATCAGCCGCCCGCGCGGGATCCCGAAGTAGTTGGAGTTGACGATCGGGACCACGGTGCCGGCGGCATCGGTCCACGACGGTTCCGACCGGGCGAAGCCGTTGTAGCGGAACATGTTCTGGTTGCGGATCCGCAGCGAATAGGGTGTCGCCTCGGGATCGCGCGGGAGGATCGCGAAACCGTCGCGGTAGTCGACGAAATACCGGCCGCCGCAACGACCGCACCCGGCGCCGGGGCAGTCGGTGCAGGAGAGCGCCGGGACCACCGCCCCGAGGTCGTCGGTGGCCCAGTCGTCGGTCACGACCGGGGCGACGGGCTCGGCGCCGACGTCCGGTGCGGCCGGCTCGCGAGCCGGCGGCGCCGTCACCCCCGCACTGGCGAAGACCGCGGCGACGAGCAGGGAGAGGGCCGCCCGGAAGACTCCGTGGACGGGCCGGCGTGCGGATCGCGCGAGCGGTGCGGTGGGCATGGCGCGTCGGTGCTCACTCGTCGACCACGCTCCGTTTCGGAAAGCTCGGTCGACTGGGCAGGTCGTGGGGACGGCGCGGACCTTCCCCGGACGAGGAGACCCTCCTCGCGAGTTCTCATCGGCCGACCGTGCCGGTCGGGAAGAGAAATCCGGCTGGGCAAGCCGGGCCGACCGGCCCGCCTCGCCCGTTCAGCCGCCGGCGCCGATCCGGCCGCGCACTGCCTCGAAGGCCGCCACCGCCCGCTCGAGATCGTCGCGCGAGTGGGCCGCCGAGACCTGCGTGCGGATCCGCGCTTTTCCCTGGGGGACGACCGGGTAGGAGAAGCCGACGACGTACACCCCTTCGTCGAGCATCGCCTCGGCCATCCGCGCCGCCAGCGCCGCGTCGCCGACCATCACCGGCACGATCGGGTGGCTGCCCGGCAGGATCGCGAACCCGCGTGCCGCCATCGCGCCGCGGAAATAGCGCGTGTTCTCCTCGAGCGTGTCGCGCAGCGCCGGTGAGCGTTCGAGGATCCCGAGCGCTGCCAGGGCCCCGGCCGCCACCGGCGGGGCGACGGTGTTGGAGAACAGATAGGTCCGCGACCGCTGCCGCAGCCAGTCGACCAGCTCGCGGCGCCCCGACGTATAGCCGCCGCTGGCGCCGCCGAGCGCCTTGCCGAGCGTGCCGGTGAGGATGTCGATCCGCTCCATGACGCCGAAGTGCTCGTGGGTGCCCCGGCCACGCGGGCCGACGAAGCCGACGGCATGGGAATCGTCGACCATCACCAAGGCGTCGTGCTCGTCGGCGAGCTGGCAGATCGCCGGCAGGTCGGCGAGGTAGCCGTCCATCGAAAACACGCCGTCGGTGGCGATCAGCCGGTAGCGTGCGTCGCGCGCCTCGACCAGCCGGGCGCGGAGGTCGGCCATGTCGTTGTTGCGGTAGCGCAGCCGCCGCGCCTTGCACAGCCGGATGCCGTCGATGATGCTCGCGTGGTTGAGCTCGTCGGAGATGATCGCGTCGTCGGCACCGAGGATCGTCTCGAACAGCCCGCCGTTGGCGTCCCAGCAGGAGTTGTAGAGGATCGTGTCCTCCATCCCGACGAACCGGCTGATCCGCTCCTCGAGCTCCTTGTGGAGCCGCTGCGTGCCGCAGATGAAGCGCACGCTCGCCAGGCCGTAGCCCCAGGCATCGAGCGACTCGCGCGCGGCGGCGACGACCTCGGGATGGTTGGCGAGCCCGAGGTAGTTGTTGGCGCACATCACGAGCACGTCGCGGCCGTCGGCGACGCGGACGTGGGCCCCCTGCGGCGAGGCGATCACGCGCTCGGGTTTGTAGGTTCCTGCCGCGCGCATCGCCTCGGCGTCGGCCGCCAGCGCCTCGTAGAGCGACTCCCGGCTCATCCCTGCCTCCAGTCGAGGATCACCTTCCCGCTCCGTCCCGACTGCATCGCCGCGAACCCCTTCTCGAAGTCGGTGAAGTGGAAGCGGTGCGTGATCACCGGGGTGATGTCGAGGCCGCTCTCGACCATGACCGTCATCTTGTACCAGGTCTCGTACATCTCCCGGCCGTAGATCCCCTTGATCGTCAGCATGTTGAAGATCACGGTGTTCCAGTCGATCGCCACCGGCTCCGCCGGGATCCCCAGCATCGCGATCTTGCCGCCGTGGCACATCACGGCGAGCATGTCGCGCAGCGCCGCCGGCGATCCCGACATCTCGAGGCCGACGTCGAACCCCTCCTTCATCCCCAGCTCGCGCATGCAGTCGGCGAGCCGCTGCTGGCGCGCGTCGAGGGCCACCGTCGCCCCCATCCGCCGCGCCAGTTCGAGCCGGTCGGGGTTGACGTCGGTGATCACGACGTGGCGGGCCCCGGCGTGCTTCACGACCGCCAGCGCCATCAGCCCGATCGGACCGGCCCCGGTGACGAGCACGTCCTCACCGAGGACGTCGAACGACAACGCCGTGTGGACGGCGTTGCCGAGCGGGTCGAAGATCGCGGCCACGTCGCGGTCGATCCGCGGGGCGTGGTGCCAGACGTTGGTCATCGGGAGGGCGAGGTACTCGGCGAACGCCCCGGGACGGTTGACGCCCACCCCCTGGGTGTCCTTGCAGAGGTGCCGGCGGCCGGCGAGGCAGTTGCGGCAGCGGCCGCAGACGACGTGCCCCTCCCCCGACACCACCTCACCGACGAAGAAATCGTGGACGTTCGATCCGACGGCGACGATCTCGCCGACGAACTCGTGGCCGACGACCATCGGGACGGGGATCGTCTTCCGCGCCCAGGCGTCCCAGGCGTAGATGTGGAGGTCGGTGCCGCAGATCCCGGTCCGGTCGACGCGGATCAAGACGTCGTTGATCCCGATCTCGGGGATCGGCACGCGTTCGAGCCACAGTCCGGGGCGCGACTCCCGCTTGACCAGCGCCTGCATCGTGTCCATCGGAGATCCCGGCGGGTGGGAGTGGCGGCCGGGCGACGGCCGGTGCCGCGCCGACCGAGGGGGCAAGGTATGCCATCCCCCCGGGTTCACTCCAGTGGACCTGCCGAGCCGGCCGTCCCGCGGCCGGAATGGGCCATGGATGGCTTTGTCCACCAGACAGCGAGCAGTCGGTGGAAAAGTGATCGGCCGCGGGATGCGGCCGACGGCGACCCGGGAAACCCTCGGCGTTTCCCGCGGTCGCCCGAGTGGACAAAGGCCATGGATGGCTTTGTCCACGAGAAACTCAGAACGTCGCGTTGGCGCGGAGGCCGTAGACGAAGGCGGAGTCGGTGGCGATCGCCCCCAGGCCGGGGCGGATCCATTGCAGGTCGGGCGTGATGTTGAGCCAGCGCGTGGCCTGGATGTTGTAGAACCACTCGACGCCCATGCCGTCGCGCGGGCCGAGCAGCGCCGTCGGCACGGGACCGAACTGGTCGCTGGCGCCGACGAGGAACCAGCCGATGCCGAACGTGTCGCCGCGACGGCGCCCCAGCGGGCTGTAGCCGCCGACCCCCGTGCTGAGGAAATAGCCGACCGGGTTCGGGTTGCCGTCGCCGATGGACGCCCTGCCGAACAGCCCCCAGCCTCGGTCGGGACGGTCGGAGTAGCGGACGATGTACTGGTCGAAGCCGTAGTACAACACCCACGAGTCCCAGAGGGTCGGCTGTCCGCTCCCCGGCGGCACCGAGTCGGCAAGCGGAGGTGAGAAGGCCGCGCGGAGGTCGAGTTGCTCCTGGTGCTTCCAGACCGCGCCGACGTGCTGCTGCCCTGGCCGGTCGAAGAACATCGTCTTCGCCTTGATCTCGCCGCCGATGATGATCCCCTGGTTGAACAGGTCGCCGAACTGCATGAAGTCGGCCGTGCGGTTCTTGGGATCCATGACGAACACCGACATCCCACCCCAGTCGCGGGGCGAGACGATCCCGGCGGTGAAGAACGAGTACGGCAACCCGAGCAGGAACATCGGATTGGCGATCAGCGCCTGGTTGACGAACTGGTCGGTACCGTCGCCGCCGGCGAAGATGTCCTGATCGAACGAGCCGAGCACGTCCTTCTTGCCGCCGAACACGACCCAGTTGGGCGAGAGGGGCTGGGTAAAGAGGAAGTCCGTGATGTACGGCACGCCCGGGTCGTTCGGCCGCGGCGGTAGCAGCGCCGGGAAGACCACCGGCGTGAACGTGCCGGCGCCGGTCGAGACGTTGCCGTAGTCGCCATACCACTGCTCGGCGCGGACCAGCAGCCTGCCGTGGGGGAGGCCGCCGAACTTCTCGAGATCGACGACCGCGTCGTATTCGCTCCGGCCGGTGTACCGGAACATGTCCCCCTGGTCGAGCGGCGGGGGCACCGGGCGATCGATGCCGCCGGCGAGGCCGAAACCGTACTGCGTGACCCGGCCGCCGAACGTGATCCCCGACTCCTTGGTCGAGAACAGGCGGTCGAAGAGATCGCCGGTCACCGCACGGGTGCCGGGGCGATCGCCTCCCGCCGCCGCCGCTCCCTCGCCGCCGCCCGGAGCCGCCTCGAACGGCGCCGGCGCCGCGTCGTCGGGCAGCAGGTCGATCGAGTAGGGGAAGGCGTCGCGTTCGGTGAGGGCTGGCGCTTCCGGCTCCACCGGCTCCTGGGCGGCGACAGGAAGGGCCGCGGCTGCCAGCGCCAACAGCAGCAGCAGGGCGATCGACGGGCGACCGAATCCCTTGCCACGGGGTCTCGGGAGGCAGCGCCCGGCCACGCGCCGAGCGAGAGGCCCGTGTGTCCGACCCGAAGGGTTCCAGGCAAGGTGGGCAGGCACGGGGGCGTCGAGGCCTTCGCGCGGACTCTCTTCACGGTCGGAGCACCACTCCGGCGTTGCTCATCGGCCGATCGGGCCGTGCTGGTCAAGAATTCCGCTTCCGCGATCGGCGACCGGGCACGCCGCTGGCGTTACAGTGCACAAAGCCCGGGGAACGCCGGGTCCCCTACCGCCTTCGGCTCCTTGCAGCCCGGTGGGCCACGGGATAGAACCCCCTCTCCCCGGGTCGTGGCGAACGTCACGCTCGCGGGCCGGCCCGCGGTGCCATCCCGCTCCGGGATGCTCGGAAGTCTTCAGAGGAGTGACGACGTGATGCAGGGCATTCTTCGCCGGGTCCTCCCGATCGCCGTCGCGGTGCTGGTGGCGCTATCGATGCAGCCGGCCTCCGCGCAGCCGAAGGGGAAGAAGCCCAACATCCTCCTGATCATGAGCGACGACGTCGGCGTCGCCAACATCAGCGCTTACAGCATGGGGCTGGTCGGCTACCGGACGCCGAACATCGACCGCATCGCCCGGGGCGGGATGCTGTTCACCGACTACTACGGCGAGCAGAGCTGCACGGCCGGCCGGTCGGCGTTCATCACCGGGATCCACCCGGTCCGCACGGGGCTGACCAAGGTCGGGCTTCCCGGCTCCCCGATCGGCATTTCCGCGAAGGACCCGACGCTCGCCGAGCTGCTCAAGCCGCACGGCTACGTGTCGGGCCAGTTCGGCAAGAATCACCTCGGCGACCGCAACGAGTTCCTGCCCACCGTCCACGGGTTCGACGAGTTCTACGGCAACCTCTACCACCTCAACGCCGAGGAGGAGCCGGAGAACGAGGATTACCCCAAGGATCCGGCGTTCCGCGCCACGTTCGGGCCCCGCGGCGTGCTCGACACGAAAGCCTCCGACACCGACGATCCGGCGGTCGATCCCCGCTTCGGCCGGGTCGGCAAGCAGACGGTCGCCGACACCGGTCCGCTCACACGCAAGCGGATGGAAACGGCCGACGAGGAGTTTCTCGACCGGACGAAGAAGTTCATCCGCAAGCACACCGCGGCCGGCAAGCCCTGGATGACGTGGGTCAACACGTCGCGGATGCACTTCTACACCCACCTCAAGCCCGAGAGCACGGGCGTCACCGGGCTGGGCGTGTACGCCGACGGCATGATGGAGCACGACGCCCACGTCGGCCAGCTCCTCGACCTCCTCGACGAGCTGAAGATCAGCGACGACACGATCGTCGTCTACACCTGCGACAACGGCCCCCACTTCAACGAGTGGCCGGACGGCGGCAACACGCCGTTCCGCAGCGAGAAGAACTCCAACTGGGAAGGCGCCTACCGCGTCTCGGGCCTCGTCCGCTGGCCCGGCCGGATCAAGGCCGGCACGGTCTCCAACGAGATCATGTCGCACCTCGATTGGGTGCCGACGCTGCTCGCCGCGGTCGGCGAGCCCGACGTCAAGGAGAAGCTCCGCGCGGGCCACCGGATCGGCGACACGACCTACAAGGCCCATCTCGACGGCTACGACTTCCTCCCCTACCTCACCGGCGCGGCCACGGCGGGGCCGCGGAAGGAGTTCTTCTACTTCAGCGACGACGGCCAGCTGGTCGCGCTGCGCCGTGACCAGTGGAAGATGGTGTTCGCCGAGCAGCGGGCGCGGCAGCTGCAGGTGTGGACCGAGCCGTTCGTCTCGCTGCGGGCCCCGAAGCTGTTCAACCTCCGCACCGATCCCTACGAGCGGGCCGACACCGATTCCAACAACTACAACCGTTGGTACCTCCAGCGGGCGTGGGTGGCGGTGCCGACGCAGGCGATCGTCGCCAACTTCCTCAAGTCGTTCGCCGAGTTCCCGATGCGGCAAAAGCCGGCGAAGTTCAACGTCGACGACGTGATGAAGCTGATGTCCGAAGGACAGACCAACTGACCTGCTCCGGTCCGGCATGCCGCCGGCCGGCCGCGGGCAGGTACGATGGGGCTCCGGCCGGGGACCGGCGGCACGTGTGCCACGGTGCCCCGGCAACCCGGTCCACGGGGGCGGGCGACGGGGCCTTCCCCCGGCCGTGTCCTGCAGGCTGTCGAGCGATGCATCGCCCCACCCGGATCCGTGTCGCCCTCCGCGCGGGGACCGTCGGCACGCCGCTGCTCGCGGCGGCCGTGGCGTGGTTCGCCGCCGGCGGCCTGAGGGCCGTCTCGGCTCAGGAAGTGGCGGCCCCGGCAGACGCCGCTGGCGCGGTCGTGCCCACGGCAGCCGATTGGACCCGTCGGGAGTTCTGGCAAACGCCCGACGGGCAGCCGGTCTCCGACGGCTGGCAGTTCGCCGGCGGCGAGGTCCGGCTCGTCCGCCCCCACGTCGGCGGCAACATCCTCTCGCCGCCGCTGCCGGAGCACTTCGAGCTTCACTGGTCGTGGCGGATCGAGAACGGGGTCAACACCGGACTCAAGTACCGCGTCCGCCGGTTTCCCGGCCCGATCTTCGAGGATCGGTTCCTCGGTCTGGAGTACCAGATCATCGACAGCCCGCCGCTCGACACGTCGAAGGGGTCGACCGCGGCGATCTACGATCTCGTCGAGCCGGCGCGCGACAAGATTCTCCATCCCCCCGGTGAATGGAACACCGCCTCCGTCGTCGCCATCGGCGAAAAGATCGAGCACCACCTCAACGGGCAGCTCGTCGCCACGGCCGACATCTCCGGCCCCGCCTGGGAGACGACCGTCGCGCTGAGCAAGTTCCACGGCTCGGCCGACTTCGGCCGCCCCCGGCCGGGCGATCGCGTGATGCTCACCGACCACGGCGGCAAGGCCGTCTACAAGGACTTCCGCTTCGTCGTCCATCCGGCCCCGGCTCCCTCCGCTCCGGCCCGGAGCGGCCCGTTCCTCGCCAACGCCACCCGCAACGGCTGGGCCGATCAGTCGAGCGTCGTCCTCTGGACGCGCACCACGCGCGCTCCCGAGATGGTCGGCGACGGTCCCGCGTTCGTCGCCATCGACGCCGACCGCGCGGGCGATCTGGCACGCCAGACCGATGCCGAGGCGCTCACGCGCGTGCAGCTCCCTCCGGGTGCCACGCTCGACAGGATGGCCGGGGCCACGCCGGGCGCCCCGGGGCAGGTGCGGCTCTGGTACTGGCCCGATCACCAGCGCCTGCGGGTCCGCCACACCGACTGGATCACGACCTCGGCGGAGCGCGACTTCACCGCCCAGTGGCGTCTGGAGGGGCTCGACTCCAACCATCTCTACCGCACGGTCGTCGAGGCGCGGTCGCCGACGGGTGAGGCCGCCGCGGTGGCGTGCGGTTCGTTCCGCACCGCGCCCCGGGCCGACGAGGCCCAGCCGCTGACGTTCTGCATCACCACCTGCCACGACTACGTCCGCCGCGACGACGGCCCCCGCGGCCACAGGATCTATCCGGCGATGGCGGCCCTCGGGCCGGCGTTCGTCGTCCATGCCGGCGACGTCGAGTATTACGACAAACCCGATCCCTGGGCGTTCACGATCCCGCTGATGCGCTTCAAGTGGGGGCGGCTGTTCGCCCTGCCGTCGAATCGCGACTTCTACGCCCACACCACCAGCTACTTCCTCAAGGACGACCACGACACGCTGGCCAACGACACCTGGCCGGGCCGCACCTACGGCGCGGTCACGTTCGCCGAGGGGGCGCGGCTGTTCAACGAGGAGCAGTTCCCGTCGCGCGACCCCCGGTACGCCACGATCCGCTGGGGCCGCGACCTGCAGATCTGGCTCCTCGAGGGGCGCGACGAGCGCAGCCCCGCCACGCAACCCGACGGACCGGAGAAAACGATCCTCGGAGCCCGGCAGAAAGCCTGGCTGCTCGCGTCGCTGGCCGGTTCCGACGCCCGCTTCAAGCTCGTCGTCAGCCCGACGCCGATCGTCGGCCCCGATCGATCGGCCAAGAAAGACAACCACGCCAACGACAGCTTCGCCTGGGAGGGGCGGGAGCTCCGCGACGCCTTCGCCGCGGTGCCGGGCGTGATCGTGGCCTGCGGCGACCGCCATTGGCAGTATGCGTCGGTCGACGACGCGACCGGCCTGTGGGAGTTCGGCTGCGGTCCGGGTAGCGCGCTGCACGATCTCGGCTGGAAGGACGGCGACGAACGGCCGGAGCACCGCTTCCTGCGCGTCGACGCCGGCTTCCTGTCCGGTGAGCTCACGGTCGCCGACGACGGTGGGCCGACGCTCACGATCCGCCACCATGCCGTGACGGGAGAGGAGCGGAGCCGGTTCACGTTTCCGCGCGATTTCTCCCCGCCTTCGCCCGCCGCGCCCCGCGGACGGTGACCGAAAGGAAATCGGCCGCCGCCAGTCGGCTCCGCCAGCGAGCGCCAGGAACAGCTGCCGGCGTGGGCGCGGAGCCGCCGCGACCGGCGTCAGCGCTTCTTGACCGGCCACGTCCGCATCGTCTCGAGCGTGTGCTCGAACGACACGATGCCGGCGTCGGATCCCAGCCCGGTGGCCACCAGCCCGGCCGCGGCCTGGGCGAAGCGGAGGGCGGTTTCGGTGTCGAGGCGGTGATGCAGCGCGGCGATGAAGCCGGCGTCGAAGGCGTCGCCGCAGCCGGTCGTGTCGACCACGTCGACCTCGTACGCCGGCGACGCCAGCCGGGTGCCGTCCCGGTGGGCGTAGTAGGCGCCCTCCGCTCCGAGCGTGAACACGCAGCAGGTGGTGCCGCGATCGAGGTAGAACCGCGCGCAGTCCTCGGGGGTCTTCTGCCCCGACATGTCCCGCGCCTCCTCGATCGACGGTAGAAAAAAGTCGATGAACGGGAGCAGCGGGTCGACCAGCGCGAGCGTCCCGGCATGGGCGGCGATCAGGTCGAAGGTCACGATCCGCCCCCGTGCCTTGGCCGCCCGGAGGAGCGCCGCACTGGCGGCACCGTCGAGCGCCCGGAGGAGGCCGGTGCCGCCGAGGTGGACGATCGGCGCGTCGAAGACGAGGTCCTCGAGCGCCTCGGGAACGGTGAAGTGGTCGGAGGCGCCGCGGACGTGCAGGGCGGGACGGTCGCCGTTGGGGCGGACGTTGAGGATCGTGGCCGACGTCGGCACGCCCGGCAGGCGCTGCATGGCGGAGGTGTCGACGCCGTGCTTCCCGAGCGTGTGCAGGACCCAGTCGGCTTTCTCGTCGTCGCCGACGGCGCCGACGGCCAGGCTGCGGAGTCCGAGCTTGGCCGTGTCGACCACCGTCCCGCCGGCGGTGCCGGCGACCGTGAGCCGGATCTCCTCGATGAACTCGACGTTCCCCCGCTCGGGAATCCGGGTCACGGGGCGGCCCAGGACGTCGAGGATGTAGAGGCCGATGACCGAGACGTCGAATCGCATCGTCGATTCCCCATGGCGCTCGCTGCCCGTGGACAAAGCCCTCCGTGGCCTTCGTCCACTGCGGCGACCGCGGGAAACGCCGAGGGTTTCCCGGGTCGCCGTCGGCCGCATCCGGCGGCCGATCACTTTTTCCACGGGCTGCCGGTGCGCGGTCCGCACGCCGCCAGGGAGGCGGCGCGGGCCCGACGCCCCACCACCATACCGAGCGCGGCCGCACCCGGCGCGTTCAGCCGACCGCGGCTCCACGGCCCCCACGGCGTTGACGGCGACGGAAGTGGTGGCCAAGCTGCCCGTCCCGGAGAATGCCCCGCGGCGTCCGGGGAACGAACCGCCGCGCGGGGCCGGCGATCGCCACTCGCTCGCCGGGCAGGGCGGCCATGGGGCCCGACGACAGCCGCTGACCGGATCGTGGCCCAGACCGCGTGGCCCGGTTCCGCGCCATGCGGCGCGTGCCTTTCCGCCCGACCGGCCCCAGCGCCCACCGAGGTGCCGGCCGATGCCCGAGTCTCCCCCACCGCTCGAGCGGAGCATCGGCCTGTGGCAGGCGACGGCGCTCAACGTCGCCAACATGGTCGGGATCGGCCCGTTCATCACGATCCCGATGTTCATCGCTGCGATGGCGGGCCCGCAGGCGCTGGTCGGCTGGGTCGTGGCCGCGGTCCTCGTGTTCTGCGACGGGCTGGTGTGGAGCGAGCTCGGCGCGGCGCTTCCCGGCAGCGGCGGGTCGTACCACTTCCTCTCGCGGATCTACGGAGGCACGCGCTTCGGCCGGCTGATTCCGTTCCTCTTCATCTGGCAGTTCGCCGTCTCGGGCACGCTCGAGATGGCCTCCGGCTACATCGGGGCGATCGACTACCTGGCGTACATCCGCCCCGACATCACCGACTGGCCGATCCCCGGCGGGCCGGCCACGCTGGCGGCAATCGCGGTGCTGGCGATGACCGCCGTGCTGGCGCGGCCGATCGGGTTCCTCGGCCCGTTGAGCGTGGCGCTCGCCGTCGGGACGATCGTCACGGTGTCGGTGGTGATCGTCTCCGGCCTGTTCCACTTCCGCCCCGAACTGATCACCTTCCCCCCCGATGCCTTCCGGCTCGACAGCCGGTTCTTCGCCGGCCTGGGGGGCGCGATGCTGATCGCGATCTACGACTACCTCGGCTACTACAACGTCTGCCACCTCGGCGACGAGGTCGTCGAGCCGGGGAAGACGATCCCGCGGGCGGTCGTGATCTCGATCGTCGTCGTGGCGTCGATCTACCTGTGCATGAACACCGTGATCATCGGGGTCGTCCCCTGGCAGCAGGCGATGGTCTCGAAGAACGTCGCCGCCGAGTTCATGCAGACGATCTACGGGCGGGAGGTGGCGGTGGCGTTCACGCTCCTCGTCCTCTGGACGGTGGCCGCCTGCCTGTTCGCGATCCACCTCGGCTACTCGCGCGTCCTCTACGCGGCGGCCCGCGACGGCGACTTCCTCCCGGTCTTCGCCCGGGTCCATCCGGTCCACCGCTACCCGTGGGTGGCGCTACTCGGCCTCGGGGTGCTGACGGCGGTGTTCTGCTACCGCCCGCTGCCGCAGGTGATCGACGCCGCGGTCACGGTGCGGATCGTGATCCAGTTCATCGGGCAGATCGTCGGGCTCCACCTCCTGCGCCGCCGTCTGCCGGCCGAGCGGATGCCGTTCCGGATGTGGCTCTATCCCCTGCCGAGCCTGGTCGCCCTGGCGGGCTGGCTGTTCGTGCTCGGCACGTCGAAGCTCGAGGCCCTCGGCCTTGCGGCGGCGGTGCTCGTGTCGGGGGTGGTGGTGTTCCTCGCACGCGACGCCTGGCAACGGCGGATCGGCACGGCGGAGGATCCCTCCCGATGATGAGGGTCGGCCGTTTTCCCTCGGTGGAGAGTGCCCTCGACAGCGTTGGCTTCGAATCGGATCGGTGGCGGAGGGCGGCACTCCCTGCGGAGGTCCCAGCCATGGCCGGGGATCCTTCAGCCGCCCCGGATCTCCCTGTCACCAATCTCTCCCCGCGGCACCCCGGCCCACAGGCACCACGGAGCCGAGGCACGCGGCCGCCGCGAGACCAGCGCCGACCGCAACTGCGAAGCATGGACGAGCCAGGCGACGAGCACGACGGTGGCCAGCAGGTCGAGGAGCGTGATCCAGGGCATCTGCGCCAGGACCGTCGTCGCGATGAAGAAGGGAAGCAGCAGCAGGGCGTAGCCGGCCCTTCATCTGGTCATGTCCTTCGATCGGGTGCCATCCGTGCGGATCCGTTCGCGCGGGGCAAGGGGCATGGCGGGAGAGGATCTCGCGCGACGGCGATGTCGGCTCCCACCGGCGTCATGTGGCGTCATCCGGCGGCCGGCGGCGGCGACCGGCAAACAAGATCACGAGCACGTTCAACGTGGGGGGCACGACGAACAGTGCGATGAACAAAAGGGCCGAGGGGCCATCGGGCTCCGGCTTGACTCCCGCCGCCATCAGGGCCGCCAACACCAGAGGGCTCCAGGGAACCCCCAACACGGCCGGAGCCGTGAATGCCATGCCGCCACCGACGCCATGTCGGCCCTGCCAGGCGACTGCGAGACACCCGGCATAGATGGCGGCGTAGCACGCGGCCACGAGGCCCCGGGCAAAGGATGTCGTCCGCATGGTCCGTGGTCTTCTGGGTCGGATGCCGTGCGGGGGTCGGCCGGTGCCCCCTGCCGTCGTTCGGTCCGCGCGTGATGGTCCTGCTGCTTTCTTCGGATTCAGGGGGCGTCGTCGCGCGGTGCACGCACGATTCCCCTCGTCCGGAGAATGAGGAACACGTTGATCGCCGGGGGCACGACGAGCAACACCAGGGAGGTGATCGGCGTCGGTATCTGCGGGACGAGGATGAGCACGCCCAGGACCAGCGCCCACGGGAATCCCAGGATCACCGGGAGGACGAAGGCCATCCCGCCCCCCGCGCTACCGCCCGACAGCAGGGCGAACACGAGCGCGACGGCATAGAGCACGCCGTAGACGACAGCACATCCGCGGCGGGTGGTGTCGGTCGTCGACATCGATCGGCATCCGATGCCCCGGGGATGATGCCGTTCACCGGGCCGAGCCTCGACGGCGGGACTCGTCCGCAGCGGTCGAGCGTGCACACCGATCCCGCCCTCCCCACGCCACCAACGGATCCTACACCGAGGGCTGTCCTGGGGCGACACGGCCAGCTGTCCGTGGACAAAGCCCTCTGAGGCCAGTGTCCACTGAGGCGACCGCGGGAAACGCCGAGGGTTTCCCGGGTCGCCGTCGGCCGCATCCGGCGGCCGGTCACGTTTTCCACGGGCTGCCAGGCCACCGCTGGGCGTTGAACGCAGACCCCGCGCCGCCAACGGCCAGCACGAGGATCGCGAGCCGGTTGCCGACGAGGTTCTCCCGCGAGCGGGTCGTCACCGGCACCCCCTTTCGACCGTAGGATGGTGATGAGAGCGGGCATCTGGCGGGCTATCCAAAGCCGTTCTCGGGGCCGCCGCAGGACTCCGTCGCTGCGTCACAGGAGCTTTCCGTGGATGGTCCCGATTCCGGTGCCGGGAACGATTGGCAGCCCAGCGGCCTTCACTTCGCCTTGGCCGCGATCGGGATTCCCGTGGGCATCCTCGTGCTTTCGTGGTTCGTTCCCTTCATGCGGCCCCGTTGGGACTCGAGCGCGATTGAGATGCTGTGTCTGATCGGAGGCCTTGTCCCCGCGCTCATCGGGGTCGGCATATCGATCGGGGAATGGCGCCGACGCTCCCCGGGCGCGCTGACCGGCCTCGTGGTCGGGCTGGCGGCAGTCCCGGTCTGCCTCGTGATCTCCTGGTGGCTGGCGATGCAAGGGATCGCGTCGCATCCGGTGTGAGACTGAGTTGACCTGCCGGGCCGTTTGGCGTCGGTCGGTTTTGCGGCGGCTGATCCGGCCGAATCGCCCGAGGAAATCCAAGGCGATGACAAGACGACGGTGCCGCGACGGGTGCGGGCGTCACTGGAAGAACCGGGATGCCAGCAGCGGGCATCGCAGAAGAACATGCACCAGCACGACTAGGCCCGGTAGGATTCGAACCTACGACCAAGGGATTATGAGTCCCCTGCTCTCACCGCTGAGCTACGGGCCCGTGGACGTGTTGTACCCGTTTTGCCGCGCTGTTCCACGAGCGCCGTACCACGGGCGATCGGCCGGAGCCCAGCGTCGCGGGAGACGAAGCGGGGTATATTCCGCTGACGACACCGAACGCAGCGGCGCCGGCGCCGCATGGGAGCCGCTTGGCAGCCCCGGGAGATGCAGCGATGGACAGGAGAGCCTCCCGGGATCCGCGTCCGATGCGCGCGATCCTCGCCCGCGGCCCCGTGATCCCGATCGTGACGATCGACGACGAAGCCGTCGCCGCTTCACTCGCGCGGGCGCTGGTCGCCGGCGGGATCCACGTCATCGAAGTCGTGCTACGGACCCCGGCGGCCTGCGCGGCGGTGCGCGCGATGCGCGCCGCGGTCCCCGAGGCCGACGTCGGCCTGGGCACGCTGCTGTCGCCGGCCGACGTCGAGCGCGCTGTCGCGGCCGGAGCGACGTTCGGCGTCTCCCCCGGCCTGACGCCGGAGATCGCCGCCGCGGCGCGAGCCTGTGGCCTTCCCTTCCTCCCCGGCGTGGCGACACCGAGCGAGGCGCTGGCCGCGCGGAGCCACGGGTTTCTCGAGCAGAAGCTGTTTCCGGCCCATGGCACGGCGGGCATCGCCTTTCTCCAGGCGGTGGCACCGGTCCTTCCCGACGTCGTCTACTGCCCGACCGGCGGCATCCGCCGCGAGGATGTCGCCGCCTACCGGAAGTTGGCCAACTGCCCGGTGGTCGGCGGCTCGTGGGTCGCACCGGCCGACCGGATCCGCGCAAGTGACTGGGACGCGATCACGGCCTTGGCGAGGACCGCGGCCGCGGATTGACCAGAAAAACGACCGCGGTCACGGGCGCACGCACCGGCTCGGCCACCGCGGCTGAAAAGCAGGGGTGCATCCGTCTCGCCCGGCACGCTCCGAGGCTCCACCGGCCGAATGACACCCTGCCGACCTGACCGCAAATCGCGAGGTACGCTCCCTTGGCGGCTGTTCCAGCATGCCGTCGCACCTGGCAGGCCCATCCGATGACCTTCCCCCACCTCCGCGCCTTCCTGCTTGCCGCCCTCGCGCTGGTCCCGGTCGCCGCCCACGCTGCCGAACCGGCCCCCACGCCGGCCAAGGAGCTCGCCCTCGACGACCGGCTCGACCCGGCGGTGATCTACCGCTACGACCCGCTCACCGAGAAGCTCGCGCCCGTCGCCCGGAAGGACCTCAAGGCCGACAACGTCTACCTCCGCCCTGCGGCCACGGGGGGCAGGCACGTCTGGAGCCAGTTCGACGGGGCCGGACAGTTCCGCTACGAGCTCGGTCCCGGCTCGTCGTTCCCTGTGCGCCTCTTCGATCCGGTCGCCGACCAGGAGACGCGCCGCAAGGCGCTCGAAAAGCGCGCCCCGGAGCTGGCCCGCCGGCTGGCGACGCAGGGTGCGCGGCCGTCGCTGCGGATGGACGACGACGGCCGCTGGCGGCTCGACCAGGCGACCAACTCCGGGCGGATCTTCGACCTCGCCACGGGGGAGCGCTACGAGTGGCAGCTCGGCCGCCCCGTCCCGGTCGTCAACACCGGGGGAAACTCGTGGGCCTGGACCGGCAGCGGCTATCGCTCGACGACCGTCGGCTACGGCGGCGCCGAGCCGGTGATCGACGATTTCTGCCCACCGGCCTGCGCGGTGCGCAGCTGCCGGCCGTGAGCGCAACCCGCCCCGGCTACGCCCTCACCTCCCAGCCGTCGCGGTAGCGCGGCCGGCCGATCAGCTCCAGCGCCGCGGGATTGTCGAGGATCGCACCGCTGACGGGATCGCAGCGGACCACCGTGCCGGTGCGGTAGGCGATGTTGCCGAGATGGCACAGCCGCGTGCTCTTCTGCCCCTCGTCGATCGGGCTGTTGAGCGTGGCGGTGCCGCGGACGGCGTCGAGGAAGTTGCCGATGTGGGAGGCGTCGCCGGTGCCGACCACGGAACTGGTGCTCATCGACGTCTCGACCCCTTTCGTGTCGTAGACCACCCACGTGTCGCGGTTGATGACCATCGATCCGCCGTCGCCGTAAAACACGATCTCGGCCGGCGGCTGCTCCACCGGCCGGGGATGGCAGGAGCTCTGCACCCACTCGCAGCCGGCGTGGCCGAAGTCGTAGGCGGCGGTGCCGGTGTCGGGGGTCTCCTGGGCGTCGGCGAAGGCGTAGCGGCCGCCGGTGTAGCTGACGCGCAGCGGATGCTCCGCCTTCAGCCCCCAGCGGAGGATGTCGAGGAAGTGGATCCCGTTGTTGCCCAGCTCGCCGTTGCCCCAGTGCCAGAACCAGTGCCAGTCGTAGTGGGCGAGCTGGCGCACGTCGTGGCGCGGGTCGTCGGGCACCGGCCCCTGCCAGAGATCGGCGGCGAGATCGGCGACCGGGGCGCGCGGCGCGCCCACCGGACCGCGCGACGCATAGTAGAAGCCGCGGCCGAAGCGCACCGTGCCGATCGCGCCGGCGTGGAGCGCGGCGATCGCGTCCTTCATCCAGGTCCGGCGCTGGTTGCCCATCTGCACCTGCTTGCCCGAGCGCGCCGCCGCGGCCACCAGCCACTCCCCCTCGCGGATGTCGTGGCTCCCCGGCTTCTCGACGTAGACGTGCTTGCCCGCGGCCAGGCAGAGGAGCGCCGCGGGGGTGTGCCAGAAATTGGGCAGCGCGATGAACACGCAGTCGAGCTGCGGGTCGTCGAGGCCGGCGCGGAAATCGGGGAGCCCGCGGCAGGCCGCCGGCTGGCTCCCCTCGACGCGCTTCATCGCGGCGGCCAGGCGGCGCGGATCGACCTCGGCGAGCCAGGCGATCTCGACGCCGGGGAGGCCGAGGAGCGTCTTGACGTAGGCGGCACCGCGGCCGAGGCCGACGATCCCGACGCGCAGCCGGCGCGGCTCGTCGGCGGCAGCGTGGCTGCCGAGGGGCACGCTCGCCGCTCCCAGCGCCGCCAGCCGCAGCAGCGTGCGGCGCGGAGGGATGCCGAAGCTCGCGGATCCACGGCGCGGGGACGACATGGCGAATCCTCCTCGGGGGAACCGTCTCGAGTGACAAGCGCCGCTCAGGCGGTCTTGGCGAACATGCCGTACGTGCGCAGCGTGCCGTCGGCCAGCGCCACCGCCACCTGGCGCCCGTCGGGGGAGAGGGCCAGGCCGCGGCCGTTGGCCGGCAGCTTGAGGGCGTGAAACTCGCCGGCTTCCCCCGGCTTGAAGAACCGCAGCCAGCCGCCGCCCCCGCCACCGGCGACGCTCACCCAGAATCCCTGCGGGTGCCAGGCGACGCCCCAGCAGACCCCCTGCTGCTTCTCCTTCGGCTCGAGGAGCAGGGCCTGTGTGCCGTCGGCGTGGTCGAGGAGGCAGACCGCCGGATGGCCGATCCCGGCGAAGGCGTTGGTGACGGCGGTGATCCCGCCGACGGCGAGCTGGGCGCCGTCGGCGCGAAACGCCAGCGTCCGCGCGCCGCCGATGTCGGCGCGGAACTGGGTGTCGTACTTCCACAGCGCCTCGGCCCTGCCGAGGTCGCGGACGGGGGCGCCGGCGGCGTCCCACTCCTTGAGAAACCCCTTGAGGTCGCACGACACCAGCCGCTGGCCGTCGGGGTGCCAGGCGACCGCGTAGACGTGCGACTCGTGACCGGGGCACGTGGCCAGCGCTCCGCCGTCGGCGCCGCGCCACAGTTTCACCGTCCGGTCGTTGCCGCAGGTGGCCACGGTGGTGCCGTCGGGGCTGACGGCGAGGCCGCGGAGCCAGCCGTCGTGGGCGGTCACGAGCCAGGCCGCCGCGGCGGGCTCGCCGAGCGACCAGGCGACGAGCCGGCCGTCGTAGCCGCCGGAAAACAGACGCGTCCCGTCGGGGGAGAATCGCAGCGCCCACGGCCAGCTGTCGTGCGCCGGCCCCGGCAGATCGGCGGCGGCGCCCGCGGCGGCGGTGAGGCGGTGGACGGTGGCGTCCTCGGCGGAGAAGGCGATCCACTTCCCGGCCGGATCCCAGGCGCAGGCCACCAGCGGCCGGCCGTGCTTGTGGCTGGCCGTCTCGTGGGTCGCGGCGGGATCGATCGGCGCGGGATCGGCCATGGCGGAGGGCCCGTCAGGCGAGCAGTTCGGTGATCGGCCCCTTGGCCGGGTCGGCGATCGGCAGGTCGCGGCCGCCGACGTGGAAGCTCCCGGCGGAATCGACGCCGATGGCGCACAGCACGGTGTGGAACACGTGGCCGTGGTCGACCGGCCGCTCGATCACTTCGGTGCCGTCGGCGTTGGTCTTGCCGACCACCGCGCCGCGCTGGATCCCGGCACCGCCGAGGAGGACGCTCCAGCTCTTCCCCCAGTGGTCGCGGCCGTAGCCGGCGTTGATCCGCGGCGTGCGGCCGAACTCGCTCATCACACAGACCAGCGTGTCGTCGAGGAGGCCGCGCGTGGCGAGGTCCTCGACGAGCGTCGCGAACGGCCGGTCGAACTCGCCGAGCTGCTCGACGTGGAAGTCGAAATTCTCGAAGTGGGTGTCGTAGTTGGAGTGGTTGACCTGGACGAACGGCACGCCGTGCTCGAGCAGCCGCCGCGCCATCAGGCAGTGGCGGCCGAACTCGCTCCTCCCGTAGCGGTCGTGGTCGCGCTCGGGTTCGAGGCCGACGTCGAACACCTGCCGCCGGTCGAGGAGGTCGAGGGCCTGCTCGTGGG
This sequence comes from Planctomycetota bacterium, assembly GCA_018970785.1. GTDB lineage: Bacteria > Planctomycetota > Planctomycetia > Pirellulales > UBA1268 > F1-20-MAGs016. The sequence goes on from JAGWVR010000022.1 coordinate 42,249, forward strand.
AGAAGGTGTAGGCCTCGGTGTCGGCCGTGCGCCGGCGGCCGGTGAACCGGGCGTCGAGGCGGGCGCGGAGCGCGGCCCGGCGCCGCTCCGCCTCGGCCGAGAGGCCGGCCGGCCGGTCGGTGAACGCCGGCGGCTTGGCATCCTCCATGATCACGCCGGCGTAGCGCGGCCCGAGCGCGGAGGCGCTGCCCGGCCCGCCGCCGCCGCCGCGGATGAGGACGTGGCCGGGGAGGGGGAAATCGTCGGCGAGGCACGCCTTGGCGACGACGGCGCCCAGATCGGGCACGTCGAGGGGCACCGGCTGGTCGCGCCCGCTGAACATCTCGCGCTGGCCGCGGGCATGATCGTCGGAGCCGCCGGCCATGCCGCGCACGAGGCCGAGATGGTGCATCTGCCGCGCGGTGAACGGCAGCAGCTCGCTGACGTGGATCCCCGGCACGCTCGTCGGGATCGCCCGGAACGGTCCGCCGGTCGCCGTGCCGGGCTTGGGATCCCAGCTCTCCAGCTGGCTGACGCCGCCGTGGAGGAAGATCTGGAGGACGCGTTTGCCGCTGCCGGCGACGGCTCTGGCCAGCGCCGGGCGCCCGGCGATCCCCCCGGCCGCGGCCGCGGCCATCCCGCCGAGCAGCGCGCGCCGCGAGAGGCGGTGGGCCGCCGAGCCGCAGGCAGGGCTGTCGAAGGCTGGCATGGCGACGTCTCCGCGGAGGTCAATGATTGAAGCGAAACTCGGCGCTCGCCAACAGGGCCCACACCAGCTCGGCGATCGCCGCCGGCCGGTCGCCACCCCGGTCGGCGAGGAAGCGGACGAATTCGTCGCGCTCCCCCGGCTCGGCCGGACGGGAGAGGATCGCCAGCGTGGCCTCGTCGGCGACGGCGCCGTCGTCGGCCAGCGCCACCAACCGGCCGACGAGCGACCCGGCCGAGGGCGCCAGCCAGGCACCGACGTCGGCGGCATTCCCCAGCCACAGCGCCTGGTTGACCGAGGCCTGGAACTCGCCGGCGAGCGGATCGCCGTACAGCCCGGCGACGGTCGAGAGCAGCCCCGCCTGGCGCTGGACGACCCCGAGCTCGACGAGCACCGCCCGGAGCCGCGGTGCCGTCTCCGGCGGCGCCGCCTGGAGCGCGGGCGGCGGCTCCTTGTCGAGCGCGGACGTCACCGCCGTCCGCGCCGCCTCGAGCGTGCCGGCCGCCGTCGCCAGCGACAGCGCCAGCTGCTCGGGGGACAGCGCCCGCACGCGGGCCACCTGCCCCAGCGCGGTGCGGCGCTCGTCGATGCTCTCGGCGAGCGCCGCCGCGCCGGCCGGGTCGGTCGCGGCCAGCTCGCCGTGGCGGACGATGTCGGCGGCCAGGGCGAGGCGCAGGTCGATCCGGGCGAGGGAGGCGCGGGCGTCGCGCCAGGCGGCGGCCGCCGCCAGCGCCGCCCGGTCGGCGGCGGCGCGCTCGG
>JAGWVR010000023.1 GCA_018970785.1 Planctomycetota bacterium
GAGGGGATCACCACCGACGCGATCATCGACACGCTCCTCGACGCCGTTCCCGAAACGACCTGACCGCGGCCCGCCGCCCCGCAGGACCATGCCATGGCCTCCCGCACCCCGCCGAGCGAGCCGCCGCGCCCCGCGCCGGCCCTCGGCGGCGTCGTCGACCCCCGGGCGCTCGCGCTGGTGGCGCGCCTCGAGATGGTTGCACGGAGCGCCGTCGAGGGGTTGCTCTCCGGCATCCACCCCAGTCCGTTCTTCGGGTCGAGCGTCGAGTACGCCGACCACCGCCCCTACACCCCCAGCGACGAACTGCGCTCGCTCGACTGGAAGCTGCTGGCCAAGACCGACCGCTACTTCGTCAAGCTGTTCGAGGACCGGACCAACACGCGCGTCACGGTCGTCCTCGACACGAGCCGGTCGATGGGATTCGCCTCCGGGGGGACGACCAAGCTCGACTTCGGCCGGGGGCTGGCCGCCTCCCTGCTCCACCTCGCCCTCCGGCAGAACGACGCCGCCGGGCTGGTGACGTTCGCCGAGGGGATCGGCCAGTTCATCCCCCCGCGGAGCGTGGCCCATCACTTCCGCCACCTGCTCACGGCGCTGGCCAGCACCACCCCCGGGGGCGACACCGGCATCCGGGGCGTGCTGGCCGAGGTCGCCGGGCGGCTGCCGCGGCGCGGGATCGTGATCCTCGTCAGCGACCTGCTCGACGACCCGGCCGCGATCGACGCCGGCCTGTCGCTGCTCCGCCACCGGCGCCACGATCTGGTGGTGTTCCACGTCGTCGATCCCGCCGAGCGTGACTTCCCCTGGGAGCGCTCGGCGCGGTTCCGCGACATGGAGGGGGAGGGGCGCCTCGTCGCCAACCCGCGCCTCGTCCGGGCCGCCTACCGCGAACGCTTCGAGGCCTTCCTCGCCGCCGTCCGCTCCGCCTGTCTCGAACGCTCGATCGGCTACGAGATGGTGCTCACCGACCAGCCGTTCGAGGATCTGCTCGCCGCCTACCTCGCCCGTCGGGCCCGCGTCTCGGGCTGACGAGCCCGCTCCCCGCCATGCTCAATCCCGCCCTCCTCTGGTTCCTGCCGCTGGCGGCCGTACCGCTGATCCTCCACCTGCTCGAGCGCTTCCGGATCCGCGAGATCGAGCTGCCGACGTTCCGCTTCCTGCTCGACGGCTACGTCCAGCAGCGCCGGCGCCTGCGGCTCCTGGAATGGCTGCTCCTCGCGCTGCGGACGGCGCTGGTCGTGCTCGTCGTCGCCGCCCTCGCCCGGCCGGTGATCCAACGCCTCGCCGGGTTGTTCGGCGAGCGCGGTGGGCGCGAGGTGGTGTTCGTCGCCGACGTCGGCTTGACCACCGGGCTGGTGAGCGAGGGGACCTCGGCCCTGCACCGGATCCGCGAGGCGATCCGGGCCGCCGCCGCCCGGCTCGGGCCGGGGGATTTCGTGACCCTCGTCCGCGCCGGCGTGCAGCCCACGGTGCTCCACCGGGCGGCGCTCGGCGACGGCCGCCGCCTCGGTGCCGCGCTCGACACGCTGGCCGCCGATCCCGGCCCGGCGGCCCTCGGCGCGGCGCTGGTGGAGGGGCTGTCGGGGCCGCCGCGCGGGGCGCGGACGGCGTGGATCGTGACCGACGGCGAGGCCCGTGCCTGGCGACGGCTCGGCGCCGACGGCACGGCGCGGACCCTGCCTCCGGATGCTCGCTTGGTCGTGCTCGACGTCGGCCACGTCGGCCGCGTCGCCAACGCGGCGCTGCTCGGCGACCCGCCGCGCGCGCAGCGGCCGGTGGTCGGCCTGCCGGTCGAGATCACCGCCCGGGTCGCCGCGGCCGGCACCGAGCCGGTCGAGAAGACCGTGTCGGTTCTCCTCGACGACGAGCTGGCGGCGCAGGACACGGTGGTCGTCCAGCCGGGAACGACCGTGACCCGGTCGCTGGCGGTGGTGCCGCGCCGCGCCGGGGTGATCCGCGGCCGCCTGCAGATCCCGGCCGATGCCTTTCCCGAGGACGACGCGCTGGTGTTCGCGCTGGCCGTCGAGCCGCGGGTCGACGTCCTCGTCGTCGCCCCGGCCGATGCGCGCGGGATCGACGACCCCGGTCTGTTCGTGGCCGCGGCGCTCGAGGCGCCGCTGGAGACGCTCGCCGGCGACGGTCCTGTCACCGGCCCCGACGGCGCCGGCGACGGGCTCAACCGCGAGATCGCGCGCAGCCTCGACGTGACGCTCGTCCGCGGCGACAAGCTCGACGAGGCCCGCGTCAACGCCGCCGACGTGATCGTGCTTGCCGACGTCCGTCTCGACGGCGCCCGCTCGCTGTGGGTGCGGCGGCAGGTGCAGGGGGGGGCCGGGCTGGTGGTGGCGGCGGGACCGCGCTGCGACGGCCGCGGCGACCTGCCGGTCCTCGGCGATGCCCGGGGCAAGAACGCCGCGGCGCTGACGCTCGAGCCGGCGGCCGGCGATCCTGACGACACCGACGCCGGGACGACGCTCGGCGAGGTCGACACCTCGCACCCGGTGTTCGGGCCGTTTCGCGCCGGGCGCGACGGCGGCGCGGCGACCGGGACCGTCGGCCTGGAAACACTCCGCGTCTTCCGGCGCGTGGCGCTGGCCGCCGCCGAGGGGGAGGGCGCCTCCTCGCGGCCACCGGTGATCGTGCTCGCCCGGCTCGCCGACGGCACGCCGGTGGTCGCCGAGACGCGGATCGGCCGCGGCCGCGTGCTCGTCTCCGGGCTGGCTTTCACCCCCGACTGGTCCTCGCTCCCGGTCCACCCGGCGTTCGTGCCGATCCTCCTCCGCGCCGTCCAGCATGTCCGCCGGCCCGCCGCGGCCGTGGTCGCCGAGTCGGTCCGGCCCGGGGAGCCGGCGCCGGTCCGCGTCGACGAAGCCTGGCGCCGGGCGACGGTCGAGGTCACCGACCCGGCCGGGGGGCGCCGCGCCATCGAACTGGTGGCCGGCGACGGCCATGCCACCGGCGCGCTGACCGAGACGCTCGCCGTCGGCCACTACGACTTCACGATCGAACCGCCGGCAGGGAGCCGCGACGAACCGCTGCGCCTCGGGATGGCGGTCAACCGCGACGTCGACGGGGCGCTGCTCGAGCACCTCGGTGAAGCCGAATTGAGCCGGATCCTCGCTCCCCGCGCGGTGACCTATCTGGCCGGCAGCGGCGACGATCCGGTGCTCGCCGGCACGCTCGGCGGCCGGCGCGAGATCTGGCGCTGGCTGATCGGAACGGCGCTGGCGGTGTTCGCCGTCGAGTTCGTGTTGAGCACCCTGGCGCCGCCGGTCGCAGGGGAGCGGGCGGCGGGGCTGCGCGGCTGGCTCGGGCGGCTCGCGGGGCGGCTCGGGCAGGTGGTCGACGGTGCCGAACCGGGGAGCGTCTGACCGGGGCACCGGTTGCACGGCAGCGAGGAGGAGCGGATGGCCAGCGGATCGTCACCTCACGGCGCGGCGGAAACGGTCGAGGCGTTGGGCGCCTTGGTCGCCTCGGTGCGGCGGCGCGTGATCGCCGTGTCGATCGCCACCGGGCTGGTGCTCGTCGCCGCGGTCGCGGTGGCATGGGTCGTCGGCGGCGTGGTCGTCGATCTGGTGGTGCCCCTCGGCGTGCCGGCGCGGGTGGCGGCATGGTGCGGTTGGTGGCTGGCGGTGGCCGCCGCCGCCGCGGCCTTCCTTGCCGTGCCCGCCTGGCGCCGGCCGGTGCTCGACGCGGTGGCGCTGCGGATCGAACGGGCGGTGGGGGGGATGCAGAACCGGCTGCTCACGGTGCTCGACCTCGGGCGGCGTCCCGGGCACCTCCACCGCACGCGCCCCGATCTGCTGGCGCGGCTCCTCGACCAGACCCGCGCCCGCCTCGAGCACTTCCGCCCAGGGAGCGTGATCCGCTGGGACACGCTGCGCCGCGGCACGGGCCTGGCGGCGGTGGCGCTGGCGACGGGGCTCGCGCTGTTCGGGGGGTTCGGCGAGCGGTTCACGACGACGCTGTCCCGGCTCCTGTCGCCGACCGCCGACATCCCGCCGGCGACACTGCTGCAGTTCGCCATTCCCGGCGACATCGAGGTGCTCGTCGACGAGCCGCTGGAGATCGCGGCGACGGTCGAGCGCGGCAGCGCCGCGGCGGCCGACCTGGTCCTCGACGACGGTTCCGGCCGCCAGCTGCGCTACCCGATGCGGCGCGACGGCGAGCGGTTCGTCGTCGCCCTCGAGGGGCTCGGCGCGGCGGCCCGTTACCGGGTCGAGGGGGGCGGCACCTGGACGCGGACGCACACGATCACCGTTCTCGACCGCCCCGCCATCGAGGCCCTCGTCCCGGCGATCCGCCTGCCGGCCTACATGCGGATCGACGCGCCGCTCCCGGTGATCGGCTCGCCGGCGCGGATCGAGGCGCCGGAGGGGGCGACTGTCGAGTTCACCGCGCGGGTCAGGCCCGACGCCGCCGCGGGGGAGGCGACGCTCACGGAGCGGACCGTGGTCACCGACGAGGTCGAGGCGTTCGACGAGCGCGTCTGGTTCGAGGACGATCTGCCGCGCGACGCCGTCGTGCCGCAGCCGTGGCGCTGGACCACGGCCCATGCCTCGGGGGGCCTGAAGGCGTTCGTCTGCGAGGCGGGACGGGCGGCGACGCTGCGGACGCGGCTCGAGCCGCTGCTGCTGCCGCGCGACACACCTGCCGACAAGGCCTTCATGGTGATGGCGCGCACCGATCCCGCCTCCCCGCCGCGTCGGATCGCCGTGCGCCTCGAATCCGAGACGGTGCGCCTCGAGATCGTGTGGGGCGACGGCAGCGGCGCCCCGGTCGAAGGGGTACGGCGGTTCGTCGCCGGGCCGCTGCCCGAACCGGGCGCGTGGACGAGGCTGTGGGCGCCGCTGGCGTCGCTGCCGGCGCTCGCCGGCCGCAGCGTCGGCACGGCGACGTTCGAGGTCGACGGTGGCCGCGCGGTGCTCGACCGGCCGGGCTGGATGACGCGCGGCACGCGGCGCGTCGAGCGCGCGGTGGACCGCGAGACCGGCCGCGTCGCGGCACGGCGCGAGGCCACGGCAGGGACCGACGGCGGCCGCTGGCTGGCGGCGGTGCCGGTGGCAGCACGGACCTGGGCGACGGTGTCGTTCGTCGACGCCCACGGGCACCGCAGCGTGCCGGTGCCGCCGGTCGAGATCGTTCCCACCGTCGACCGGCCCCCGGCGCTGGTGGTCGCGAGCCCCGCCGAGATGCTCCCCCTCGAGGTGCCCGACGACGTCGTCATCGAGGCCGAAGCGTTCGACGACTGGGGGATCGACTCGATCGCGATCCGCATCGGACCCGATGGCGACCATCTCGCGGCGCCCGAGCCGCTCGCCGGCGTCTCGCCGGCCGACCGCCCCCCCGATGCGCGGATCGCCTTCACCACGAGCGTCACGGCGGAGCGGCTCGGCCTCGAACCGGGGCGCGGGGCGGCGTGGAAGCTCGTCGTCCGCGACACCAAGGGGCAGGAGGTCGAGTCGTCTCTGCACCGGGTCACGGTCGTCCTGCCGCCGGACAACGCCCTCGCCGAGTCGCAGGTCCCGGCGCTCGAGCAGGCGCGGCGGTTCGCCGAGGAAATGGCGGCCAACGCGGCCCGCGAGGGAGACGGTCTCGACCGCCAGCGCGAGCAGCTTCTCGAGGCGGTCGGAAGCGACACCCTGGCGGCGCTCGAACAAGCCGCCCGGGCGGCGGAGGCGGCCGCCGACGGCCAGCCGGACGGCGAACGCGACCGGGCGGCCGCCGCAGCAGCCGCCAGCGCGCAGCAGAAGGGGGACGAAGCCGCCGCCGCCCTCGGGCCGCAGGACCGCGCGGCGCTCGAGCGGCTCGAGCGGTTCCTCGCGGCCCGGCGCGACGAAGCCCGGCGCGTCGAAGAGGCGCTGCGGCAGGCCGCGGCGCAGGCGGCAGGCAGCCCCCTCGTGCCGCCGCCGATCGCGGCCGAGATCGGCGCCCTTGCCGACGAGGCGGGCAAGCTCGGCGAGTCGCTCGATCCCGAGGAAGCGCTCGAAGCGGCCGCCGCCCAGCTCGAACGGATCGCCCGGGCCCCGGAGCCCTCGGCGATCGCCGAGGCCGCCGCGCGGCTCGCCCGCGCGGCGAAACAGACCGGCACCAAGCTCGATGCCGCCGGCGCGGCCCGGCGGATCGAAACCCTCGCCGACGACCTTGCCCGGCGTGCCACCGACCTCGCCGCGAGTGCCCAGCGCCGTGACGAGGCCGCGGCGGCCGCGGCCGCCGCCGCCGCGGATACCGCCCTGCCCGACACGGACCGGGCCGCGGCGCTGGCGCGGCAGCGTCAGGAAGAGCGCGTCGCCACCACGCAGGTCGGCGAGGTCGAGCAGATCCTCGGCCGGCCGGTCGCCCCAGCTTCCGCATCGGCCGCACCGAATCCCGATGCCCAGGCGGCGGCTCCCGCCGCGCCAGCCGACGCGCCCGCCGCTGCCGCCCCATCGCCCCCCGATGGAGCCGCGCCCCCGCCACCCGCCGCCGATCCACTCGCCGCGCGGATCGCCGCGGGGCGCGACGAGGCGGCGGAGGCCGGAGCGATGGCCGAGCGACTCACAGGCCAACTCACGGGGCAGCTGCCGCTGTCGGGCCCTCCCGCCGCCGACGATCGCCGCGAGGGGGACGCCGCGCCCGGGGAGATACCCGCGCCCGCGGCCGACGCCCCGGCTGCCCGGCCGCGCCCTGCCGCCGACAGCGCCGACGGAGCCGCGGTCGACGAACCGCTCCCGACGACGATCGACGAGCTGCTCGCCAGCCGCGAGGTCCGCGAGGCGCTGCGGATGGCCGACCGGGCGCGGCGGATCGCGGCGCGGAAGGCCCGGAACCAAAACGCTGACGGCAGCTCCGAGCAGGGAGAAGGGGCGAGCCAGCCCGGTGACGGCGACGAACCGGGGGACGGCCAGGGAGCGAAAGGGGACGGCGAGGGGGACAGCGAGGACCCTGGCGACTCCCCCACCGACGGCGGCGGGCGCAACGCGCGCCGCGACCTCGAATCGCCTCTCCGCGGCCTCGACGCGCGGCAGCGCGCGGCGCTCGAGCGCCTCCCGCCGCGGGTCCGCGATCCGCTCCTCGAGGGGATGCGCGAGCAGGGGCCCGCGGCCTACCGCGAGGTGATCGACACCTACTTCCGCCGTCTCGGCAAAGACGTCGCGCCGGCGGGCGAGACTCCATGAGCCACCTCGCGGCGACGGTGATGCGCTGGTGCGGCATCGGTCACGGGATGACCGCCGCTGTCGAGCGCCTCGAGTGGCAGTGGGCGCGGCCGCAGGTGTTGTGGGTCGGCCTGCCGGCGCTCGTGCTGGCGGGATGGTGGATCTCGCGGCGGCACCGGCAGCGCTTCCCCTGGTTGCCGCGCGGCCTGCGCCGGGCGCTCGACGTCTGCCGGACCGCCGTGCTGGCACTGTTTCTGCTGATCCTTGCCGGCCCCGCGCTGCGGATCGAGTCGCGCGTCGAGGAGAAGCCGGTCGTCGCCCTGCTCGTCGACACCTCGGACAGCATGCACCTGCCGGTCGGGCGCCTCGCCGAGGACTCGATCGGCGACCTGACTCGCATCGCCGGTCTCGACCGGCCGACCGGCGACGACGGCGGGCCGGCCGCGGCCGTGGCCCGGGTGGCGACGGTGACGAGGGCCGAGCTCGTCGCCGCCATCGAACGGACGCAGGAACGCGACGGCGGCGCCCTCGAGGAACTCGCCCGGCGCTTCGAGCTGCGCCGCTACGAGTTCGACCGCCGCCCGCGCCGCCAGGCGCGCGACCCGGACGCCGCCGCGCGCCCGTCGGCGGCCGGCGAGCAGAGCGGCGCCGACACCGCCCTCGGCGCGGCGCTGCAGCTGGCCCTCGACGACGCCTCCGACCGGGCCCTGGCCGGGGTGGTCATCGTCTCCGACGGCCGCTCGACGGTCGGCATCGACCCGCTCGAGGCGGCGCGGCGGGCGATCGACGCGCGCGGCGGCCAGGCGCCGGGGCCCGTCTTCGCCGTGCCGATCGGCTCGGCCGAGCCCCCCGTCGATCTTGCCGTGGCCGACGTCCTCGCGCCGCCGGTCGTGGCCCTCGACGACGTCGTGACGGTCGTCGCCACGATCGAGTCGGCCGGTCTGGCGGGGCGCAAGGTCGCCGTCGAGCTGCACGACGGCACGGGCGCGGTCATCGAGTCGTTTCCCCTCGCGCTCCGCGACGGCCGGCAGCAGGCGGTGTTTTCCTGGCACGCGACGGTCGCCGGCACGGCGCGGCTCGCGGTCGCGGTCGCGGTCGAGCCGGAGGAGATCGTCCGCGAGAACAACGCCGTCGGCGTCGCCATCGAGGTCAGCGAGCGGAAGACGAAGGTCCTGCTGGTCGATTCGCTGCCCCGGTGGGACCTCCGCTTCATCGACCACTGCATCCGCCGCGACACCGGGTTCGACGCCACGGTGACGCTGGTCGCCGACGGGACGGCGGCCGCGCTCCCGGCGACGATCGACGACTGGGCGGCCTACGACCTGGTGGTCCTCGGCGACGTGCCCGCCGCGGCGCTGCCCGGCGCGGCCCAGACCGCGCTGGCCGAGGCGGTCACGCGGCGCGGCGTCGGGGTGGTGTTCCAGCCGGGGAGTGCCCACCTGCCGCGCGACTACCCCGACGGGCCGCTGGCCGAACTGTTTCCCGTCGAAGTCGACCGGGCCGCCGGCGGCGGCAGCGGGGCGCTCGAGGCGCCGGCCTTCAAGCCGTTCCGGATGCGGGTCACGGCGCGGGGGGCGATGCATCCGGCGTTCGCCCTCTCGGGCGACGCGGCCCGCAACCGGGCGGCGTGGGGGGCGATGCCGTCGTTTTTCCGCGTCGCCGCGGCGCGCCGGCCGCGGCCGGCGGCGACGGCGCTGGCGGAGGTCGACGGTCCCGACGGGCGCGGGGCGGTGGTGCTCGTCGCCGAGGCGCCGGCCGGGCGCGGGCGCGCCGCCTGGATCGGGATCGAGGAGACGTTCCGCTGGCGGCGCAACATCGGCGACCCGTTGTTCTGGCGATTCTGGGGACAGCTCCTCCGCGACGTCGCGCGCCGCGACGATCGCCCCACCGACGCCTCGTGGCTGGTCGTCGCGCCGGCGCACTGCGAGCCCGACGCCCCGGTGGCGATCGAGATGAATCTCGTCGACGATGCCAAGCAGCCGGTCACTGCCGGACCGCGCACGGTGACCGTCGACGGGCCCGGCGGGGAACGGACGGTGGCGCTCCAGCCCGGCGCCCGGCCGGGGCTGTGGCAGGGGGGGTTCGTGCCCGTCGCCGCGGGCCGCTACGTGGTGGAGCACGGCGCGGCGCCAACGCCGTTGGCGGGCGAGTGCATCGTCGCCGAGCCGGCGCGCGAGCGGGCGCGCCCCGACGTCGATCGCGACACGCTGGCGGCACTGGCGGACCTCACCGGCGGCGCGATCGTCGAGCCGGCCGCGCTGGCGACGCTGCCGGGGCGGCTCCCCGACGCCACCGTGGCCTCGCGCCGCGTCGAGGAGGACGACGTCTGGGACACCTGGCCGGTGCTGGCATTGCTGGTGACGCTGTACTGCATCGACGTCGGCATCCGCCGGCTGTCGGGATTGAGTTGACCCCTGCGGCGACGGTGGAGGAAGGCATGAGCACGGTGCGGATCGTCGGACGTGCGGTGATGGTCGTGGCCGGTTGTCTCGGCGCCGGCGTGCTCGAGGCGGCCGACGGCGACACGGCGGAGCTGGTTCGCGTCGAGGCCGCGGTCGACCGGGCGCTGGAGTACCTCTCCAGCCGTCAGGATGCGTCGGGGTCGTGGCCGCACGGCCTGTCGCAGCAGTCCAACACCGGCATCGATTCGCTCTGCCTGCTCGCCTTCCTCGGCCGCGGCCACGTGCCCGGCCGGGGGCCGTACCGCGAGACGGTCGGCCGCGCCGTCGACGGCCTGCTCGCCGCCCGGCGCCCCGACGATCTCCTCGTCCGCGCCGGCGGCCACTCGCACGGCCCGATGTACGAGCACGGCCTGGCGACGCTCGCCCTGATCGAGGCGTCGGGGTGGGTGGCCGATGCGGAGATGCGCGAGACCTGCCAGGCGGCCGTCGACGTGATCGTCACGTCGCAGAACCGGGAGGGGGGCTGGCGATACCAGCCGAAACCCCAGGATGCCGACCTGAGCGTCACGGTGATGCAGGTGGTGGCGCTGCGGGCGGCGCAGAACGCCCGCTTCACGGTACCGGAGGAGACGATCGAGGGGGCGATCCGCTACGTGAAGAGCTGCGCGCGGCCCGAGGGGGGCTTTGCCTACCAGCCCGGCCAGGGGGTGAAGAACGCCCAGTCGGCGGCCGGCGCGCTGTCGCTGACGCTGCTGGGGCGCTACGACGACCCGGCCGTCGAGGCGGCGCTGGCGTCGCTCCAGAAGCGCGAGTACCGACCGCAGATGGACGACTACTTCCACTACATGAACTACTACGCGATGCAGGCCCACTTCCAGGCGGGGGAGCGGCAGTGGGCGGCCTGGAACCCGCGCGTCCGGTCGTTCCTCCTCGATGCCCAGGCGACCGACGGCTCGTGGCCGGGCTGGGGGGAGGAGCGGCTCAACGGCCAGGCGAAGTGCTATTCGACGGCGCTGGCGACGATGGCGCTGGAGGTCTACATGCACTACCTCCCGGCCTACCAGCGCTAGTTTTCCGGGGACAAAGCCCTCCATGGCCTTTGTCCCCTTGGGCGACCGCGGGAAACGCCGAGGGGTTCCCGGGTCGCCATCGGCCGCATCCGGCGGCCGAGCCGAGTTGTTCGTGGACAAAGCCCTCCGTGGACCCGACCGGCCGCGGGACGGCCGGCTCGTTCGGTCCGCTCAGGCGACGCGCTCGAGGATCTCGGCGAGGAGCCGCGCCATGTCGCGGGTGTGGAACGGCGTGGCGATCACCTTCCGCCGCGCGTCGACGGTCGCCCGCTCGGCCAACGCCTCCTGGCGCTGGCCCACGAGGAGCACGGCGGGGACCTGCGAGAAGAACGGATCGCTCGTCAGCTTGTTGAACGCCTCGACCGCCGGTTCGCCGAGCGACTGCGCCGACAGCACGATGCCGTCGGCCGGGATCGGCGTCGTCGAGAACCGCGACAGCGCCCGCTGCGGGTTTTCCGTGATCAGCACCTTGTAGCCGAGTTTGGTGAAGAAGTCGCGGAGCGTCTGCTGGGCGCGCCCCGCGCGCTCGACGAGCATCAGCGAGCCGCGGCTGACGGCCTTGGGGTGGTCACCGCCGTCGGGCAGCGCCGCCGGTGCGGTGGCAGCAGCGCTCGCCGGGGTTGCCGCCGCCACGGCCGCTTCGCCGGAGTATTTCTCGAACACCTGCTCGAGGGCCCGCTTGGCGTCGGTCACCGTCTGCCAGCGCTCCAACGGGTCGAGGTGCATCATCCGCGACACGACCTCGATCACGTCGCGCGGGAGCGCGGGGTTGCGCGTCCCCAGCGGCACGATCGTGGTGAAGCGGCGCGGATCGGCGCGGACCGCACGATCGCGCGATTCGACCAGCGCCGGTGCCCCGCCGAGGGTGAGGTAGCCGAGCGTGCCGAGGAAGAAGACGTCGCTGCGGATCCCGTCGTCCTTCATCCCCGACAGCTTCTCGAGCGCCGCGTAGTCGATCGTGCGCGGATGCTCGACCTTCCCGAGTGCCTTGTCGCCGGTGTCGGCGTCGATCCCGGCGAGACCGAAGTCGACGAGCTTCGCCTTGCCGAGTGACGAGATCAGCACGTTGGAGGCCTTGAGGTCGCGGTGGGTGACGCCGCGCCGGTGGGCGTATTCGAGGCCCGCCGCCATCTGGATGACGAGGTCGAGCCCGCGGACGAGGTCGACGGCACCGCGGATCTTGACCAGTTCGCGGAGCGTCTGGCCCTCGACGAACTCCATCGTGATGTAGCTCGACGTGTGCTCCTGCCCGACGTCCTCGATGGCGACGATGTTGGGATGGCGGAGGAGCCGGCCCATCTCCCCCTCACGGCGGAACGCCTTGCACTTCTCCGCGTCGGCGTTGTAGCGGGCGCGGAGCACCTTGACCGCGAGAGTCCCGCCGTCGACGGTGCTGACGGCGCGGTACACGCGGGCGAAAGCCCCGGCGCCGACCTGGTAGAGGACCTTCGCCGTCCCGTAGTAGAAACCGCGACGGTCACCGCGGAGCAGTCGCTCGAGCTGGTAGGCGGAGAGCAACTCGCGGCGGAGGAGCAACGAGCCGAGCTCGTCGATCGGGACGTTGTGGCCTCCGAGCTCCGACCAGGCTTCGTTGAGCTTCGCCCCGGGAACCAACTCGAGTTCCTGGGCGAGGTGAGCGAGCTCCTCGGCGGTGGTTGGCTGCATGGCGGAAACCCCCCACTACTCTACCCCATGCGCCGCGGGCCGCCGGGCCCGCCGGGACGACCGGGGGGGAGGGCAAACCGCCTCCCGGCAGCCCGCGGACGAAGCGATCGGCCGCAGGATGCGGCCGACGGCGACGGTTGCGCCGCTGGCGGCGGTCGGGTGGCCTCGCCGGTGGGCCCGCGACCCGCCACTTGGGCTGGAGCCGGGACCGCAGCGGCTGGTACGACTCCCACCCCGCGTGGTCCGGAATCCCGCCGGCCGTCCGCCCGGGCCCGGAGTCCGCCGTGCACCTCGACCACCCGCCACTGCCGCGCTCCCGCTCCCTGGCCCGGGCCACGGCGTGGCCTCGCCACGGCGGGGGCCGCCGGGCCGTGTTCGTGGCGCTGGTGCTGTTCGGGGGCAGCGTCGGGGCCGTGCCCCGTGGAGCGGCGACGACGTTCGAGGACGGCTGCGAGGATGCCGCCCCGGCCACCTGGCATCTGGCGGAGAACGACTCGGGCGCCCGGCTCGTCGAACAGGCGCGCGGCGGTCCGCCGGCGCACCGCGGTCAGGGGGCCGAACGGATCGTCGTCGAGGCGGGGAGCGGCACGACCCTGCGCGTCGCCCTGCCGCTCCAGGCGGCGGCGGTGATCGACGAATGGCGCGCCAGCCTTTGGGTGCGCTCCAACCGCCCCGATGTGCGGCTGTGTGCGCGCGTCGAGTTGCCGAACTTCCCCCGGACCGCCGCCGGCAAGGTGGTCTCGGTGCTCGTGCCGGGGAGCCAATCGACCGACGTCGAGCGGTGGGAGTCGCTGGCGGTCGGCGGACTGCCGGGCGGACTCCGCCGCCAACTGCTCGCCCTGCGAGCCGAGCATGGGCCGACCGGCGACCTGAGCGGAGCCGTGGTCACCCACCTCGTGCTCGACCTCGCCGCCGGACCGGGCCGCCACGAGCTGGCGATCGACGACCTGCTCGTCGATGGGATCGTCGCCGCTGGCGAGCCTCCGGCGCCCGCCCCCCTCGCCGCCGCGCCGGCACGGCCCGCGCTGCCGGCTGCGTCGGCACCGGCCGCGGTCGTCGCCGCGGCAGCCGAGGTGCCTCCCGCCGCCGGGCCGCGCGATCCCGCCGCGGGGATCGTCCGCGGCGTCCTCGAGATCGCCGGGCAACCGTTCTTCCCGCGTGTCATCGACCATAGCGGCGAGCCGCTGGCCTGGCTGGCTGCGTTGGGCTTCAACGCGGTCCGCGTGCCGGTGCCGGCCTCCGCGGACCTCCTCACCGAGGCCCGGGCCGCGGGGCTGTGGGTCGTCTGCCCTCCACCCGACCTCCCCGACGTCGACGTCCGCGATCCCGAGTCGCTGCCGACCTTCTCGGCGGCCTGGGACCGCGTCCTCCTCTGGGACCTGGGGGGCGGCCTCGCCGAGGAGGACGTCGCCGGCCTCGCCGAACGGGCGCGGCGCGTGCGGACCTGCGACACGCGCCCCGGCCGGCCGCTCGTTGCCGGTGCCGATTCCGGGCTGCGGAGCGTGTCGCGGCACGTCGACATGCTCGTCGCGCGGCGCTCCGTCCTCGGGACGACGCTCGAGCTCGATGCCTACCAGACCTGGCTCCGCGACCGCGGCCGGTTGACGCGCCCGGGCACTCCGCTGGTGGCGACGCTCGCCACCGAGGTCGATCCGCAGGCCAGCCGCCAGGCGGCGGCGCTGGCGGGTGTCGGCGGCCGCGGGCTGGCAGTCGACCCCGAGAGCCTGTCGCTGGCGACGTTCGCCGCCGTCGCCGCCGGCGCGCGGGGCATCCTGTTCACCTCCTCGCGGCGCCTCGACGGCGACGACCCCCAGTCGCGCGCCCGGGCCAACGCCTGCCGGATGGCCAACCAACGGCTCGAGCCGCTCGACGCCTGGGCTGCGGCCGGGCGGTTCGCGGCGGCGGCGCAATCGTCCGATCCGGAGGTCAAGGCGGCGATCGTCGAGGTGGCCCGCGCTCGGATGGTGCTCGTGTGGCGCGCCGTGCAGGGCGCCCAGATCGTCGCCCGTCGCTATGCCGGCGACATCCCCACGGCGGCTCCGCTGACACTCCTGCTGCCCGGTGTGCCGGAAGCGCACCGCGCCTGGGAAGTGGCGCCCGGCGGGCTACGACCGCTGCGCCAGCGCCGCGTGGCGGGGGGCGTGTCGGTGGTCCTCGACTCGTTCCTGACTTCGACGGTGATTCTCGTCAGCGGTGATCCTGCCGTCGCGGCGCAGACCCAGGAACGCCTCCGTGCCCGGCAGCCCGCGATCCTCGATGCCACCCGGGCCGAGGCCGCGCTGGCGCTTGCCGGTGCGGGCGACCTGCTGGCCCGCCTGCCCCCCGCGGCGCTGGGGCGGCTGCCGGCCGGCGAGATGCTGCGCCAGGCGACCGGCCTGGCCGGCGACGGCGAGATCCGCGCGTCGTCCGACCCGGCGACGGCGATCGGCGCCTTCCAGACGGCGGCGGCGATCGCCGGGCAGGTCGAACGGCTCGCCTGGGAGCGGGGCATCGTCGCCGCCGGTTCGATGGTCGCCGATCCCCTCGCGGCCTCCGACGCGACCGTCGCCGAGCACTGGCGGTTCGTCGAGGCGCTGGCGACGGCCACGCCCGGCCCGGAACTGCTCGCCGGCGGCACGCTGGAACGCGTCGACGAATTGGCCGCCGCGGGCTGGCGGCACTTCGTGCTCTCCCAGAAGACGCTCCGCAGCGGGGTCGAGATCGTGCGCACGCAACCGGCGGCCGGGACCGGGTGCCTCGTGCTCCGCGCCGAGGCGGTCGAGGCGGCGCTGGCGCCGGCCGTGATCGAAACGCCACCGGTGTGGATCACGACGCCGCCGCTGGCGGTTCCTAGCGGCAAGCTGGTGCAGATCGAGGCCCGGGTCTGGGTGCCCAAGCCGATCCGTGGCAGCGTCGACGGTCTGCTGGTATTCGACTCGTTCGGCGGTCCGGCGCTCGCCGAACGCGTCGCCCCGGCTCCCGCCTGGCGGCGGCTTGTGCTCCAGCGCATCGCCCCCGACGACGGGCTCGGCGAGCCGTTGGTGGTGACGTTTGCCCTGACCGGGCTGGGGGAGGCGCGGATCGACGAGGTCTCGGTCCGCGTCCTCGAACGTGGTCTGGCGGGGATGACGGCCGCGAGCACCGTTCCCGCCCCCCCGACGACGTCGTTTCCCTCACCGTCGGCTCTCCTCGGCGGCGACCCGCCGGCCACGCTGCCGAAGGCCGCCGCCACGACGCCCGCCGCCGCTGCCTGGCCCGGCATGGACGTCGCCTGGCCGCGGATCCTCCCCTTCGGCGCCAACGCCAACGAGCCCCCGGCCGGCTACGGAGGCGGCCGTGTCGATCCGTTCAAGCGGGCGGAGGCAGAGGGCGCTCCGCCGCCGGCGCCGTAGCCTGCCGCGCAGCCGTGCGGCGCAGCTGCCGGGCATCGCGCGCGAGAACGCGCCGCGGTGAGAGCGCCCGCGGAGCCAGCGCCTCGCGCCCGCGGCGGTCGAGTTCGTCGAGCCGCGCCGCGCACAGCGCCAGCAGGGCCTCGTCGTCGAGCGCGGCGATCTCGGCCGGCTCGATCAGCCGTCCGAACTCGAGCCGGACACGCCCCGGGATGGGGAACCATCGGGTCCGTGGCCAGCACTCCCAGGCGCCGACGATCGCGACCGGAAGGATCGGCACCCCGGAACGCCGGGCGAGGACGAGGAAGCCGTTCTTGAGCGGCTGCGGCCGGCCGTTCGGCGTCCGTGTGCCCTCGGGGAAGATCGCCACCGCCGCCCCGGAGCGGAGCCGGTCGATGATCGCCCGCAGCGCCGCCACGCCCGGGGCGTCGCGGTCGATCGGCACCGCATCCAGCGCGGTGATCAGCATCCCCAGCGGCCGAAACGTGTACAGCGAGTGCCGCGCCAGGCTCGACAGCCGGCGGTTCATCGAGACGCCGAGCAGCACCGGGTCGAGGTGGCTCTGGTGGGTGGAGAGGACGAGCAAGCCCCCCTCGGCCGGCACCGGGGCGGCGAACCGCGCGCGGATCCCGAACAGCACGAGCGAAAGCGCACGCGACAGCGTCCAGAGGCTGTCGTAGACGATCCGGGCCGGGAGGCTGCGCGAGCCTTTGCGCGCGTTCATCGCCCCCCCCCGGCTGCCGCCCGGGCGGCTTCCACGAGGGCCACGAGCCGGTCGGTCACTTCTTCGGGGGTGAGATCGTCGGTGTGCAGCTGGACCGCATCGGCGGCGATCCGCAGGGCGCCGATCGCCCGCCCCTGGTCGTCGGCGTCGCGCCGTGCCAGGTCGTCCATCACCTCGTCGAGCGTCGCCCCGGGGCGGTCCCGGAGGACGTCGCCGAGGCGGCGCCGGGCCCGGGTCGCCAGGCTGGCGGTGAGGTAGATCTTGAGGGCGGCGGCGGGAAACACGATCGTCCCCTGGTCGCGCCCTTCGGTCACCAGATCCTCCCCGGCCATCGCTTGCTGCCGGGCCACGAGCACGGCGCGGACCGCCGGGCAATCGGCGACCAGCTTGATCGACTCGTCGACCGCCCGGGAGCGGAGGGCGGGCCCCGGGTCGCGGCCGAACACCCGAACCGAACCGGGAGTGAACTCGAGCTCCGGCGCTGCCGCCAGCGCCGCCAGCGCCGCACCGTCGGTCAGGTCGACGCCGCGCTCGAGCGCCGCCAGGGTCACCGCCCGGTACATCGCGCCGGTGTTGAGGTGCGGCCAGCCGAGCCGGTCGGCCAGCCGCCGGGCGGCGAGGCTCTTGCCGGAACTGGCCGGTCCGTCGAGCGTGACGATCATCGGACCTCCGGTGCCGGGGCGGGTTCGGGGAACCGCAGTTCGAGGAGCGACCATCCGTAGCGCCGGAGGTGGAACGTGGTCCGCGTTCCGGCCACCTCGACCCGGTCGTCCACGGGGCGGCCGAGGGCGTCGCAGAGCCGCGCCGCCGCCGGCGGGTTCGCCCACTCGAGCGTGACGTCTCCGCCGCGCCCGGCCGTTTCCACGATCCCGACGACGATCCCCTCGCGCCGCCCCCCGTCGGCGACCGGCTCGATGACGGACAGACGGACGTTGGCCGGGACGTTCCCCGCCGGTGCCCCCAGTGCCGCCGCCGGATCGGCGGCGAAGGCCACGCCGAGGTCGCTGCCGTGGTCGAGCCCGATGCCGACGGCGAGCGAAGCCTCGACCTGCGCGCCGGCGGGAAGGATGCAATCGAGCATGTGGGGGCTCGAGCGCAGGTGCCAGGGCAACCCCCCGGTGAGGATCGTGGCGCCCGATCCTGCCGGTGCCGCCGCCTCGGTGATCTCGAGGAAGTGGGGCGCCGAGAGAAGCGTTCGCTCGGTGATCACCGACTGCGTTGCCTGACTGCGGCGGAGGTCGACGTCGTCGTTCTCGTTCCAGGCGAACCGGCAGCAGGCGTACGACGCGAACCGCTCCGTCTCGGCGACGCTCGGCTCCGCCGCGAGCCCCTCGACGGTGACCGCAAGGCGGACCAGCGGCAGCTGCGGATCGAGTTCGAGACGCTGGACGAAGCGCCCCACCGTCCGCCGGTCGCGATCGAGACGGCCGCGGCTCTCGATCGCCCCCGGCGACAGCCGGGTGATCGACTCGGCGACCATCGTCGTGTAGCGGGCGCGCTCCAGCGGATCCTCCCACGCGGCGCCCGTCGGCGGGGGCGGCTTCGTCGTCCGCAGGGCCAGTTGCTGCGTGAGGCGGTTGCCGCGCTCGCCGCTGCGCCGCAGGGAGAGCATCCCGCCGGTCTGCGGATGGACGCGGACGCGGATACCGTTGCCCTCGAGGATCGTCCGGTCCGACGACGACCGCCGCCGGAACCAGCCCGCCACGCCTCCCGGCCCGCGCGCCGCCCCGCTCCGCTCCGCCGGCCTCCGTGGCGCACTGGCCGGGGCCAGCAGCTCCCCGAGGGCGCGCCTGTCCGCGGCGAGCCGGCCGGCCTCGTCGCGAGCGCCGGCGAGCCGGGCCGCCAGCGCCGCGGGGATCGTCGCTGCCGGCGGCAGGACCGGCGGGTAGGAGTCGGGTTCGAGGCTCACCGCGCCCCCGGCGCCGGCGGTGCGGCGGAAGAACTCCTCGGGGAGCACGAACGTCCCCAGGGCGGTGGTCCAAGACCCGATCCGGCGGAGCAGCCAGAACCATTCGCTCGCGGTGCCGGCGTGGTGGGCGAAGGTCAGCACGGCAGTGTGGTCGTGATCCATCGCGTCGCCGAGCCGTTCGGGCAGGCGGAGGATGGTGGCGGCGACGCGGGCATCGAGCGGCGGCTTGGCGACCGCCTCGACGGTTCCGCCGCCCCCTTGCCAGCGGAGCCGGCTGGCGCCCGGATCGGGCAGCGTCGTGCCGTCGAATTGCTGCCACACGGCCCCCGCGTAGCCGAGCTGCGCCAGCACCTGCGGGAGCAACGGATGCGTTCCCCCGCCGACGCGCGCGAAACACTGCGGCGCCGCGCCGACCACCTCCTGCCACGCCCGGCGGCCGCGGAGGAACGACGCCAGGATCGTCTCCGGCGCCCAGCCGTCGAGCGGCTCGTCGTCGTCACGCCCGCCGGCGGGGGCGATGCGTCCGGCGGCGACGGCCTCACGGAGCCGCGCCGCGAGCGGCGGGTCGCTGGCGGCGAGGTGACGGAGCAGGTCGCCGGTGGCGACCGCCGTCCAGGGCGTCGGGCTGTCGAACTCGGCGGCCAGCCGCGGTCCGAGCGTGGTCTCGGCCAGCAGCACGAGGTCGAGCAGCCAGACGTCGACCGGATAATAGTGGCCGCGTGCCGCGGCCAGCGTGGCGAAACCCTCGCCGAGGCGTGCCTGCGCCTCCGCTTCGTCTCCCGCCACCGCCGCCCGGGCCGCCGCGAGGACCGCATCGTCGAGCCCGCTCCCCGCCAGCGCCGACCCGGAACGCATCCGCCGGGAGAGCAGCTCCATCAGCAGCCAGGCCAGGCCGAGGGCGTGGAAGTCTTCCGCGAGCGGCGCGGGGGGGGCGGAGCCAATCCCGAGCGCTGCAACGGCCGCTGCGACGATCGCTTCGCGGCCGCGCGTCTGCCGCACCCAGACCGAGCCCGGGGTGACGGTCGCCGCGAGGCTGGCGGCGATCCGCTCGTCGCAGGCCGGCGGAACGATCCCGAGCAGCGCCGTCCCGTCGTGGGGCGGCACCTCGGCGCTGGCCCAGGTCGGAGCCCTGCCGACCGCGGCGATCAGCCGGGGATCCCAGGCCGCGGTCCAGGCGGCGAGCAGGTCGGAGGCATCGGCCTCGTCGAGCCACGTCGGGAAGTCCTCGAGCGAGTGGCAGGGGAGGAAAACGGCGATGCGTTCGATGGCCATGACCGCTTGAGTGTAATGACGATGGTGACGGTTTTCAGACGCCCGTGGGGGTTGGATCGGGGTGGCTCGAGGCATGCGGCCGGGCCGGTTTGACATCGCGCGAGGGGCGTTCGTAAAGTGAATTCGGTGGGGAGTCGATGACCTTCACGGGCCCGCGCCCCCCGCTCCTCTCGTGCTCTTCATCTCTCCGGTCATCTCTCGGCAGGCCCGTTCCGGACGCCCGCACGGAAATTGAGTCCCCATGGCTGCCAGTCCTTATGTCTGGGGCATCGACATCGGCAAGTGTGGCCTGAAGGCGCTGCGCTGCCGGGCCGGCGATGACCCGCGGACCCTCGTCGCCGACGCGTTCGACTACATCGAATACCCGATGATCCTCACCCAGCCGGAGGCCGATCCGGTCGAGCTGGTGCGGGCGGCGCTCCAGGACTTCATCGGGCGCAACAAACTCCGCGGCGACAAGGTGGCGGTCTCGGTTCCCGGGCAGTCGGGGTTGGCCAAGTTCATCAAGCTGCCGCCGATCGAAGCCAAGAAGATTCCCGACATCGTCCGCTACGAAGCCCGTCAGCAGATCCCGTTCCCGCTCGATCAGGTGATCTGGGACTGGCAGCGTCTCGCCGGCGGGATCGAGGAGAGCGGCTTCGTCATCGATGCCGAGGTGGCCGTCTTCGCCATGAAGAAGGAGCAGGTCGCCAAGGCGCTGGCACCGCTCCAGGCGGCCGACGTCGACGTCGACATCCTCCAGTTGTCGCCGATCGCCCTGGCCAACATGGTGATCTTCGACCAGCTGCCCGACCCGGCGACCATCGATCCCGACAGCCCACCGGAGTCGGTCGTGCTGGTGTCGATGGGAGTCGATTCGACCGACCTGGTGATCACCAACGGGCTGCGGATCTGGCAGCGCAGCATGCCGATCGGGGGCAGCAATTTCACCAAGGCGCTGGTCACGGGGATGAAGCTGACGTTCGCCAAGGCCGAGCAGCTGAAGCGCAACGCCGTCCGTGCCGAGGACCCGAAGGCGGTGTTCAACGCGATGCGGCCGGTGTTCAACGAATTCGCGTCGGAACTGCAGCGCTCGCTCAATTACTTCACCGGCTCCGATCGCACCGCCAAGATCGGCAAGGTGCTCCTGCTGGGGAATGCCGCCCGCCTCCGCGGCCTCTCCGACTTCGTCGGCAAGCAACTCAACCTCGACGTCCAGCGTCTCGACACGTTTCGCGGCCTCGACGGCGCGGCGGTGACGTCGGCGGCCGCCTTCAAGGAGCACCGGCTGGCGTTCGGCACCGCCTACGGACTCGCCCTCCAGGGGGTCGGTCGCGGCACGGTGGGCACCAACCTGCTCCCCGGGGAAATCCTCCGGGAAAGGCTCATCGAGTCGAAGAAGCCGTGGGCGGTGGCGGCGATGGTCGGCGTGCTCGCCGCGTCGGCGCTGAGCTTCATCGGCAACTACTCGGCGTGGACGACCTGGTCGCCGTCGCTCTACGACTCCGCCTTCAAGGCTGCCGACGGGGTCAAGTCGGAGTCGCAGGCGGCGCAGTCCTTCTACGCCGACATGCAGAAGAAGCAGGAGGACGCGGTCGCCCGGCAGCAGGATTTCGTCAAGTTGCAGGACCGGCGTTTCCAGGTGCTCGACATGCTGCGCAGCGTCGAGTCGATCCTGCCGCACGACGAACCGGGGGCGATCCCGGAGAACCTCGCCGACCGGCGCGAGCTCCACATCGACTCGATGGACTGCCAGTACTACGCCGACCTCGATACCTGGTTTTCAGCGGTCAAGGAAAAGTGGTCGGAGACGCACCCGTCGGAGGACGCCGAAGAGCTCGACGAGGGGGGCAACGCGGCGCCCGCGGCCGAGGGGAGCGCGGCCCCCGCCGAGGTCCAGGGACCGAAGGGACCGGGCTGGGTGATCCAACTCGTCGGCTACCACTACCACAACGAGGAGCACCATAAACCGGACCAAGGGGCGCAGTTCCTCCGCTCCACGATCATCAAGGGGTTGCTCGGCAAGGGAGGCGAGGTCACGGTTTCAGCCGGGCCATTGGCCGGTCAGACCGTGTCGATCGGCGCTCTCGGCGTCGGGTTCCCGGTGATCGTCTCCTCGTCGCCTCTCAAGCCGGTTCCCAATCCGCTTGCACCCGTCGGAATGCCCGGTGTGCCGGGGATGGGGGGCATGGCCGGCATGGTGCCCCCCGGTAAGAACGCGCCCCCCGGGATGATGGCTGGTGGTCGGCCGTTCGGCGCCGGCGGTCGGCAGGGGGGGCGCGGTGCGGGGGCGCCGAAGGCGGGGGGCGAGAACGGCGGTGGACCGGCCGATGCCGGTGATCCCGCGGCCGGTAAGGATCCTGGACCCGGTGACGGCGGGGAGACTCCCGGCGCCGTCGCCCAGGCCGGTGCCGACGGGCAGGGGCAGCCGCCTGCGGTGTCGCCGATGGTGCGACGGTACGATTTCGTCCTCCAGTTCGCATGGCAGCCGAAAGTGCCGGGAACCGAGAAACCTGCCGACGAGGCGGAGTCGACGCCAGGCCAGTGACGGCAGGCGGCCGGCCTGTCTCATCGGGAAGAGCGTTGGGCCGGCCCGGCCCAGGGGCGCGTACGGCGATGGAAACTTACGGGTGATGACGGGCGCCGGTAGGCGGCGGGCGAAGCGTCGGCGTGCGGGAGTCCGGGGAGCGGGGATCGGAACGGCAACAGGGGCGTCGTCGCGCAGGGCTGCGTCGCGACGGTGGGAGGGGAGAAGATGGTCCAGGTTCCGGATGCCGTGCGACCGTTCGTGGACTTTCTCGCGAAGTACCACTTTTGGCTCCTCGTGCCGCTCGTGCCGCTGATCGTGCTGCCGCTGCTCTTGCTGACCAACGGCCGTCTCGCAGCCGAGATGACCGCCGCCAAGGGGCAGATCGACAGCCGCTTGTCGGCTCTGAAGAGCG
The DNA here is from genome assembly GCA_018970785.1 of Planctomycetota bacterium. Taxonomy (GTDB): domain Bacteria; phylum Planctomycetota; class Planctomycetia; order Pirellulales; family UBA1268; genus F1-20-MAGs016. Next base: position 22,468 of record JAGWVR010000023.1, read on the forward strand.
TCGAGGCGGTGCAGCCGCATCCCAACGAGCGGTGGAAGGGGGACATGACCCGCCGCGTGACGCGCGTCCAGCGCGAGACGCTCGCCGAATGGGAGAGCTTCTGGGCGAGCCAGGCGTTTCTCCGCCAGTGGCCCGCGGAGCTCGGGCCCGACTTCCTCCAGCGCGCCCAGGCCCTGAAGCCGGAAGGCAAGCTCCCACGCCCGCTCCTCGAGCGCTACCAAAACGGCATCCGCGCGATCGTCCGCAAGCTGCCGGCCCGGATGGGGGCCGACGAGATGATGCCCGACCCCGCCAGCGCGGGCGGCGGTGTCGGACCGGGAATGGCGGGTGCGCCCGGCTTCGCCGGTGGGGGCGAATACAGCCCTTACTCCCCCGATGCCGCGCAGGGCATGGGGATGGGCATGGGGATGGGCATGGGCGGGATGATGGCCGGCATGCCCGGCGCCGGCCCGGCCGCCGCCCGCGGTCGCAAGGCCGCGACCGTCCAGTGGAGCCCCACCGACCAGCAGCGGTTGTTCACGTCGTTCTTCTGGGAGGAGCCGCCGAGCACGAAGAAGGTGGTCCTCGCCCAGGAGGAACTCAACGTCTACGGCCTCCTGTGCGACGTCATCGCCCGGATCAACAAGGGGGCGGGGGGGTCGTACGACGCACCGATCTCGACCGTCGAACGGCTTGCCGTCGGCTATCCGGCCGTCGATGGCTCGCCGGAGAAGACCACGGCAGGGCGCATGCAGTCGCCCCGCGGTCGCGGCGGTGCCGGGGGGGACATGTATGGCGGCATGGGCGGAATGATGGGAGGCCCGATGGGATCGTCGGGCTCACCGATGGGGGGCGGCGAGGGGGGTGACGCGGGCGGGGGTGGCGAAGTGAAGCCGAGTCATCCGCGCTTCCAGGGGCAGGCGGGTGGATTCGGTCCCGGTGCCTACGGCATGGGTTCGATGGTCGGCATCTCCGACGACTCCGGCGGCGCCGCGCCCGCGGCACCGGCCAACACCGACGACTCGCTTCAGGAATGGATCTACGTCGACGGCGACGGCAAGCCGCTGACGGCGGAGCAGGTCAAAGCCGCGTCGGGACAGGTGGCCAGCTTGATGCCGTTCGTGCTCCGGGGGATCGCCGATCAGCGGAAGCTCGACACGATCCTCATCGAACTGGCTCGGGCCGACGTGCCGATCACGGTTCGCGAAATCCGGATCAATCCCTCGGCTTCGCTGGCCGGAGGAGGCGGGATGTATGGCGGCGGGCCGGCGGGGGCGAGTTCGCCGTATTCGCCGGATGCCGGTGGTGGGGCTGGATACGGCATGGCAGGGCCGATGATGGGGATGGGCGCACCGGGCGCAGGCGGGATGGGGCGTCCCAACGACGTGACGTTCGAGATCGCCGGGACCGTCGCGATCGCGCGGCGCCCGGATCCGAAGGCGCTCGGTATCGAGGAGGAAGTTGCCGAGCCAGGTGCCGCCGAGCCGGCTGCCGCGGAGCCAGAGCCAACGCCGGCTCCAGCCGATCCGGTCGCTCCAGCCGATCCGGCTGCCGTGCCAGCCGCCCCGCCGGCAGCGGCGGATCCCAATGCCGCGCCGCCGGATCCCAACGCCGCTCCGGCACCTGCGGCCGCCGAACCGCCGCCACCGCCGCCACCGCCGCCGAACGCTGCGGCCGCTCCGCGCCGTTCGATCCGCGAACTCGGCCCCGACTCAGTGGTCAGGCAGCAGATTCACGTGACGACCGGCGCATGGTCCGATTGCAGGAGGATGGCGACATGAAAAAGCCGAAGGTCAGCCTCAGCAAGCGGGGAATCAGTGATTTTTTCCTCAACCACGGCGAGAAACTGGTCGTCGGCCTGTTCGCGATGCTGTCGCTGGGCCTGGTGTGGGGCGGCGTCGACGCCCTGCGGACCAAGCCGGTGACGCGCGACCTGCTCCCGCAGGTGATGACCGAACAGGCGAACCGTTCCCGTGAGCACATCTCCCGGGAAAAAACTCCGCCCCCCGACACCACCAAGCGTCCGACCCTGGCGACCGTCATGGAGCCATGGCGTCAGCCGAGCATCGCTGATCGGCCACCGGCGACGGTCTTCAACCGGCCGATCATCGAGCAGCGCACCAAGCGCTCCAAGCCGGAGGTCTACCCCATCGAGCGTCTCATCGCCGTGCCCGGTCAGGCGGTGGTCGCCCTCAAGCCCGACGAAGCGGCGGCGCTCGCGGCGGCGTCGGCCGAGCCTCGCGATGACGATGGCAAGGGAAAGCGCGGTACCGGCCGCGGACGTGACAACGCTCCCGGTCGTGGCACGGGCGGCCAAGCCGACGGGGGTGCCGCCGACGGCCTCGGCGGCGGCGCCGTGGCCGGCCGCGGCGGTGGCGGTGCAGTGGCCGGCGTCCCCGGCGCCGGATCGGGTTATCCCGGGATGGCGGGCGGCTATCCGGGGGGCGAGATGGGCGGCGGAATGATGGGGGCCGGGGCGCCGGCGAATCCCGTCGGCCGCGTCGTCCCCTACTGCGTCGTTCTCGGTCTCGTGCCGTGGCTCAAGCAGACGGAAGACTTCCAGGAACGGTTCATGGCCAGCTCCCTCCCCAATCCCCAGGGGGACCAGCCGGTGTGGGCCGACTACCTCGTGGAACGTGCGGAGGTCGGGCCCGACGGGGTTGGTCCGTGGAAAAAGATCGACCTCCGTGCCGCCTGGCGGCAGGCTGACAAGCTGTATGCCGGCATCGAACGCGATCAATTGCCGGCCGACTTCATCCTCACGCAGGAGATGGCGCCCGATCCCGACCCGTCGCGGACGACATTCGGCTACCTGACGCCGCTTCCACAGCTCGCCGGCGATGTCTGGGGCCTGACCGCGGTCCATCCATGGTGCATCGAGACGATCCTCGAGCGCCAGGCGCGTCAGCGCGAGTGGGAGAAGGAGATGGCGGAGGCCGCCAAGGCGTCGAGCACGGCGCTGCGCGGACAGGCGTCGGGAGGCATGCCCGGCATGCCCGGAGGGTATCCCGGCGGCGCGGCTGGAATGCCGGGCGGGTATCCGGGGGGCGCTGCCGGCGGCATTCCGGGAGGGATTCCCGGCGGCGACGGCGGCAGCATGGTGTCGGCCGATGGGGGTGGCTATCCCGGAGGGGGATCGGGCTATCCCGGCGGCGGTTCGGGGTACCCAGGGGGAGGATCCGGGTATCCAGGCGGAGGCTCGGGCTACCCGGGTGGAGCCTACCCGGGTCCTGCCGCGTCCGCGGGTGCCGGCGGCGGCATGGGGGGCGGATCGCCCCCGCGTGGCCCGCGCAGTACGAGCGTCGGGACGATGTCGGCGGGTGGCGGGGGCTCGCGCGGCGGCGGCGGAGCGCTCGGCGGCGGAGAGGCTGCCGGAGGAGTGCCGCCGTCGATGGGTGGCATGATGGGCGGAATGATGGGGCCTGGCATGGGCATGCCAGGGGCGATGGGCCCCGGGGGAGACGGTCGCCAAGCCGAGCCCACCGAGTACCGGATGTTCCGGTTCATCGACTACACCGTCGAGCCCGGCAAGTCGTACACCTACCGGGTGCGGGTTTCGGTCTTCAATCCCAACTACGACATGCCGGCGGCGCACCTCGCCGACGTCGGGCTGTCGAAGGATCTGAAGATCGCCTCCGAGGCCAGCAACGAGTCGGCCCCGGTGGCGGTGCCGCGCGGGGGCGAGCTCCTCGCCCGCACGCTCCCCTCCAAGGATGCCAAGCGGCTCAAGGGAGGCGTCGAGGTGATCCTCCTCGGCCTCGACCCCACCGATGACGAGACGACGATCGGCAGCAGTGCGCTGCGGAGCGTCATCACCGACGTCGGTGGCTTCGCCAACGTCGACAAACGGCTCAACAAGGGGGGCGACCAGCGCGCCCGGGGCGAAGACCTCGCCACCGACGCACTGCTCGTCGACGTCCGTGGTCGCCAGGAGGAACGGAGCGACTCGAAGGTCAAGGAGCCGGCCGAGCCGTTCGATCTCCTGTTCCTCCGTTCCGATGGATCGCTGGAGTTGGTGGTCCCCGACGAGACGGTCATCCCGGTCAACCAGTTCATCGCCACGTTGTCGGGGGAAACCGGGGCACAGTCCCCGGCGACACAGCCCGGACCGTTCGGCGGGGGATTCGGGAATCCCTACGGAGGTTCGCCGGGAAGCGGTCCGCCGGGGTCGTCACCGGGCGGTCCGCCGGGCGGCCCGTCGCGAGGGCGCGGGGGGAAGTGACTCACCTTCGTCGGCCGGTGGTGCAGGGGGCGAGCGTTCGGTCAGCGGGTTCCGGAGGACTGCGTGATGTCGTGCTGTGAGTGGCAAACCGGTCGTGGGAAAGGGCGGTCGGCACGGTGCCCGGCGCCGTGGATGCTCGCGGCGGTGACGCTCGTCGCCGGCGCGGTGGGTGCCGGCCCGGCGCCCGGCCAGGAAGACGGCGCCGGCGCGGCGGCGTCGGGTATCACGCTCCCCGATCCGGCGAAGGCCCCGTGGCTCAAGTTCGAAGCGGCGATCGAGAAGTCCTACCGGGAGCCGCTCAAGCAGGGGGGGGCGTTCGAGCCGCCGGTGAAGGAATACCTTCAAAAAAACGTCGTGCCGCAACTGGCACTCGAGGACAATCGGGCGATCATCGACCGGGTGCGGAAGCGGATGCGCGATCTGCTCCTCGGCGGGATCGCCGACGACAAGTCGTTCGAGTTGGCTTCGGCAGCCGCGCTCGAGTCGATGGACGCCTTGGCCCGTGACGGCCAGGAACCGCTCGCCGTGCGCGTCAACGCGATGCTGTTCATCGGGGAGATGCGCCAAAAGGACAACCGCGAGGGGAAGGTCTGGCCGAAGGCGGCCGACGCGCTGGCGAAGGCGGCCGCCGACCGCACGCTCCCCCCGGCCGTCCGCGTGGCCGCGATGGCGGGTCTGGCCCGGCAGGCCGACACGGCCAAGGCCGCCGGCGACGCCCGGGTGACCGAGTTCACCCGGACGGCACGCGGCGCCCTGCAGGGGATCCTCGGCGAGAAGCCGGCGGGATCCGATGCGGTCGCCGTCGACTGGCTGGCAGCCCGGGCGCTGGCGATGCTCCCTGGCCTGACGAAGAACACGAGCAAGGAACTGGCTGGCGCCGTGGCGGCGATCCTCGCTGACCAGTCGCGTCCGATCGACGTCCGGGTCCGGGCGGCGGCGGCCCTGGGCGCGATCGCCGGCCCGAAGTCGGAGGTCGACCCGATCGCGCAGGTGAAGACGATCCGGGCCCTGGCCGTCGAGTCGCTCGGGCACGAACTGGCGATCGCCGACCGGCAGCGGTTCGAAGACGACTACCGTGCGATGGCGGGCGGGCGGCGCCGGTTCGCCCCCAAGCCGGTCGCCCCCGCCGCCGGGGCTGCGGCCTTCGGAGGCTACGACCCGTCGGGGGTCGGGCTCAGCGCTCCGACGCCGGGCTTTCCCAGCGGCGGCAGTTCCGGCGAGTCGGGAGCCACGCTCGGAGGCGGTGGCTATCCCGGTCTGCCGGGGATGTCGGCCGGTCCCAACGACCCGGTGGCCGACTACGTCACCGAGCCCGCCTGCCGCCGGATCGCCTGGCGGCTGCACGCCCTGGGCGATGCCGTCGCTTCCGAGAAGGGTGTTGGCCTCGGCAGCCTGCCCGGGGCCGAGGCGGACGCCGACAAGGAACTGGCCGAACTCCTCCGCGAGCAGGCTGCGACGATCGCCGATGAGCTGACCGAGAAGTCGGTCCGCGACGCCCTGGCCGCCCTCGAAGGGAAGAAGCAGGACGCCGCCGACAGCGACACACCCGATGCCAAGCCGGGTGCGAAGCCGGCCACGAAGCCCGGCGACAACGAGCCGGACGACTCGTCCCCCTTCGGCAAGTGACGCCCACCTTCCGCGGCACGGTCCTCGAGCCGGGTCGCGGAGCCACAGCCTTGGCGGCGATCAGCGCTTGATCAGGTCGCGGACCGTCATCCCCGACGGGATCATCGGCAGCACGTGCTCCTGGTAGGGCACCTGGACGTCGAGGAGCGCGGGTCCCGGGGCGTCGATCAGCCGGCGCAGGGCACCGTCGAGATCGGCCTTGGCGGCGATCGACTCCGACTGCCAGCCGAAACCGCGGGCGATGGCCACGAAGTCCGGGTAGCGCGACTCCGGCGAGATCCCGTCCCCCTGGCCGGCCGCCTCCGGATGGTCGACCGGGCCAAGGTAGGTGTGGGCCCGGTTGCCCTTGAAGAACCGATCCTCCCACTGGACGACCATCCCGAGGTGCTGATTGTTGAGGAGCAGCACCTTGACGGGGATGTTCTCGCACACGCAGGTCGCCAGTTCCTGGATGTTCATCAGGATGCTGCCGTCGCCGTCGATGTCGACGACCAGCGCCCCGGGGCGGGCCACCTTGGCCCCCATCGCCGCGGGCAGACCGAATCCCATCGTCCCCAGGCCGCTCGACGAGAGCCAGGTCCGGGGCTCGCGGAACGTGAAAAACTGGGCCGCCCACATCTGGTGCTGACCGACGCCGACGGCGACGACCGTCTCCCGGTCGGCCGTCAGCCGCGACAGCGCGGCGATCGCCTCCTGGGCGAGGATCCCGGGGTAGGAGGTGTCGAAAGCGAACGGATCGGCCCGCTTCCACTCGGCGATCCGTTCGTACCACGGCTCGAGGCCCGCTGCCGGCGGCTCGACGATCTTGTTGAGGGCGTGGAGGGCGTCCTCGACGTCGGCCACGATCGGCACGTGGACGAGCTTGTTCTTGTTGATCTCCGACGGGTCGATGTCGATGTGGACGATGAACCCGTGCTGGGCGAACTCGGCGACCTTGCCGGTGACACGGTCGTCGAAGCGGACGCCGATGGCGATCAGCAGATCGGCCTCGTCGACGGCGTAGTTGGCATACACGCTGCCGTGCATTCCCAGCATGTCGAGCGACAGCGGATGGTCGCCGGGAAACGCCCCCAGGCCCATCAGCGTCATCGTCACCGGGATCCCCGTCTTGCGCACCAGTTCGCGCAGCTCGTCGGAGGCGTTCCCCGTGATCACGCCGCCACCGGCGTAGATCACCGGCCGCTTCGCGCGCTTGATCGCGGCGGCGACCTGGGCGATCTGTTCCGGGTGGGGAGGGCGCGGTGACGGCCGGTAGCCCGGCAGGTTCAGCGGCGCGTCGTAATCGGGCACGATCTGCGCGACCTGGATGTTCTTCGGCAGGTCGACCAGCACCGGGCCCGGACGACCCGTCGTGGCGACGTGGAACGCCTCGCGCATCACCCGGGCGATATCGGCCGGATCGGTGACGAGGTAGTGGTGCTTGGTGATCCCGCGGCAGACCTCGACGATCGGCGTTTCCTGAAAGGCATCGGTGCCGATGACGCTGGTGCCGACCTGGCCGGTGAGGGCAACCAGCGGCACGCTGTCCATCCGGGCATCGGCGATCGCGGTGACGAGGTTGAGGGCGCCGGGGCCGCTGGTGGCCATGCACACGCCCGGCTTGCCCGTGGTCCGCGCGTAGCCCTGGGCGGCGAACGCCCCCCCTTGCTCGTGGCGAGGCAGGATCGTGCGCAGCCGGTCGGCCGCCCGGGTCAGGGCCTGGTGCAGCGGCATGCTCGCGCCGCCGGGGTAGGCGAACACGACCTCGACGCCGTGGCGGATCAACGACTCGACCACCACGTCGGCGCCGGTGACGAATGCCTCGGACGAGCGGGGGCGGGAAGCCGTGGACATGGCAGCAGATTCCGGTGGGAAACGGGGCGGGTGCGACCGACCCATCAAAAATACACGATAACGACCCCCTCGCATCCGCTTTGCCGCCGCCGGCGGTTCCGCAGCGGGCTTCCGGCGACGCGGGGCGCCGACACCGCTGCCCGGCACCTGACCGGTGGCGCAACCGGTGCCGCTGCTACACTTTCCCCGTGCCCGCGCGGAAAGCCCCATCGCCAGCCGGGCGATTGACCGGTCTGGCTGCCACGCTCGCTTCGCACAGCGGGTTCGCCGACGTGATCGCCAGCCTCCGCGAGGGGCACGGAGGAACCGTCGGCGGAACCTGGGGATCGGCCTCCGCGCTGACCGCGGCAGCCCTGGCGGAGGCCCTCGCCGCCACGCCGCGGGCCGAGCCGGGTGTGCTCGTCGTCGTCACCCCCCATGCCGCCGACGCCGAAGCGCTGGTCGACGACCTGGCGCTGTTCACGGCCGCGGGCACCGCCTCGCTTCCGGCACTCGACGATCCGACCGGTGATGCGGGTGCCGATCCGGCGGCGGCGGCCCGGGTGGCGGTGGTCAGGCGGCTTGCCGGCCCAGCGGCGTCCCGGCCCCGGATCCTCGTCGTGCCCGTCCAGGCGCTGCTGACTCCGCTCCCCGATCCGCGCGCGATCGCGGCGAGCACCCGGAGCCTGGAGCCGGGGGGGCGGCTCGACCCGGCCGAGCTCGCCGACTGGCTCGTCGCCCGTGGCTGGGAAGCCGCCGATGCCGTCGATTCGCCGGGCTCGTTCGCACGCCGCGGTGGAATCGTGGACCTGTTCGCCCCCGACTGGGAGCGACCGGTGCGCGTCGAGTTGTTCGGCGACGAGATCGAGTCGCTGCGGACGTTCGACACCGTCTCGCAGCGGAGCGTCGCGGCGCTCGAGCGGATCGATCTGACGGCGCTCGCCGCCGGGGACGGTGGCGAAGCGGTGCGCCGCGCCGAATTGGCCGACATCGTCCCGGCGGCATCGTGGTGGGTGATCGTCGAGCCGGCCGACGTGACCGCCGAGGCGCGGCGGGCGGCGGAGCGATCGCCCGGCGTGCTGGCGGGCCCCGAGGAGGTGTTCCGGCGGATCTACCGGTTTCCCTCGGTGACGTTCGCCGCGATCGCACCGGCGAGCATGGAGGCGACCGCGACGCTCGCCGTCGAGAGCGTCGAGCGGTTCACCGGCGTCCTCGACCGGGTGCGCGACGAATTGGAGACGGTCGGCCGTGACCAGGAGGTGTGGATCGTGGTCCCGGCGGCCGCGGAGGAGGAGCGGCTGCGCGAGCTGTTCGCGGCCACCGCACCGGCCCGGGAGGGGCGTCTGCACTTCGCCCGCGGTCGGCTCCAGGCCGGTTTCCGCCTCGTGCCCGAGAAGCTGGTGCTGATCTCGGCGGCGGAGCTGTTCCGCCGCGAGGACGTCGCCGCGCGCCCGGTGCGCCAGCGATTGTCACGCGCGATCGACACCTTCCTCGACCTCCACGACGGCGATTTCATCGTCCACGTCGCCCACGGGATCGGCCGCTACCGCGGCCTCAAGCTGCTCGAGCAGCACGGCCGGACCGAGGAATTCCTCGACCTCGAGTTCGCCGAGGGCACGCGGATCTACGTGCCGGCGTCGTGCATCGAGCTGGTGCAGAAGTACGTCGGCGGCACGCGCCTGGCGCCGAAGCTGTCGCGCGTCGGCACGGCGGCCTGGGAGCGGCAGAAGCAGGCCGTGCGCGACGCCGTTGCCGACATGGCCGCCGACATGATCCAGCTCCAGGCGCGGCGGGCCAGCCGGCCGGGGATCGCCTTCCCCCCCGAGACCCCCTGGCAGCGCGCGTTCGCGGAGTCGTTTCCCTTCGACCCGACCCCCGACCAGACCACCGCGGCCGCGGCGATCGCCGCCGACATGGAGGCGACGCGGCCGATGGACCGCCTCCTCTGCGGCGACGTCGGCTTCGGCAAGACGGAGCTGGCGATGCGCGCCGCCTTCAAGGCGGTCGAGGCCGGCTACCAGGTCGCCGTGCTGGTGCCGACCACCGTCCTCGCCGAGCAGCACCGGCGCAGTTTCGTCGCCCGGTTCTCCGAATACCCGTTCACGATCCGCAGCCTGTCGCGATTCGCCACGCCGGCGGAGGAGCGCGAGATCCTCGAGGGGCTCGCCCGGGGCGGCGTCGACATCGTCGTCGGCACCCATCGTCTCGCCCAGGCCGACATCGCGTTCCACAACCTCGGGCTGCTGGTGGTCGACGAGGAGCAGCGTTTCGGGGTCGACGTCAAGGAGCGGCTCAAGGCGCTGCGCGCGAGCATCGACGTGCTGACGATGACCGCCACCCCGATCCCGCGGACGCTCCACATGTCGATGCTGGGGATCCGCGACATCTCCAGCCTGGCGACGCCCCCGGCCAACCGGATCGCGGTCGAGACCCGCGTCAGCCGCTGGGACGAGGCCCTGATCCGCCACGCGATCCAGCGCGAGCTGACGCGCGGGGGCCAGGTGTATTTCGTCCACAACCGGATCCACGACATCCACGAGGTCGCCCACCGGCTGGCGCGGATCGTGCCCGACGTCCGGATCGGGATCGGCCATGGGAGGCTTTCGGAAACCGAGCTCGAGGAGGTGATGGTCGATTTCGTCGCCGGGCGCACCGAGATCCTCCTGGCGACGACGATCATCGAGAGCGGGCTCGACATCCCGGCCGCCAACACGATGTTCATCGACGAGGCCGATGGCTACGGGCTCGCCGATCTCCACCAGCTCCGCGGCCGGGTCGGCCGGTCGCACCACCGCGCCTACTGCTACCTGCTCGTCGACGAGACGGCCCGGCTGACCTCGGCCGCGACGCGGCGTCTGCGGGCGATCCAGGAGTTTTCCAGCATGGGCGCCGGCTTCTCGCTGGCGATGCGCGACCTCGAGATCCGCGGTGCCGGAAACCTCCTCGGCACCCAGCAGAGCGGCCACATCGCCACGGTCGGCTACGAGCTCTACTGCCGGCTCCTCGAGCAGGCCGTGCGCCGCCTCAAGGGGATGCCGACGGCGGAGCCACCGGCGGTGGCCGTCGACCTGCCGGGGAGCGCGTGGCTGGCGCGCGAGTACATCCCCGACTACCGCTCCAAGCTCGACGTCTACCGCAGGCTGTCGCGGGCCACCGGCGCGGGAGAGGTCGACGACCTGGGCGCCGAGCTGGTCGACCGGTTCGGCCCCCTCCCGGAGCCGGCGCTGCGCCTGCTCGACTTCGCCCGGCTGCGGATCGCGGCCGCTGCCCAGGGGATCGACGGGGTCGGCATCGAGGCGGGAATGGTGGTTCTCCGGCACCACGACCGCCGCGCCTTGGAGCGGCTCCGCGCGACCGGCCGCGGGGCTGCCAAACGCCTCCGTCTGGTGGACGAGCGAACCGCCTATCTTCCCCTCGACCCGGAGCTGATGCAGTCGCCCGATCTGCTCCTGGCGGCGATCCGCGCGGCCTTGCGGACCGATCCTCCCGCTTCCTATAGTCCGCCCCCTTCCGGCGAACCGGCTCCGCGCCAGCCCCGCGCGGCGCCGTTGTCAGGGCGGGTGCGTCCACGCAAGGATCCGGCTCCATGAACCTCCCCGGCCAGCCAGCCCGGCGCACGCTCTCGCTCGCCCTGATGGCACTGGCCTCGACCGCGTCCCCCGTCGCGATCGTTTCCGGTGCGCTGGGGCAACCGTTGGCCGTGCCGGGGCGGATCGAACCGGGTGCCACCCCCGCCGACCGTCCCGCGCCCCTCGTGCCGACGGTCCCTGCCGCCGTCTCGCGCCCCGAAAGCTGGCCGGGAGCGCCGGCCGGCGACCGGCACGTCCTGTCGAGCATCCGCGAGCGCCCCGGCAGTCCGTTGGTCGCCGCTGCCTCCGCCGCGACGGGGCAGGCCGATCCGAGCGCCGACGAGGGGGTCATCCCGGCCGGATACCGCTCGAGCGCCGCGATGGTCGAGGAACCGATCGACGTCGCCCAGGTCGTCGCCCGGGTCGGCACGGAGGTCGTGCTCGAAGCCGATCTGCTGACCCCCAGCGCGATGGCGTGGCTGGAGAAGGTCTCGCCCGGCCTCAAGCCGGAGCAGATCCGCCAACTCAAGCTCCAGATCTGCCGCCAGGTGCTCCCCCAGCACGTCGAGTCGTTGCTGATCTACGTCGATGCCCTCCGCACGATCCCCGAGGACCGCCTCCCGGAGATCGAGGCGAAGGTCAACGAGGCGTTCGACGAGCAGCAGCTGCCGAAGCTGGTCCGCGACGCCGGCGTGGCGACCGTGCAGGAATACGAGCAGCAGCTGCGCCGCCGCAGCCTGTCGCTCGACCGGATCCGCAAGACGTTCTTCGAACGCGCCTTGGCACAGCAGTGGATGCAGCAGCGCGTCCAGGCCGACGAGGACGTGCCCCATGCCGAGATGATCGCCTGGTACCACGATCATCTCGCCGACTACGACTTTCCCGCCCGCGCCCGCTACGAGCAGTGCACCGTCCGCGTCGGCCGCGGGCGCTCGCGCGAGGAGGCCTGGAACCGGCTGGCGAAGATGGGCAACGACATCCTCGAGGGTCGTTCCTTCGCCGAGGTCGCCCGTGCCGGCTCGGAGGGGCCGCTGGCCCGCGACGGGGGCCGGAGCGACTGGACGACGCGCGGCAGCCTCGTGTCGAAGGTTCTCGACGAGGCGATCTTCACCCTTCCCGTCGGGCAACTGAGCACGATCCTCGAGGATGACTCGGGCCTCCACATCGTGCGCGTCGTCGAGCGCACCGAGGCGGGCCGGACGCCGTTCATCGACGCGCAGGTCGAGATCCGGGATCGCCTGATCTCCGAACGCCGCGGCCGGGAAGTGGCCGACTACCTGGCCAAGGTCCGCGAGCGGACGCCGGTGTGGACGATCTTCGACGCCGAGGAGGGGAGCGAAGGCTCCGCCGCCCGGTCACCGACGGCGCCGCAACGCTGACCGACCGAGCATCCCGGGCGCCGGCAGCGCAGACCGGGCTCCGGGCCGTGGTCGATTGCCCATGCCCCTGGCGCGGGCTAGACTCCGCCAGGCTGCTGCGGGGCCGTCGGCCGTCACCGTGGGGCCCCTCGGGAGTTTCCCCACGATGACCGTGACCACGCCGAAATCCGCGCCCGGGCCCTCGACTCCCTGGCCGGGAACCCGGTCCGAGGGGGTGGCCCGCCTCGAGGTCGGCGGCCGGACGGTCGACCTTCCAGTCGTCGTCGGCACCGAGGGGGAGCAGGCGCTCGACATCGGCAAGCTCCGCGCCCAGACCGGGGCGATCACCCTCGACGAGGGCTACGTCAACACCGGCTCGACGGTCAGCGCGATCACGTTCCTCGACGGCGAACAGGGGATCCTCCGCTACCGCGGGTACCCGATCGAGGTCCTCGCCGAGAAGTGCGACTTCGTCGAGGTCAGCTACCTGCTGATCTACGGCAAGCTGCCCACGGCGGACGAGCTCGAGCGGTTCCGCCGGTCGCTGTCTCACCACACGATGATCCACGAGGACATGCGGAGCTTCTACGGGGGCTTTCCCCGGGATGCCCACCCGATGGCCACGCTCGGCAGCGTCGTCGGGGCGCTGTCGACCTTCTACCAGGACTCGCTCGACGTCCACGACCCGCGGCAGGTCGAGATCAGCGTCCACCGGCTGCTCGCCAAGCTGCCGACGATCGCCGCCTACGCGCACAAGAAGTCGATCGGCCAGCCCCTCATCTACCCGCGCAACGATCTCAGCTACTGCGAGAATTTCCTCCAGATGATGTTCGCGGTGCCGTGCGAGGAGTACCACGTCGATCCCGACTTCGCCGACGCCCTCGACACGCTCCTGATCGTGCACGCCGACCACGAGCAGAACTGCTCGACGTCGACGGTCCGGATGGTCGGGTCGAGCGACGCCAACCTGTTCGCGAGCATTTCGGCGGGGATCTGTGCGCTGTGGGGGCCGCTCCACGGCGGCGCCAACCAGGCATGTGTCGAGATGCTCGAACGGATCGTGGCCGAGGGGGGCGACGTGAAGAAATACGTCGATCTCGCCAAGAAGAAGGACTCGGGCTTCCGCCTCATGGGGTTCGGCCACCGCGTCTACAAGAACTACGATCCGCGCGCCCGCCTCATCAAGTCGATCTGCGACCGGTTGCTCGCCAAGATCGCCCGCCACGACCCGATCTTCGACATCGCCCAGCAGCTCGAGGAAGTGGCTCTCGCCGACGACTATTTCATCGAGCGGAAGCTCTACCCCAACGTCGACTTCTACTCCGGCGTCATCTACCGGGCGATGGGCATCCCCGTGCAGATGTTCACGGTGCTGTTCGCGATGGGGCGGCTGCCGGGGTGGATCGCCCACTGGATGGAGATGCACCGCTCGCCCACGAAGAAGATCTGCCGGCCGCGCCAGGTGTACACCGGCGAGACGCTCCGCGATTTCGTGCCGATCGGCCAGCGGACCTGACCGGCTCCGCTCAGCCGCGCGGGCCGCGCTTGCCGCGGAAGAACCCGGACAGGATCGCGCCACAGGCGTCGGCCATCACCAGGCCGGTGTGGGTGACCCGGTGGTTGAGCCGGGGATCCTCGAACAGCCGGTAGAGCGAGGCGACGGCCCCGGCCTTGGGGTCGGCCGCCCCCCAGACCACCTCGGGCACCCGCGCCTGGAGGATGGCGCCAGCGCACATCGGGCACGGTTCGAGCGTCACGTACAGCGTGCAGCCCTCGAGCCGCCACGTGCCCAGCGCCGCGGCGGCCTGCGTCAGCGCGATCATCTCCGCGTGGGCCGTCGGGTCGGCGAGCTGCTCGCGCTGGTTGTGCGCGCTAGCGATCACACGCCCGCCGGCCACGACCACGGCTCCGACCGGAACTTCGTCCTCGTCGGCGGCACGGCGGGCCTCGTCGAGCGCCAACGCCATGAAGCGCTCGTGGGGGGACTGCCCGGGCAGGATCATCTCGGGATCGGAATCCACGGTCGGGCATCCCCAGGGGAGCGGACGGACCGGCACGCGACGAAGGGCCGGGCATCGCGCGGCAGCGCCCGTCCGCCGTCTCGAGTCCGCCGGCGGCAGGGGGATGGTACACCCCGGGCCGGCGATCGGATATCCTCCGCGGAGTGCTCGGGAGCGCGGGTGTCCGCCGTGCCCGCGACGCCTTTCCACGGGGGCTTGCATGCGCTCGATCGACATCTCGCTGTTGGCGTTCCGCTGGCTGCACATCCTCGCGGCGATCGTCGCGATGGGGGGCTTGGCGTTCGCCCACGTTGCCCTCCTCCCGGCGCTGGAAGCCGAGGACGACGGGACCCGCGCCCGGATCCACGAGGCGGTCCGGCGGCGCTGGCTGCCGTGGGTGATCGGTGCGATCACGGCCCTCCTGGTGAGCGGGCTGGTCAACTACCTCGTGTTCACGGGGGACGCGATCGAATGGGAACAGGGCGCCTGGCTCAAGCGGACGCGCTACCACGCCCTGTTCGGCGTGAAGTTCCTTCTCGCGATGGGGGTGTTCTTTCTCGCCAGCGGCCTGGTGGGGCGCGGTGCGGGAACGCAGTGGATCCGCGACGCGCGGCGGCAATGGTCGACGGTCGCCCTGATCGTGGGCCTCGGCGTCGTTCTCCTCTCCGGGTGGATGCGCCAGCTCCACACCGGCCCGCCGCGGCAGGCGGTCTCGACATCTGACGACGGCGGCATGGAAGGGGGCGGTGCCGGCTTCAGCGACGGCGGGGGCGAGGGGGCCCGATTCCGCGGCGGCCCGCCCGGGGGATTCGGTGAAGGGCCGGGCGGCTCGTTCCGCCGGTCCGAGGAGGGCCGTTCGCCGCCGGGCGATGCCCCGGCGGAGGACGCCGCCCCTGCCGATCGTTCCGCCCCTGCCAAGACGCCGGACGCTTCGACCAGTGAGAGCCCGCCGGCACGTGCACCCGCTCCCTGACGGCAGCACCGCGGCGGTGGCCCGACGAGACTCCGAGGTGCCACGTGGACAAGAAAGACAAGAAGCGCCAGGAAGTGCTCCAGCACAAGGTGGCCAAGCTGCAGCAGCTGCTGGCGGCCGCGAAGAAGCAGCCTGACGACCCGGCCGAGGTGCCGAAGCTCGAGGCCGAATTGGCCGCCGCCCATGCAGAGCTCGCCCGCCTCAAGCAGGGCTGACGGCCCGCGTCGGCGGGATGCCGTCGCGGTGACCGACCACGCCGTCCTTCCCCTGATCCCCTTCCTCGCGAGCACCATGGACCTTCGTCGCCTGTTCGCCTGGTTCGGAGGACGCGGCTCGGCGGCGCCGGCCAAACCGGCCGCATCCGGCGGGGCGGCAGCCGATCGCCGACGGCGCGGCAAGGTCGACGTCTGGCGGCGCTACGAGGCGCTGCATCACAGCATCTCGGGGACGATGTCCAGTTTCTACAAGGTGCGCGACCGGGAGACCCGCGAGATCCTCGGCCTCAAGGTCCTCGATCCGAAGAAAGTGGGGCCGATCGAGGGGCGCTACAAGGGACTGGGAAAACCATCCGAGGGGGAGATCGGCTCCCGGATCACCGGCCACCACATCGTCCGCACGATCGACTGGGGAACGACCAAGGACGGCAGCGCTTTCGTGGTCGAGGAGTTCCTCGACGGGCAACTGCTCCACGGCCTGCTCTCGACGAAGCGTCTCCTGCCCCCGGCACGCCGCGTGGACCTCGTCCGCCAGGCGGCAACCGCGGTGGCCACCGTGCACAAGGCCGGCTTCGTGCACCGCGACATCTGCCCGCGCAACTTCATTCTCTGCACCGACGGCCGCCTCGTGCTGTTCGACTTCGGCCTGACGGTGCCCGACAAGCCGGTGTTCCTCCAGCCCGGGAACCGGATCGGCACGCCCAACTACATGGCTCCGGAGGTGGTTCGCCGGCGGCAGGCCGACCGCCGGTTGGACGTGTTTTCGTTCGGGGTCACCGCCTACGAGATCTGCACGCTCGAGTTGCCTTGGCCGCGGGGCACCTCCGGTCGGGCGGCCCTCCAACACGACACCACTCCGCAGGACATTCGCGAGCACTGGCCCGACATCCCCCCGGCGCTCGGCAAGGCGATCATGGCGTGCGTCGAGCCGGATCTGGCGAAGCGCACCGCCACGATCGACGACTTCCTGTCGCGCATTGCCGCCGTCGATGCCTCGGCCCTGGACGCAGGCGAGGGGTGAGCATCCACCCTCCGTCGCGGTCCCCGGGGAAGGTGCCGCGACGGCAACCGTGACGGACGCCCCTTGCGACCGGGGGAGGTCGTTTCTACGCTGTGGGACTGCGTTGGCGGCATCCGTCCCCTGCTCCCCTGTTCGGGGTGGGAGCGGTATGGCGGGGTCGGATCCGTGCCGCCGCGCCGGTGACGACCGCTTCGCCGGCGACGACCGCACCCGAGACAACCGAGGAAACCAGTCATGACGATGGACAAGAGCCTGCGCGTCCGCAAAGGATCGACGTCGGCCCGTGGCGTGCTGTCGCGCGCCGAGCGAATCACCAAGCTCAAGGAACTCGACCGCTTCGAGGCGGGCCGGAGTCCCCTCGGCCTGCCCAAGGTCCGGGTCTACAAGATGGTGATGAAGAAGAAGAAGGCGAAGAAGGAAGAGGGGGCGGAGGGAGCCGCAGCCCCGAAGGCCGGCGCCGCCAAGGCGGCGGCCAAGCCGGCAGCCGCGGCAGCCGCGAAGAAGAAGTGATCGTCTCCGGCGCGATGCCGTGAGCACGATCGACCACTCGCTCTTCGTCGGTCACCCGCAGACGCCGGCAACGGCGTCGGCGGCGGCGATCCCGGTCGAGATGACCTGTGGGATCCCCACCCCCTCGTAGGCATTGCCGGCCAGTGCCACTCCCGGCAACGCGGCGGCCAGTTCGCCGATCCGCCGGACGCGGTCGACGTGGCCGAGATGGTACTGCGGCATCGCGCCGTGCCAGCGGGCAATCTCGACGAGCCGTGGGGGGCGTCGCGCGCCGAGGATCGCCTCGGCTTCGGCCGTCGCCCGCGCGACGAGGATTTCGTCGGGCAGGAGGGCGACGCCGGGGTCGAGGGCGCCGCCGAGGAACACGCGGATGAGCGCTCCGTCGCCAGGCGCCCGACCAGGGAACTTCGCGCTGGCGAAGCTGATCGCCAGGCAGCCCCTGCCCGCGACGGCCGGCACGACCACGCCGGCGGCTGCGAGGGGGTGTTCGAGCGCGGCGCGATCGTACCCCAGGCAGACGACGGCCGAGCCTGCGTGCTCGATCGCCGCGAGCTCGCCGGCCAGCGCCGGCGCGACGTCGCCGAGGATCGGCGCGGCGATCGGCGCGGGGCAGGCGACGACGACACCGGCCGCCGGCTGGACGTGGCTGCTTCCGGCGGTCCGCAGGACGTACCCGTCGGCGGACCGCGTCAGCCCGTCCACCGCGGCGCGACGCCATTCCACGCCGGCGGCACCGAGGCGCCGCCACAGCGCCTTCGGGAGAGACTCCATCCCCTCGGCCAGGGTCACGAACTGCGAGTAACGGGCGCCGGCGACCTGCTCGTCAGGAGCGGGCTGGCCTTCGCCAGGCCGCGCGGCCTCCAGCCGGGCCCGCTCGCCCGCGGTGAGGCTCCCATGCTCGCGCTCCATCCGCACGAATTCCGGACACGCTGCCGCCATGCTCAGCCGGGCCGGATCGGCCGTCCAGATTCCTGCCACCAGCGGCTGCACGAGGCGTTCGAAGGCCTCGCGGCCGAGCCGACGCACCGCGAACGACTCGAGCGATTCATCGCCGGCAGCCGGATCCCGGGAGGGAACTGTCGGCTCGGCGAGAAGCCGGTCGCGCCCCGCGGCCGACAGCAGGGGGGTCGTCCGGATCGCCTCCCGGTCGCCGGGGGCGAGGAGGCGAAAGCCGGCCGGGACGGGAACCGCCCGGCCGTCCCACCAGATCATGGCGCGCCGTGCCGAGTGGGACACCGGCAGGAGACGGTCGGTGAGCCCGAGCCGGTCGACGAGCGCGAGCCCTTCGGGCCGCGCGGCGAGGAAGCAGTCGGCGGCCCGTTCCACCAGCCACTCGCCCCGCCGGACGGTCTGGAGCACGCCTCCCGGGCGATCGGCGGGGTCGACGATCACGACCCGTCGGCGCGACTTCGCGACGAGTGTCTCGGCGGCCACCAACCCGGCCAGCCCCCCTCCGACGACGACGATCGGCGCGGCGGACTGGGGTGTCGTGGTCATCGGGGCAAAGCTACCGAGGGAGATTCTACCGGCCCGGAGGCCGCGGCCGACGGCGGCCCGGGACGGCGCCACGCGCCGCCGCAGGATGATCTGGACCCGGCGAGCGGGGAAGCCTACGTTCCCCGCCGCTGCGGCATTCCCGCCCGCGGGACGCCGCGATCGCCCCAGGCTGTCTTCGGAGGATCTCGACGTGGCCATGCTGCGGTGCCCCCGTCTTTCCGGCGTCGTCCTCTCCGCGCTGCTCCTCGGAGTGGCCCCGTGCGGTCCCTCGTGCCCTGCCGCGGGGCCCGACGCCGCTGCTGCTCCGCGCGGCCTGCTGCGGCTCCCGAAGTGGATGGATCGGCTCACCGGCCGGGACTCCGCCGCGCCAGCGCCTGCTGCAGCCGCGAAGGATGCCGCGCCGGCGCCACGGGACCGGCAGATCACAGCCGACCAGGCGCCCGCCGGCACCCCCCCCGGCATCGCCGCCACACCCCGTTCGACCGCCGAGGGCAAGCCGGGGCGGTCGCTGCTCCGCTCCCGGTTCGCCGCCCCGGTCGATACGCGCGGATCGCTCCTCGGCGCCTGGGGTGAGTTGGCGAGTGATCTGGCCGCCCGCGCCCAGCCCGGCGCCGCACAGCGGTCCGCTCCCGCCGGCGCCGATACGTTCGTGCTCGGCCCCGACCGCAGCGTGCTGGCTGCGAGCGGCGAAGACACCGGCTCGACGGCCACGGTCGCAGTCGGCGCCGCACCGCTGCCCCCTGAAGAGGGCGCCGAAGGGGTGACCAGCGCGGTCGTCGAGCCCCCTGCCCCCGCCCCCCTCGGCGACCTGCCGCCGACTCCCCCGACGTCGCTCGATACGCCGGTCGCGGCCACCCCCGACGAGGTCCCGACGCTGACGATCGATCCGGCGAGCTTCCAGGGCATCACGCCGGGCACGTCGACCCGTGGAGAGGTCGAGGCGGTGTTCGGCCTCGGCACCGCGTTCACCCGGGAGGACGGCAGCGCCGGATTGTTCTGGGCGATGGAGCCGTTCGAGCGCGTGGAGATGACGTTCGACGGCGACGTCTGCAGCGCGATCCGTGTCAAGCTCGTCGAGCCGCTGGCCGTCGACGAGCTGGCCGAGAAGCTCGAGATCGGCGATCTCCGCACCGTGTCGATCCTTGACGAACAGGGGATCTCGATCGGCGAGGTGTTTCCCGAACGGGGCATCGTCTTCAGCCTCAAGCCGGGCACCCGATCGGCCCTGGCGATGATGCTCGAGCCGCTCGACCCCGAGGCCTTCGTCCTCCGCGCCGAAGGGGAGATGGAAACCCACTCCGCCCACGCCCTCGCCGACCTCACCTACGCGATCGAACTCGACCCGCGCCACCTCCGGGCGCACCGGCTGCTGTTGGTGCTCCTGGCCGAGCAGGGGCGCTGGCAGCAGGCCCTGAAAACCGCCGCCGCCACCGAAGCGGTCGATCCGGTCGACGTCTGGACGCGGCTCAAGCACGCCAGCATCCTCGTGGCGCTGGAGCGGTTCGTCGACGCCCGCACCAAGGTCGAGGAGGTCCGCGACGAGGCGACGGCGACGCCGCTGGTGAAGGCCCAGGCCGAGCGGATGCTCGGCCGCATCGCCCTCGAGGAGCCGACCGCCGATTACGCCCGGGCCGTGGGGCACTTCGACCAGGCGATCCGGGCCGGGTTGCCGCTGCTCACCAACCGCTCGCCGTCGGTGCAGACCGCCGCCCGCGAGGTCCTGCTCGACGCCCACCTGGGAATGGCGATCGCGATCTCCCGGGGCAAATACCGGCAGAAGCCGCGCGTGATCCCGAAATGGATCCAGCGGGCCGACGCGATGGTGGCCGAAGTCCCCGCCGACGATCCGCAGCGGGCGATGCTCGAGTTGCAGCTGTGCCGCGGAGCGCTGGCGGCCGCCGCCGGCTCGGCGGAGGCGATCGAGCCACTTCCCTGGGTGAAGCGCCTCCTCGCCGCCCGCGACCGCCTCGGGGCCGGGCTCGAGGATTCCTGGCGGCGTCGCCAGATCGACTGGGAGGCGGGCAACGGGCTCGCCGACGCCATTGCCGCCGCCCAGAAGCGTGGCGAGGCGGCCGACATGCTCGCCAATGCGACGCTCACCGCGGCGTACCTCGAGCGCGGCGCCGAGCAGCGCGAGCTCACCGACCGCGACCGGCGCAGCCTCGGCGACATCTATTTCCGGATCGGTGTCCTCCACGGCATCCAGCAGGGGGATCACGCCACGGCAGTCGTGTGGTTCGACAAGGTCGTGCCGCTGTGGGAATCCAATGCCGCCTTCGGCCGCGACGGCACGGCCGGCCGCCTCGGTGAGTCGCTGGTGAGCAT
>JAGWVR010000102.1 GCA_018970785.1 Planctomycetota bacterium
CCAGACCCAGCCGTTCATGACGAGCCTCGACTGCGCCGACCCGTCGATGCGGGTCGAGAAGCGCAACGAGAGCATCTCGGCGCCGCAGGCCCTGGCCCTGCTCAACAACGGCTTCATGCTCGTCCAGGCGCGGCTGTTCGCCGAGCGGGTCGCACGCGAGGCCGGGCCCGACCCGGCGGCGCAGGTGGCACGGGCGTTCCTCGTCGCCTGCGGTCGGCCCCCCGAGGCCGACGAAGCGGCGGCGTTGGTCACCCTCGCCCGGGACCATGGCATGGACAACGTCTGCCGGGCGCTGTTCAACCTCGCCGAGTTCACGTTCATCGACTGAATCCCCGCCGGTGCCCCGATGCCCGACCGGATGGTTCGAACCTCGTCGCCGTTTCACCGGGCCCCCGGTGGAGAGCCACAGTCGCGCCGCGACTGGCTGGCCGCGAGCGGCGGCGGGCTCGGCGGGATCGCCTTGGCGGCGTTGCTGGCGGGCCAGCGCGAGGCGGTCGCCGGCGTCGCCGCCGCGCCGCACCCCGCCTGCATCCATCCGCCGCGCGTGAAGCGGGTGGTGCAGTTGTTCATGGCCGGGGCTGCCAGCCACATCGACCTCTTCGACCACAAACCGGAGCTCGTCAAGCGGCACGGCGAGCCGAGCGACTTCGGCGAGCCGGTCGAAGCCTTCCAGGACGGCCTCGGCCCCTGGCTCAAGCCGGTGTGGGAGTTCGCACCGTACGGCGGCTGCGGCAAGATGCTGTCGGAGGTCGTCGCGCCGCTCGGCGCGGTCGTCGACCGGATGGCGTTCATCCACGACATGGTGAGCACGTCGGGGGTCCACTCGGCGGCCACGCTCCTCCAGACGACCGGCTTCGTCCTCCCCGGGTTCCCCGGCGCCGGCTGCTGGGTGAGCTACGCCCTCGGGTCGCTCAACGACAACCTCCCCACGTTCGTCGTCCTCCCCGACCACCGTGGCTACGCCTCCAACGGCGTGAAGAATTGGGACGCCGGCTTCCTGCCCGCGCAGTATTCGGGCACGGTCGTGCAGCCCGCGGCCGCCGATCCGGTCGCCGACCTGCGGCCCCACGCCGTCGGCCCGTTCGTGACGGCGAGCGCCGATGCCGCGACCCGCGACCTGCTCGCGAGGCTCAATCGTCGCCACGAGGCGGCCCGGCCGGGCGATTCCCGGCTCGAGGCCCGGATCCAGTCGTACGAATTGGCGGCGCGGATGCAGCTGGCAGCGCCCGAGGCGCTCGACATCGCCTCCGAGCCCGGCCATGTCCTCGCCCTGTACGGCGTCCAGCCCGGACGTGGGACATGGCCGGCGGAGATCAACGCCGAGGAGGAGACGCACCATTTCGGCCTCCGCTGCCTGACCGCCCGGCGGCTGCTGGAGCGCGGCGTCCGCTTCGTGCAGGTGTGGAGCGGCAACGACAACGGCTTCCCGCGGCGCAACTGGGACTCGCACGAGGACGTCGCCCGCGACCATGGTCCGCTGGCCCTCGGCATGGCCCGGGGGGCTGCCGCCCTGATCGAGGACCTCGACCGGCGCGGGATGCTCGACGAGACGCTCGTCCTGTGGACGACGGAGTTCGGCCGGATGCCGAGCTCGCAGGGGGGCCGGGGGCGCGACCACAATCCCTACGTGTTCACCACGTGGCTGTGCGGCGGCGGGATCAAGGGGGGCGTGACGAGCGGGTTGAGCGACCAGTGGGGCTACAAGCCTCTCGACCGCGACGATCCGACGACGGTCCACGACGTCCACGCCACGGTGCTGCGGCTGTTGGGGATCGAACACACGCAGCTCACCTGGCGCAACAACGGCATCGACCGGCGCCTGACCGACGTCCACGGCCACGTCCTCACCGACATCCTCGCCTGAGCGCGCGGCCGGCCGGGATCGTGCGCCGTACGGCTCACGGGGAACGCCGGCGAGGCGCGGGGCAACCGGAGGAAAGGGCGACCGACGGGAATCGCTGACCCGCATCGTCGGCCGTGGCGACTGAACGCGCCTATCGCGGCGTCCACCAGAGGAGCGCTGGCCGCAGGGCACGGCAGACTCTGGCGAGTCTTCAGCAGGGGCTCACGCCCGTCGTGCCAAACACCCGCCGCCCACGGCTACGACGCTCGTGAAGCGCCAGTCCCCCGACGAGCAGTGCCGTCACCGTGGCCCATCCCGCCGGGTCGATCTCCGGGACGACCGTCGAGTTCTGCACGGTGATGTCGCCGGTGAGCGGGCTGAACGTCAGCGTCTGGTCGCCCGCGAGCAGCGACCACAGACCACCGGAGCTGGTCCACGTGCCCGCGTAGAAGCCGGTCGACGTGACGCTGGCGAAGTCGCCGCCGGCAGTGCCGGAGAAGTTGAAGATGTCGAATGTCGTTTCGGCAGGCACCAGCGCGAGGAGTTGAAAGTCGAATCGTAGGTCACCGCCGTACGTGAGCCCTCCGCTCGTGGCCAGATCGATGCCGTCGTACTGGCTGCCCCGTACGGTGCCGGAGATCGCGGCCAGCGTCGTGGCGGACGGAGCGAGCGCGAGCGACGTCGCAGCGAGTACCCCGACACCGGAGCCCGGGCTGAGCGTGCCGCCGCCGAGCACGGCCACGGCCCCCCCGATCGTGCCCGAGCCGCCGAGCGTGGCTCCACTCGCCACGCTCACGGCTCCCGTCGCCTGGCCCTGATCTCCGTTGACGAGAAGCGTGCCGGCGCTGACCGTGGTCGGACCCTTGTAGGTGTTGGCGGCGTTGAGGATCGTGGTGCCGCTGCCGACCTGTGTGAAGCCCCCCTGGCCGCCGATCGCCGCGCCGGAGAAGTCGACGCCCTGGGTCACCACGTCGCTCTGGTTGACGCTGAACTGCGAGCCGGCAGACCCACCCAGGTTGATCGCGCCGGCCACCGCCAGCGACCCGCCCGTGCCACCGTTGCCGAGCTGCAGCGTAGCGCCGCTCACAGTGGCGTCGCCGGTGAACGTGTTCGCCGCGGCGAGGATCAGCGTGCCGGTGCCGTCCTTGGCGAGCCCGGCAGTGCCGGTGGCGATGGGACCCGACACGAGGGTGTTGCCGGAACCACCGATCGACAGGGCAAAGGCACCGCTGATCCCGCCGGAGAGCGTCAGCGTGTCGGCGTCGGAGTTGATCCGTGACGCACCGGTCAGCGTCACGAGGCCGCCGTAGGTGTTGTTGCCGCTGATGTTCCGCAGGGCCCCGCTGTTTCCGGTATGAACTCCGACGATCGACAGCGGCTCGTTGCCGATGGTGATCCCCCCCTGGAGTTGCAACTGGCCGGCGGTGAGCGTCGTTCCTACGGCCGTCGATCCGAGGGCCGACGAATTGCGCAGGTTGAGGACGCCCCCCGAGATCGTCGTGGCGCCGCCGTAGGTGTTCGCGCCGGTGAGCGTCGACGTGCCGGTGCCGGCCTTCGACAGCGTGCCCGCCCCGACAATCGGGCTCCTCACCTCCCACTCGCCGCTGCCGGAGAACAGCAGGGGGTTCCCGCCGTTGTCGATCGCAGTGCCGCCGCCAGTGCGTTCGAAGATCAATTTCCCGCCGGAGCCGCCGCCGATCTGGGCGCTGCCTGTGAGCGTCACAAGGCCGGTGATCGTGTTGGTGCCCGCCCCGTTGTTGATCGCACCGCTCGTCCCCGCTCCCGCGATGTCGAACGACTCGCCGGTGGTGATGCTGTTGGCGAACTGGATCCGTGAGCCGTTCGTCACGACGGTCCTGCTGGCCGTGCCACTGGCGCCGAGAGCGGCGCCGTTTTCGATCCGCAGGGTGATCGAGGTACCGCTGGCGCCGACCGTCGTGATGCCGCTGTAGGTGTTCGCCCCCTGCAGCGTCAGCTGGCCGGCTGAGCCTCCCCGGAGGATCGTGACCCCCTGGGTGCCTTGCACCACGGGTTGGATCGTCGTCGCATTGTCGATGACCGTGATCGTCGGCGTGGCGGTGGAAGACAGCGTGAGCGGGCTGCCGAGATCGACCAGTGTCCAGTTGTTGGCCGTGGCAGTGCCCGTGTCAGCGAAGACGAGACCGCCGATCACCCGGGGGCTGTCGAGCGAGACGGCGCGCGTGGCGGTGATGTCGGCAGTGAACGCGGCCGTGTTGTTGGCACCGTCGGCGACGATGCCTCCGGCCCACTTGGTGGTGTCAGACCAGTTGCCGCTGGCGTTCGCATTCCACGTGCCGCTCTGCCCCAGTGCTTCCCCGGTGGAGCCGAGAAGCGACAAGGCCAGCGTTGCGACGGCGACCACGTCGGCGTGTCTGCAGCGGGCAGGGTGGCTCATCAGAAGTGTTCCCCGGAGGCAGTCGGCGGCCCCCCGGCCGCCCCCGCGAGCTAGGGGCCGCAAACTTCGTGCCGCGGACCACCGATGCCGGCGAGCTCCGGCCGTCGGTCGGTTTTGCGGGAAATCGACTCCTTGGGCGCGACTTCGAACGCGGCCGAAGAAGCAGCCTCCAACGAGTCTGGGTCGATCCGCTCCGCTGCGCTGGTGCGAATCACACCATTTCCAGCGGCGGGCGCCGTCGGAGGGCCTCCCTGCCATGGTGGGGTGGGGCCGCCAGTGAGGCCGACGAGTCCGGAGTCGTCATGTCGGCATCGATCGCATCTGTGGTCGATGCACATCCGGGCGGGCGGTCGGTGGCGCCGGCCCATCTGGCTCGCGGCTCGTCCGTCACGGTGCCCGACTTACGACGAGCGATTCACGATTGCCGATTCTCTGCTGCACTGTTGAAGATCCAAGCACGCCGGCGACCGAAAGACCGCACCGTGGTCCGGCTGCCGGGCGTCCATCGACGCATGTCAGTGTCCGATGCCCCACCACACCGATACGGCGCGGCTGATCCTGTTCACGCTTCTCTGGTCGGCCGTGTGGGTGGCGCCGTTGCCGCGCATGGCGCCATGGCCGGAGCTCGTCATGGGGCTGATCCCGTTCGCGGCATTCGGGCTCCGCGTGTTCGCAGGGTTCTTCGTCGGCGTCCCTGCGGAGGATCCCGTGCGCTCGGCGGTCGGCCCGCTGCTCGACTGGATCGACGGCCGCGCGGGGTTCCCGCCCTATGGCTGGGTGCTCGATGCGACGGTCGCCCTGGGGTTGGCGTGGCTCGCGTCGGCATTCGACATCCCGCGGCGCACGCGGATCGCCACGGCGTGGATCATGCCGGCCGTGGCGGCCGCGTCGCTGGCTAGCCTGGCGCTCACGGGGCTGCCCGCCGAACGCTGGCTGGCGTCGTGGCTCCCGGCGCCGCTCCTCGCCGCGGCGGCGGGAGGCGCCATCGCGGCGATCATCCGCTGGACACCGTCGCCGATTCCCGTCGAGACGCGGAGGCGCGGCGCCCTCGTGGCGATTCTCGTCGTCCCGACGGCCGTCGCCGTCGGCTGTCTCGCGCTCGGGCCCGCGCGCCGCGTGCCGGCGGAGCAGGTCGCGCAGGCCGAATCGATCGCGGCCCTGGCGACGGGTGTCGCGGCGGCCGCGGCGGGCTACATGATCGGTGGTTTTTCGCGGCTCCGCAGCCGCTGGCTGTTTGCCATGGCAGTCGGCGTGGTAGCCGGGGCGGTGGTCGCCATGGCGGTGTGAAGCTGGGCGTGATCGTCGCGGCTCCAGCAGCGCGCCACGGTGCGCACCGTCGTGGACGTCGTGTCGTGGCCCACGCCGATACGGCGCGTGCCATGGCCGCCCGGCGAGGGTCGCGAGTCGTGTGCGTGCCGTCTCACGGGCAGCCTCGGCTTCCGACCGCGTCACAACCGCTTCGGCCACTTGCGACCCGGGGGGCCGAGTCGCGGCGATTCGATTCCCACGGCCTCGAGCTCGGCGAGCCACGTGTCCCGGTCGAGGCCCGTGGTGGCCTTGTCGGTGGCCGAATCGATCAGGAAAAACCCCGGGGCGTGATCGGGGTGGGGCGGGAGTCCTTCCTTCGGGATGATTCTCCCGAAAATGTGACGGCCCGAGTTGCCGAGCTCGGCGACATGCGGGCCGGCGATGCACGCTCCGAAGTTGACGCCCTCCTTCACGAGCGCCGCCTCGAAGTCGTTCGCGAAGAAGATCTCGTAGCCGTTGGGCAGGAGGTCGTGTTGATTCGCGTACACCGCCTGCGAACGCTCGTTCGGCCGCCCCGAACCGTCCTTGAACACGGTGACCATCTCGACGACCAGCGCGTCGTCGGCACGGTGGATTCGCAGGTGCCGGGAGACGGCGCCATCGTCGATGACGGCGACCGCCTGTTTTCTCCGCTGGGCATCGGGGTGGCGGGGTTGACCGAGCGGTGCGGCAGGCCGGACGCCGGCGGGCGCGGCGACCCGTTCGAGCGGCACCTTCGTCCCTTCCCAATCGATCCACAAGCCGTTTCCTTCCGCGAGGATCACGAGCGGCTGACGAGGGGCGTCCTTGGCCGTGTCGACCCACGTGCCCGCGAAGGACAGCGTCGCCAGGCCGTGAAGGGTGATCTCCCCCTCGTACTTCCCGAGTGCCTCCCGAGCCTCGGGCGAGAGCTCCTCCACGCCGTCGAGGCCCAGCTGCCGCCCCTTGAAAGCCGCCAGTGCCGTGGCGACCTCGGGGGAGAGCGTGGTCAGGCCGTCGAGGTGCAGACACTGCCCGTCGAACTCGGCGAGCGCCGCCGCGGTGTCGGCGTCGAGCGCGGCCACACCGGGAAGGAAGAGGGTGTCGTCGGTCTCCTCCGCGATCAGCTTTCGCGCCGCCTCCGGCGTGAGCGCGGTGACCGCGGCGGTGTCGCCGGCCGTCCTGGAGCTCGCCGCCGGGGCCGACCGCGCGGGCGGGTTTGTCGACTCGTCTCGGGCGACGGCCGGAGAGACGACGGCGGCCACCGCGGTGAGGACCGCGACGATGTCCGCCACGATTGCCTGCCGCGAGGCGCCGGCTGGGCCACGGGTGTGCCCGTGCATCCCAGATGCGGTCATGGTTGACGGCTCCTTGTTCGGGTAACCAGCGGGTGTGGCCGATGGGTCTGCCGATCGCGCGATCTGGACACAGGGCTCTGAGGGGCTGGGTTCAGTCGGGACACACCGACCGAGTCCCGGCCGGGTTGCGGTCGCGAAATGGACCACTTGAAAGCTGTGAAATGGTATTCCAACGACCCGAGAAACGGTGCACTTTATCGCAACCGTTGCGTGCAGGTTCGTATCACTCGGATCGTAGACGACGAGATCGCCGAGCTTCTCCATGCGGTCCCGGCCCTCGCTCTCGAGGGTCCCAAAGGCGTCGGAAAGACCGAGTCGGCTGCCCGGCTGGCGAGGACAATCCGTCGGCTCGATGTTCCGGCTGAACGGACCGTCGTCGCCGCAGACCCGCAACTCGCGCTCGAAGGACGCCGGCCTCTGCTGATCGTCGACCGGCGCGCTGCGGCCCGACGACCGCGAGGCCCGCGAAGACATGCCGCGGAGGCCGAGCAGCCGCCCGGATCAGGAATTCCAAGCCCGTCAACGCCGCGATTTTCACCTACTGAGAGCGCGGCATGAGGAGTGTACGCAGCGATGGAGGTGGAGACCGAGGCGCCCCGCCGTCGCACCGGGCGGAACGTGCTCAACGCGGCCGGCGCAGCGGCCGCTTCGGCATCGGCATCCGGATTACGATATCGTCGGCGGCGGTGCTCACGGGTGCCGCGCCGTGTCGCCATTCGCCGTGCTCGATCCAGCCGAAGATGTCGCTGCCGCCGTCGTCGGCCAGATTCGGGCCGTGTGAATAGAACAGGTAGCCGTCGCCACGCCGCGCGTAGGACAGCGGGCCGTCGATGAACGGGTCGGCGGGCACGGCTTCGAGATGGCCGGGCACGAGCTCGTCGAGCCGCTGGGGGAACCCACGGCCTGGGTCGGCCCGCCGCGCCGCCTCGAGCGCTGCCGCGAGCCGCACGAGGTCGGAGAGGCAGTCGCGTTTGGTGAGCGTCGCATCGACGAAGGACGGATTCGGGACGAAGAACTCGAGGATTTTCCGCCCCACGAAGTCGGCTCGCTCGATTCGGCTCAGGCCCAGACGGGCCACATAAGCGGCGCTGGCGAGGGGACCCTCCGTCGGCAGCACGAGAGAGCCCAGGACGACGGCATTGGCCGCGGTCCGGCGTTCGGCGAACGACTTCCGGCCGGCGGCCTCCTCCAGGCGCGAGTAAGCGTGGTTCACCGCCATGGCGACGCCGTTCCAATCGAGGCTCGTGGACGAGCAGAGGGCCCGCGCGGCCTTGCCGTCGCGCCCCGGGGAACCGAGGAGTTCCTGGCGGGTTGCGTCCGACCGCTGGGTCCAGACGACCGAGTCGATTCCGATGAGCCGCTCGGTCGCCAGGGCCGCGGCGAGGTTCGCATGTGGGGGGAGCGCCGCGAGATCCCGGCGGATCGCCGCGAGCACGTCGTCCGGCAGGTCGGGAAGCCCGAGGAGTTCGAGGGTGCATCGATCGGCCTCGATCGAGATCGCCGCCGCGCGCAGCGCGTGGATCAACAGGTACGGCCGGTCGGGGGGAGCGAGCAGCCGGCCGAGCCGGTGGGTTGCGTGGATGTCGCGCCAGGCATCGGCGAACCGCCCCGCCCCCGCGTGGCCCATGCCGCGGCAGGCGAGCGATGCCGTGGCCGCACGGACCGCCTGCAAGTCGGACAGGAGCGTTGCCATGAGCGGCTCCGGCCGGCTCCGGAGAAGCGACGGGCTCGGCAGGAAGTAGCGTGGCCGGCCCGCGGCCTCGGCGATCAGATCGAGCGCGTCTTCGTTGCGGTCGGCCCAGGCACGGAGATCCGGTGCCTCTTCCGCCGTCCAGGGACGTGACGAGCCGTCAGCCACGAGGTCTTCGAGGCCCTGGAGCAGCGGGTCGGCATCGGCCGGCACGAGTGGCGGCCGCGCGGGCTTGGCGACCGGAATGCCGATCGCCTTGCACACGAGGTCGAGATCGGGCCCGACGAATCCCATCGGCCAGAGGGCCGCGAGGAGCGGGACCGCGGCGTTCTCCTCCGGCGGCGGCGCCGGTCCCAGGCGCGCGAGCAGATGCGCCGAAAAGTCGGGGAGCCCGTCGGCAACCAGTGGCGTGGTGATCCAGGTGGTTCTCTCGGAGACCACGAGCCGCGGCTCGGGGCCGAAGAGGGGG
>JAGWVR010000103.1 GCA_018970785.1 Planctomycetota bacterium
GCAAGTCTCCCCAGATGCGCTCGACTTGTCTTGCAGTATAGGAAAGGTCGCCGGAGGTATCCACGACCCGCGTCCGTTCCAACGCCCAGGGCGCGTCGCCGGCTCGGCGCGCCGACCGCTCCCAGGCCGCGTCGCGGGCGCTGATCTGGGAGGGGGTCAGGCCCCTGTCGATCAGCCGCCGTCGGCGGACCGCGCTGTCGCACTCGACGACCACCACCAGATCGCATCGTGCCTCCAGCCCCGAGCCGGCGAGCAGGGGCACGTCGAGGACCACCACCGGGGGCGATCCGGCGTCGCCACCGCCGAGGGCCGTGGCGAGCGCCGCCGCGATCCGCTCCCGCACCCGCGGATGAACCAGCGCCTCGAGATCTGCCAGAGCCCGGGAGTGGTCCGGTCCGGGGCCGAACACGCACCGTGCCAGGGCCGCCCGGTGCACGCTGCCGGCGGCGTCGATCACGGCGGGGCCGAACCTCGTCGCCAGCGCCCGCCGGACTTCCGGTTCGTCGAGGACGGCGTGGGCGTGGGCGTCGGCGTCGATCACCACGGCACCGTGCCTGGCGAAGATCGCGGCCACGGTCGACTTGCCGGCACCGATCCGGCCCGTCAGGCCCACCACCGCCATCGCCCCCTCCTTCCCCCGTCAGCCCTTCTCGCACTCCGCCCAGGTCGAGCCGGAGTGCACCGACACCGCCAGCGGGACCGAAAGCGTCATCGCGCCGCGCATTTCCTCGGCGAGGAGCGCCGACACGCCTGCCACTTCGGCGCCGGGTGCCTCGACGAGCAGCTCGTCGTGGATCTGGAGGACGAGCCGCGCCTCGAGCCGCTCCGTCTCGAGCCGGCGGACGACGCGGAGCATCGCCACCTTGATGAGGTCGGCGGCCGAGCCCTGGACGACGGTATTGACGGCCGTCCGCTCGGGGAGCGTCAGGCTCGGCGCGCCGCTGGCCGTCCGCCGTCGGCTCCGCTCCCGGACGCCGGCGATGGCGCGGTGGCGGCCGAGGATCGTCGCCACCCGCCCCTCGGCGCGGCAGCGGTCGAGGACCTCGTCGATGAACGTCGCCGCGCCGGCGAACGTGCGGAAGTAGGCGGCGATGAACGTCGCGGCGTCGGCCTGGGAAATCCCCAACGACTTGGCGAGGCCGAACGGGCTTTGGCCGTAGAGGATCCCGAAATTCACCGCCTTGGCCGCACGGCGCTGCTCGGCGGTCACCGCGCCGGGGGCGACGCCGAACACCGCGGCGGCGGTCCGTGCGTGGATGTCGTCGCCCGACGCGAAGGCCTCGCGCATCGCCGCGTCGGCGGAGAGGTGGGCGAGGATCCGCAGCTCGATCTGCGAATAGTCGGCGGCCACGAACCGCCGCCCCGGCACACGAGGGAGGAAAGCGGCGCGGATCTGCTGCCCCTCGACGGTCCGAACGGGGATGTTCTGCAGGTTGGGGTCGCTCGACGACAACCGCCCGGTGGCGGCGATCGTCTGGTTGAACGACGTGTGCACGCAGCCGGTCGCCGGGTCGACCAAGTGCGGCAGGGCGTCGACGTAGGTGCTCTTCAGCTTGGCGAAGCGGCGGTGCTCGAGGAGCAATCGGGGCAGCGGATGGAGCGGGGCCAGTTCCTCGAGGACCTCGGCATCGGTGCTGGCTCCGGTCTTGGTGCGCTTCACCACCGGGAGGTGGAGCTCGTCGAACAGGACCGCGCGGACCTGGAGCGGCGAGGCGATCGCGAACGACCGGCCGGCGGCGGCATGGATCTGTCGCTCCAGGTCGGCGAGCGTGGCGGTGTAGCGTTGCGAGAGCTTGTCGAGCGCCGCGGTGTCGATCCGCACACCGTGGAGCTCCATCGCGGCGAGGACCGCCGCCAGCGGAAGCTCGACGTCGTCGTGGAGCCGACGCACCTCCGCCTCGTCGAGCCGCGCCGCCAGCCGTGGGGCGAGCGTCCGCACCGCCCGGCAGGCTGCCAGCGCCGCCTCCGCCGTGGTCGGCTGCTCGGCACCGGCCGCGACCCCCTCCTCGGCGCCCGGCTCGGCGGCGGGTTCCTCGACGCCGGCGGACACCCGCGCGAGCCACTCGAGCGGGAAGTCACGGCGCCCGGCGTGGAGCAGGTAGCCGGCGAGCATCGTGTCGAAGCGGACCCCCGCCAGCCGCAGCCCGACCGCGTCGAGGGCCACCGTCAGCCGCTTCGTATCGTGGGCCTGCTTGGCGACGGCGGGATCGGCGAGCAGGTCGGCCAGGGCCCGGCGCCCGGGCCCCGTGCCGGCCAGCAGCGGCCCGTCGATCCAAGCGACCACGCCCCCCGCGCCCTCGACGGCGACCGCCAGTCCCAGCGGTGCCGCCATCCGGCCGGACCCCACCGGCAGCGCCACGGCCAGCGCCAGGTCGCCCCCGCGCCGCAACCGCGGCACGAGCGCGGCCAGCGCCGCATCGCCGCCGGGGATCTCGGCCGCGACGGCGTCGTCGCCGGCATCGCCGTCGGCGGCGAACAGCTCCCCCTGCCGGTCGCGCCGGAGGGCAGCCGAACCCGCCCGCGGCGCAGGGCGCTGCTCGCGCGGCGTCTGCGCCCGGAGGCTGGCGAGCAACCGGCGGAAGCCGAGCGACTCGAAGAACTCGCCGAGCCGGGCCGAGTCGGGTGGGTGCGCGCGGGCGTCGTCCCAGGGGATCTCCAAGGGCACGTCGGCGTGGAGGCGGATCAGCTCGCGCGCGGCCCGGGCCGTGTCGCCGTGGGTCCGCAGGCTCTCCTGCTTCTTCGCTCCCTTGACCTCGCCATGCCGTGCCAGGAGCGTGTCGAGATCGCCGAACGTGGAGAGCAGTTCGGTCGCCGCCTTCGGGCCGATCAGCGGGACGCCGGGAACGTTGTCGGCGGTGTCGCCGACGAGCGACAGCCAGTCGACCACCTGATCGGGACGCACGCCCCACTCCGCCTGCAACTCCGCGGGCCCCATCAACGTGTCGGTGCGGAGGTTGAGGAGGCGGACCCGGTCGGAGAGCAGCTGCCGCGCGTCTTTGTCGGACGTGGCGAGGACGACGCTGCCGCCGCGGGCGGTGACCCGGGCGGCGAGGGTGGCGAGGATGTCGTCGGCCTCGAAGCCGGGAACCTCGAGGCAGGGAATGCCCATCGTCGCGCACAACTGCCGGACCAGCGCGATCTGGGGAACGAGATCGGCCGGCATCTCGGCGCGTGTCCCTTTGTATTCGGCATGCTTCTCGTGGCGAAACGTCGGCCCGGGGGCGTCGAGCGCGCAGAGCAGATAGTCGGGCTGTCGCTTGCGGAGGATCCCGAGCAGGTCCTCGGCGAAGCCGTGGACGGCGTTGACCGGCGTCCCGGAGGGGCTGGTCATCTCCGGCACCGCGTGGAACCGCTGGTAGACGCGCGACAGCGTGTCGACCACCCACACCGTGCGGCCGGTCAGATCGGGGTCGGGGGTGGCGGCGATGACGGCCATGCCCGCGATGATAGCCGCCGTGCGCCCCTCTGCGCCGGCGCGGCGGGTGTGGTACAACCCCGCGCCACACCAGGAGCCATGCCTCATGCCACCGACCGTCTGCCGCTACGGCATCATGGGAACCGCGGGGATCGCCCGGAAGAACTGGCTGGCGATCCGCAACGCCGGCAACTCGCGCCTCGTCGCCGTCGCCAGCCGCGACCGCGACCGGTCCCGGGCATTCATCGCCGGCTGCCAGGCCGACGTGCCGCTCGATCCCGCCCCCCGCGCCCTCGGGTCCTACGAGGAGCTGCTCGCCTGCGAGGACGTCGACGCGATCTACATCCCGCTCCCGACCGGGCTGCGCTGGCAGTGGGCGGTCGAGGCCGCGAAGGCGGGCAAGCACGTCGTTTGCGAGAAGCCGTGTGCGGCGAGCGTCGCGGAGCTCGAGAGCATCATCGCCGCCTGTGCCGCCGCCGACGTCCAATTCATGGACGGGGTGATGTGGATGCACAGCAAGCGCCTCGAGCCGCTGCGTGCGATCCTCGACGATCCGGCGACCGTCGGCGAGATCCGCCGGATCGTCAGCCAATTCACCTTCAACGCTCCGGACGATTTCGCAGCGGCCAACATCCGCATGGACGCCGAACTGGAGCCGCTCGGCTGCCTTGGCGACCTCGGCTGGTACACGATCGGCATGATCCTCTGGGTGATGCACCACCGTCTCCCCACCCGGGTGACCGGGCGGATGCTCCGGTCGGGAAGCGCGGCCCGTGGCGGGGCGCCGGTGCCGGTGGAGTTCTCCGGCGAACTGCTGTTCGACGACGGGGCCGGAGTGTCGGCGTCGTTCTTCACGTCGTTCCGGATGGCCAACCAGCAGCTCGTGTCGGTCGGCGGGTCGCGGGGAAGCGTGCGGCTCGACGACTTCGTCCTTCCGCACGTCGGCAACGAGCTGGAGTTCACCGTCTCGCAGCCGGCGTTCGTGAACGACGTCTGCCGCTTCGACATGGAGCGTCACGACCGCCGGGTCGCGGTCGCCGAGTACGCCAGCTCCCATCCCACGGCGCAGGAGACGAACCTGTTCCGCACCTTCTCGAGCCTCGTCCTCGGCGGCATCCCCGACCCGCGCTGGCCGGCGGTGTCGCTGGCGATCCAGCGGGTGATGATGGCCTGCGTCGAATCGGCGGAGCGCGGCGGCGCCGAGGTCAGGCTCACGGAGTGACTGCCCGGCGCGGCACCGCGGGGCGCCACCGCTCGGCGTGCAGTCGTCGCAGTCGCCGGTCGGGGACGCCGCCACCCCTGAACGGAACCCTGATCAGCGACCGTGGCGCCGACGGTATGCCAGCGACAGCACACCGGCGACGAACGCCGCCACGTTGCCGGCCGCCCCCGGATCGACCTCGGGAACGGCTCCCGGGAAACCAGTGGTGCGGATCGAAGCGATCTCGCTCGAAGTTAGTGCCTGATCGTAGACGAACACGTTGTCCACGCCGCCGTAGAAAAACTCCCCGAAATCGGGGTTGTGGCCGATGTCGAAGAACGTGTGCGAGTCGCCGAAGTTCGTGGACGAGAGCCACGACTGGTCGTTGACGTAGAACGTCAACGTCGAGAGCGATTGGTCGTACACCACCGCCAGGAACGTCCATTCCGTCGTCGACGGCGCGACTCCCGAAGCCACCGCCCCGGAGCCGTTGAACGTCGACCAGCTATCGCCGCCACCGCCGCGGAAATCGATGTTAATCCCGCGGTCGAAACTGCCGTTGTCGCCGGCGAGCACGGTCTTGATCGGCTGAGTTCCGTCCGGCTTCGCCCACGCCCCCCACGTCATCCGCGGCAGCGCGGCAACAGTGATGTCGATCGGCGAGCGCAGGTAGGCAGAGCCATTGAGGTACGCGGCTCCCCCCTGGAAGCCGGTCGTCGCCGTCGCGCCGACATTGGTGGCGTTGTTGCCCATGCCACTGGTGTCGAGGCCGAGATCGCCGGCATCGTCGAACTGATAGAGGCCGATCAACTCCGCCCGGCCCGGAACCGCGTCGGCGACGAGCGCTCCGGCGGCAAGGAGTGCGACCAGCGACCGCGACAGGCGACCGATCACCGCCCGGGGCCGGCCGTCGACCGACCGGGCGACTTCCCGCCCCATCCGACCGGCCGCCACTGCGATCCCGTGGTGCAAACCCATTGTGTCGTGTCCTGGCGTCTCGGAGCAGGGCGGAGGGTCGAATCGACCGCATCACTCGGCCATTGACGCTGCAAACCCCATGCCCAGCATCAACGTTTCGGCACTTCGCCCCTGATACCTGCGGAAAAATGCCGAAGAACCTCCGCTTCGCCCACGACACGCATGATCCATGGCAGCGCTTGCACCGCGCCCCGCGGTGCGTTCCGCCCCAGGACGAGTGGAGCGAATCACGCCATATCCCCACTGGCAAGGGGGCCTGAGAAGACCGCGCCGTCAGTCGGGCGTCGCCGGCGGCTCGTACTCGAAGTCCTTCCACTTCATCGCCCGGCGGAAGGGCTCGATGCGGAGGACGACCTCGCCGTTGTGGAACAGCCGCACGGTGCCGTTGGTCTCGCTCACGGCGACCGCGACCGAGCGGGTCCGCCGCGTGATCGCCGCCGCCGCCCAGTGGCGTGCGCCGAGCCCCTTGGCGACCGAGACGTTCTCCGCGGAAGCGTCGATGTATCGCGCCGCCGCCTCGACCGTGCCATCGGGGCCCACGACGAACGCTCCGTCGAGCTGGGCGATCTCCTTGAGCCCTTCGCGGACGCGCGGGTCGGAGAGGTTGCGCTCCCCGCGGGCGTAGCCACGGACGGGATCGAAGCCGGTGGCATGGCTGGTCTGGAGCACCTTGCGCGTGTCGCCGACCACGAACAGCGTCCCCACCGGCTTCCCCTCGCGCCCTTCTCGGCCGATCTCGACCGCCAGGTCGACGACGAGCTTGAGCGTCTCCAGGGGCACCTTGGTCTCGAGGTTCCGCAGATCACGGCTGGTGAGCTGGCCGAGGTGCTCCTCGAGCTTGAGGACGCTCAACGAATCGATCGTGCCCGCCTCGAAGCCGCTGTAGATCGCCACCACCTGGGCCTGCGGCGGAATCAACTCCGCCGCGACACACTCGAGCAACGCCTGCGCGAGCCGCTCCTGGACCGGCAGGCCGGCGACGTCGAGCAGGACCTTCGCCAGCCCCCCCTCGGCCGCACCGGCGAGATGGGCTTCGTTGTCCGCGGCGACGAGGATCGCCGTACCGGAGGCGATGTCGCGCATCTCCTGCCAGTCGAGCCGCTCCTCGGCGAGCACGAGAACCGCGTCGGATCCCGACGAGGCGCAGAGGCGCACCGCCTGCTCGAGGAACTGCTCCCATTGGGGAGTGCGGGCTGCGGGCACCATGACACGGCCTTCCCGCGGCTGCCGCTCCATGCGGAACCGCTGCGGAAGCCTACGGAGCATGCCGCCGCCGTTCAAGCGATGCTCAGCGGACCGTCGGCCGGCCGGCGGGGTCGGCCGCGGTGGCAGCCGGCTCGGTCGCCTTCATCGCACCATGGTAGGCGGCGATGCCCCCGGGCAGGACCGTGCTCCAGACCCGCTCCTGGTAGATCGTCAGCGCGTGGAGCGCGTGGCCGAGCGGTCCGATCTTCCAGTCCCGGGACGGCTCGCGCAGGAGGGCGGCGGCGAGGAACTCGGTGGCGGCGACGATCCGCGGTTCGTAGAGCCGCTCCTGGTCGACCGAACCGACGAGCCACTCGAGGATGTGGCCGGTCGTCTGCACCTTGCGATCGATGTCGTCCTCGCGGTCGGCCGGGTACTTGAACCACTCGGTGCTGAACGACCCGTCGCGGTTCTGCAGTTTGCCGAGCGTGAAGTCCTGGTAGTCGCGGACGAACCGGTCGGCGCGGCGGTAGTGGCCGTCGAGCGTGCCGGCGGCCCGCAGCCGCCGCTGGCAGGCGTACGACAGGCCGAACAGCCGGTGGGTGCCGCCGCAGGGGGCGCCGCGGATCGGCTGCTCGATCTCCTCGGCGACGAGCCGCTCGAGCGACCACTCGCTGCCGTCCCGCGCCACCCACGTCGCATCACTGGGGAGGTAGTGGGCCAGCCCGATGAGGGTGAAAGTGAGTTCCGTGCCCGACCGACACGCCTGCTGCTCCTCGGCGACCAGGTCGGCGACGGTGAACGAGCGCGTCTGGAGGTTGATCGGCGAATTGAGGGCGACGCGGCACTGGGCGAGGATCGCGAGGTACTGCGCGGCGTGTCCCTGGACGCCGATGCCGCGCATCGCCACGAGGCGCTCGCCGTCGGTGCCGAGCATCACCTGGCCACGGCACCTGCCCCCCATGTTCATCCAGCCGATGGCGTTGACCAGATCGCCCCCGGGGCCGCCGACCCGGACCTTCGTCGGGATCCCGAAGGCGATGAAGCCGTGCATCACCTCCCACGGCGTGTGGACCGCGGTGTTGAGCGGGCGGCGTTGGTAGGTGGCGAGCGTCTGGGCGATCCGGCCGCGGAGCCGTGCCATCCGCTGCGTGGCCGGCGGCGCGGCGGCGGTGCCGGCAGGGTTGAAGCGCGGGGCGGCGGCGGCGGACGACGCCGAGCCGGCGGGAGTTGGAGCCCGTGTCGTGGGCGCGAAGGGCTTGGCGACGACCGTCGGACGGGCGGCGGCGGCGTCGGGATCGACGGCGGCGATCGCCACCCGCAGCGCCGACTCCTGGAGACCGGTCAGCAGCGTCCGCGCCTCGTCCCAGGTGGTCGGCAGCGGCGGCGCCGGAGGGGGCGGCGGGGGCTGCGACGGGCGCGAGGCGGCAGGGCTGACATCGGCCGGGAGGGGCGGCGGGGTCGGAGCGGGAATGAAGCGCTGCGGGGGTGTGTCTTCCGGCTTTCGGGCAAACGCCTCGAACAGCCGGCGGCCGGCTCCGCGATTGCCGGGGGGCGCGGCCCAGGCGCTGGTGATCACCACCAGGGCCATCGCCAGCGCGACGACCACCCAGTGTCGGCGGAGCGACCGCTGGAGACGACCACCGACCGCGGCGAAAACCGGGTGGCGAGGGAAACGACGACAGCGCGACACGAGTGTCTCGGGGTTTCCGGCCACGTGGCCCAGGGACGGATGATTCGGTGCTGGCGATATCGGCCCGCCGCTGTCATGGATCGTTGCCAGGAAGCCGGTTCTCCACTCAGCTTCGCCAGTTTGCCGACCGCGCATAGACGGCTCGGCAGGCGATTCCGGTCGCGGTCAGCTCTCCGTGCCGGGCGTCCGTGACGGCACGTCGGGGCAAATTGAATTGCGACACTCCCGGCGGCGACGGCTTACGGTCGCCGGGTCATACAACGCGGGCCGTGCTGGGTCGGGGCTGCCCACGCCCCATCGCCGGACCGAGCGAGGATCCCGGGCTGCGAGTTCTGGCCGCAGGTCGGGGCTGCCCACGCCCCATCGCCGGACGCTCGCTGCGGCCTGAGGCTTTCGCGCCGTCGCCGCCGTCCCTGCGTCGGCGACGGCTTACGGTCGCCGGGCGGAGCCCGGCTCGTTGCTGCGGGGTCGGGGCTGCCCACGCCCCGTCGCCGGACGCTCACTTCGGCCTTCCAGGCCTCCGCTCGCTCGCAGACGACTTCGCTTCGCCATCCATG
>JAGWVR010000104.1 GCA_018970785.1 Planctomycetota bacterium
GGCGGGCCGAGCGCGCCGCACGCGGCTCGAGGAGAACGACGGGACGATTGCCCTTGAGGACCTCCCAGGAGCGCTCGTTGAGCGCGATCACCGGCCGGTCGCCCCCGGAGCGGTCGAGGAGTTCGAGATCGAGGAGCTGGTGGACGAGGTTCTCGGCGGTCCGCTGGTCGAGCGTCGGCAGCAGGCCGAACGTCGAGAGGCGGTCGTGGCCGTGGCGCAACACCCCCTCGGTGCGCGCCCCGCGCAGCACCTCGCAGACGTGGCGGACGCCGAATCGCTGCTGCACCCGGGCGACGCACGAGAGGATCTTCTGGGCGGTGACGGTCGCCTCGGGGAGGGCGTCGGTCTCGCCGAGGCAGACATCGCAGGCGCCGCACGACGCGTGGGGGTAGGCCTGGCCGAAATACTCCGACAGCGCCGCATGGCGGCAGCGCGCGGCCTGGGCGTAGCGGCGCATGGCATGGAGATGCTCCATCTGGCCGGCGACGAGCGCCGCCGACTCGTCGGCGTCGAGCTCGGCTTCGGCGGCGCTGCGGCGCACCAGCGCCTCCCAGCTGAACACGTCGGCCGACGAATAGAGGAGCACGCACTCCGCCGCCAGGCCATCGCGTCCGGCGCGGCCGGTCTCCTGCTGGTAGGCCTCGAGGCTCTTCGGGAGGCCGGTATGGAGCACGAGGCGGACGTCCGACCGGTCGATCCCCATCCCGAAGGCGACGGTGGCGACGACGACGTCGATCGTCTCGCGGGCGAACGCCTCCTGCGTGCGGCGCCGCTCCGCCTGGTCGAGCCCGGCATGGTAGGGCCGGGCGAGGAAACCGGCGGCGGCGAGCCGCGCGGCGAGCCGCTCGGTCTCGGCGCGCGAGATGCAGTAGACGATCGAGGCCTCGCCGCGGTGACGGCCGAGGATCTCGGCGACCTGGGCGCCGCGGTCGGTCCGTGGCACGACGCGGTAGCAGAGGTTGGGGCGGTCGAACGTGCCGACGAGGACCGTCGGCCGGCGCAGCGACAGCTGGGCGACGATGTCGTCGCGGACGCGAGGCGTGGCGGTGGCCGTGAAGGCGTGGAGGCTGGCCGCCGGGAAGCGCTCGCGGAGCAGCGCCAGCTGCCGGTATTCGGGGCGGAAATCGTGCCCCCAGTGGCTGATGCAGTGGGCCTCGTCGATCGCGAACCGCTTGACCCCGACCGTGGCGAGGAGGTCGAGCAGCCCGGTGTTGACCAGCCGCTCCGGCGCCGTGAACAGGAGGCGCAGTTCCCCCGCGGCGAGGCGCTCGCGGATCCGGCCGCGCTCCGCCGGCGACAGGCCGCCGTGGAGGGCCGCGGCGGGGTAGCCGATCGCCTCGAGGCCGTCGACCTGATCCTTCATCAGCGCCACCAGCGGCGAGATCACCACGTCGGTCGAATCGCCGACCAGAGGGGGCAGCTGGTAGCACAGGCTCTTGCCACCCCCGGTGGGCATCACGACCAGCGAGTCACGGCCACCGAGGGCGGCATCGATCGCGTCGGATTGGAGGGGGCGGAGCCGGTCGAATCCCCACCAGCGCTGGAGGATCGCGGCGACGCGGGCGTCGGCCGGGGGGCCGGCGCCGTCGCCGGGAGGCGGGCAGGCATCGGGCCGGTGGTCGAACGTGGATGCCGTCCGTGGCACGAGCGCACCTGGGGTGGAGCGGGAGCGAAACAGCCTACCAGACCTTCCCGGCGGCCACCGGCGGCCGCGGGGTGCTCGACGCCCGCCGATAACGCCGGTGGGGTGCGGCAATCATGGGGCGGGCCCGTCGGCGGCCGGGGCCGCGCACCGATAGGATGGTGCCGCACCCGGACCGGTGCCGACCGACCCGCGCGGGGGACCAGCAGTGGATTCGTCGTTGACGCACGTGGTGTCACGGCTGACGGCGGGCAGCATGCGGCACGCCGGCAGGGATGCCGCGGCCCGGGCGCGACTGGCCGTCGAGACGGCGCGGTGCACGGCGACGGCCGCCGCCGACTGGGTCCGGGAGGCGGTCGCCATCAAGCGCGCCGCCGCGCCCGCGCCGGCGGCCGTCACGGCGCGGGCGGAGGAGACCGCGACCGGCCCGCTGGCGACACTGCGGCTCCTGTTGATCACGGCGCGCTGCCTCGGGCAGATCGCGGCGGAGGGAAGGCCGCGGCCGGCTGCGGGCGCCCCGCGGTTCGGCGCCGCCGCGGCCGGACGGCGGTTCGTCGAGATCGACGTGCTGCCGGAGCCGGGGCTGTCCGACGTGGCGATCTTCGGCGGCCACACGGCCACCGTCCGCTGCCTCGACCCGGGGGGCCCCGAGGCCTTCGAACGCGCCTGGCGCGACGAAGCCGCTCGGCGGAGCGCCGCCGGCGGCGTCGCCGTGGTGCTCGGTGCCGGCAACGTCACCGCCCTCTCCGTCGGCGACGGCATCAGCCAGATCTTCGAGCACGGCCGCAGCGTGGTCCTCAAGCCGCATCCGGTCCATGCCGCGCTCGAGCCGGTGTTCCGGCGGGCGCTGGCGCCGCTGATCGAGGCCGACCTGCTGGAGATCGTTCCCGGAGGTGCCGACGTGGCGGCGGCGCTGGTGGCGCTGCCGGAGGTCGGGCACGTCCATCTCACCGGCGGCGAGGCGGCGTTCGACGCGCTCGTCTGGGGTTGCCGTGGTCCCCACCGTGCCGGCGACGTGCCCCGCCTGTCGAAACCGATCACCTGCGAACTGGGCAACGTGACGCCGTGGATCATCGTGCCGGCACGCTACTCGGCCGCCGAACTGAAGCGGCAGGCCGATTGCGTCGCGGCATCGATCCTCAACAACACGTCGTTCAACTGCATCGCCACCAAGTGCCTGGTCACCTGCCGGGGCTGGGACCAGCGCGACGCCTTCCTCGCCGCCGTCGCCGGGCGGCTGGCTGCTGCCCCGGCCCGGCAAGCCTGGTATCCCGGGGCGAGCGCCCTCTGGGAGCAGGCGACGGGCACCGCGGCGCCCGCCGACGGCAGTCTTCCCTGGGTGCTGCGGACGGAGATCGACCCGGCCCGCGACGGCACACTGCTCGATCGCGAGTGGTTCGTGCCGGTGGCCGCCGAGGTGCCGCTCGACGCGTCCGGCATCGACGATTTCTGTGCCCGGGCGACCGAGCTCTGCCGCCGGCTGCCCGGCACGCTCGCCGCGAGCGTGACGCTGCCACGTGGCCTCTCCTCCCACGACGCCCGGCGTGCCGATCTGCTCGTCGAGCACCTCGAATACGGCACGGTGGCGGTCAACACCTGGTCGGCGCTGGCCTATGCGACGACGAGCGTCCCCTGGGGTGGTTTCCCCGGCGCCACGCTCGCCGAGCCGGGCAGCGGCATCGGCTGGGTCCACGATCCGCACTTCCTGCCGCTCGTGCACAACACCGTGCTGCGCGCGCCGCTGTCGAGTTGGATGGTGCCGGCGTGGTTTCCCTGGCATGCCGGCGGCGAACGCCTCGCCAGCGGCGTGGTGGGAATGTACGGCTCCCGTGCCAGGGGGCAGTCGTCGCTACCGCAGTTGCTCGCGATGCTGCCGGCAGCGCTGGGAGGCGGGGGCTGACCGGGTGGGGCATGGAAGATGGGGAGGCTGGCTGCCACGCCGGTCGAACCTCGGGGCAAACAGCCCTTGTCGGACCGGAGCAGGGCTGGGACAGTCCGCCCCCCCCGGGGTGCCTGCCGCATGCCTCATCCGCCACGAGATTCCCGCCCCGCGCGGCGCCGCGACGCCCCCCCGGCCGACCGCGGTGCGGGGCGACGGGAGCGCCGGTTGCAGCGTGAGCGGGCTGCCCGGACGTGCGACGGGGGCAACCGGCGTCGGACGCTTCGATGCTGCGCCCTGTGCATGACGCTGGCTGGCGGCCTGGCCCTCGGCACCGACGGAATTCAGGCGTCGGAGGCCGAGAGCGCGTTTCTCCGGGGGATCACGCCGCATTCGCTGTGGCTGCAGACGATCGAGGCGGTCGGTGGCGAGTGGCCGATCGTGTCCACCGTCGCCCCCGATCTGTCGCGCGACCCCCCCGGCCCGGGGCTCGTGCGCTCGGCGTGGTTCGAAGTTCCCCCGGACGCGGACGGAGCGACGTGGCACCCCCTCCCGCGGCGCCAGCGGGTCGTGGCCCGGATTCGCCCCGTTGCCGACGGGGCCTGGGTCGATACCGTCGTCGAGACGGCGACGATCGGCGCGGGTGACGACGCCGACGGACTGTCCGCGACCGGAGCCGAGGGTGTCGCCTGGGCCTGGAACCAGTCGACTGCGTCTCCCGGGATCGGCGCGGAAGCGGTGTCGTTGGCCGTCGCCGACGCCGCCGTCGTGCCACTACCCGACGTACCCGCGTTCCCGGCCGAAACCTGGAGCGATCCGGCGCCGCGCGGCGGGCCGCCCTGGGCGGGTAGCCGCTTTCCGCGGGTTTCCCGCACCCTGCACAAACTGCTCGCCGATCAGCGTCACTTCTACGACGACGAAGCGCTCATCTGCATGGCGGCCGCGTTCGGCGCGGGAGCGCTGATGGCCAACACCGGGTTCGACACCACCGTGCAGACCGCCTGGCAGCAGAGCGTCACCCCGACCGACCTCGGGAAGTTCTTTTCGGGCTGCAAGGACATCGGCGAAGGACGCTATGCCCTGCCGGTGTTCGGCGCGGCCGCGGCGACGGGACTGCTTCTCGAGGGGCTACCGACGGGTGACGTGGTCGGCGAATGGGGATCGCGTTCGCTGCGGATGTTCGTCGTCGGCGCGGCGCCGGTTTACGTGCTCCAACTCGCCACAGGGGCATCGCGTCCCGGAGAAGGCTCGGCCGGGAGCAAGTGGCATTTTTTCAACGACAACAACGGCGTCAGCGGCCACGCCTTCGTCGGCGCCATTCCCTTTCTGGCGGCCGCCGAGATGGTAGAAAGCCCCTGGGCGAAGGGAGGGCTGTTGGTCTGCTCGACCTTCGTCGCCTTTTCCCGCGTCACTGACAACGCCCACTATCCGTCGCAGGCGTTTCTCGGCTGGTACCTTGCCTGGGCGAGTGCCGTGGCGGTCGACCGCACGGAGTGGCAGTACGCCGGGATGGACATCAGGCTCGTGCCGATGCCGATGGCGGATCTCGGCGGCATGGCCGTCGAGGCCCGCTGGTGAGCCCGCCCCGCCGTCAGCTCCGACCTGAGCGGGTCAGCCGACGACGAGCATCGCCACCGCCATCATCGCAGCGGTCATGCCCAGCGGCAGGGCGGGAACGTGCTGCCACCACGG
The DNA here is from genome assembly GCA_018970785.1 of Planctomycetota bacterium. Lineage (GTDB taxonomy): Bacteria > Planctomycetota > Planctomycetia > Pirellulales > UBA1268 > F1-20-MAGs016. The sequence goes on from JAGWVR010000104.1 coordinate 5,214, forward strand.
CGTGGCCGTCGTGACGGCAGGGCCGACGAGCGTCTCGCGGATCGACTCCGCCGACAACGGCATCGCGATTCCCTCGCTCCCCGATTCACCGATGACGAGCACCCGCGGCAGTCGTTCGGCCGGGGTCGCTGTCATGCCGGCGGCGACACGCTCGCGGAGCAGGCCGGCAAAATCGCGGCCGTGCATGTCGTCGAGCTCGGCAGCCACGATCCACGCGTCGAACTCCCGGCCGCGGGCGAGCCGCAGGGCCTCGGCGCCGCTGGAGCGATAGTGCATCTCGACCGATCCCGAACGCGCTTCGGACGCCAGCACGGTGTGGTCGTCGAAGTTGGGGTCGATGATCGCGATCCGGAGGACCTCTGCATACGTTTCGCTGGACATGGCGAGACTCCTGACTGGGATCGACCGAAGAGGGATACGTGGAACGGTGGGATCTGCCGGGGCACAACCGGGCTCAGCTGCGGACCTGGACGGGGATCTTGGCCTGCGGCGGTGCCAGACCGGCGGGGTCGAGCACGTCGAGCGTGACGGGACGCACGCGATACCCAGTGACACCGGCGGCCAGGGCCCGCTGCTCATCCTCGATGCGGTACTCGTCCGCAACGACGTAGACCCGCGACTTGGCCACCTCGTCGAGGTGCCCGAGGGACACGCTCGACCCGCTGCGAAGCGGATCGACGCTGCTCTGTTCGATGTCTTCGGCGAGCATGTCGAGCAGGTCGAAGCCTGACATGTCGGGGAGCTCGCCGGCGATCAGCCAGACGTCGGCCCGGAAGCGCTTCGCCATCCGCATCGCCGCCCGGCCGTCGGCGCAGAAGTGGAGGCCGATCAGCCCCTTCCGTGCCGACGCGACGAAGTCGCCGTAGTGGTGAATCGCCGGGTCGACGATCACGACCTCCTGGATCCGCGAGGGGGCCGGATGAGATGCGGAATCGGGGCCGCCGTGCTGCTGCGTGTCATTCGCTGCCGCGGGGCGATCTGAAGTCGACATGATGACCTCCTTGGGACCGGCACCGTCGGGTGCGGTCGCACGATGGAAAACCATTCGCATCATTCCCACGGCTGGACCATCGCAGGGCGGCGGCGCAGGGCCGCCGGCAGCGCGTTCCAGCCGCAGTGCCATCCGGCGACCACCAGCGTCGCCGGCCACGAGCAGGAGCGGAGTTCAGATCAACGACAAGATCGGGAGAAACAGCGAGATCGGCAGGAGGCACAGGAGGCAGTCGGAACGGGTGAACCAAGCCAAGTCAGCGCCGTTGCCGACCTTGCCGACCGAGACGCCCTGGGCGATGTGCGAGCCGTTCATGACCAAGTCCTCCATGTGCCGCCCTGCGGTCGGTAACCGGCCGGTCCTACTGAGCGGGACCGACCGAACCGCGGGGCTGATGGAACAGATGCAGGTGGTGTGCCAAACCTCGCGGTCGGAGCTGAACCCGGTCTTTTTTCTGTGGAATGCATAAAAAAGGCCGTTTTTCGGCTGCTCGCTCGGGTATCCGTTCCGATCGCCTGGCGTCCACCGGGCCGGAGAGTGTCCCGCGTCCGGTTCGAATCGCCCCAGTGTGTGGTGTGAATCGCCCCACCCCCGGCTGTCCGTGGACAAAGCCCTCCATGGCCTTTGTCCACTTGAGCGACCGCGGGAAACGCCAAGGGTTTCCCGGGTCGCCATCGGCCGTATCCGCCGGCCGGTGGCTTTTTCCACGGGCTGCTCGACGGCAGCGAGGTACTCACCCCATGACCCGCGCAGCCACTTCAATGGGGGGCGATCGGCTCACAGGTTTGGCAGCCGACCCGATCGGCAGGCGCCAGACGAGGGAGAGCCGCTGGTCAGCTGCCGGAAAGCAGGTCGGCCACGACCTCACGGACGAGCCCGGAATCGAGATCGTCGACGATGCCGACGCGCCCCAGGTCTGTCGGCAGGATGAACCGGACCCGCCCGTGGAGGCTTTTCTTGTCGCGGGACAGGGCCTCGACGATCCCCTCCACCGACAGCCCCGCGATACCGACAGGGGCCAGCGGGAGGCCGAACCGGGCCAGGAGGGCAGCTTGGCGGCGGGCGATCTCCACCGGCAACCGCCCCGTGGCGAGGGCCAGCCGGGCGGCAGCGGTCATCCCCATCGCGACCGCCTCGCCGTGGAGCAACCGGCCATAACCGGCCAGATTCTCGATGGCGTGGCCGATCGTATGGCCGTAATTGAGGATTGCCCGCAGACCGGACCGCTCGAATTCGTCCGCCTCGACGACGGTGGCCTTGAGGTCGACGCAGCGGCCCACGAGGTGGGTAATGGCCGCCGGCTCCCTGGCGAGGATCGAATCGACCGAGTCCTCCAGCCAGACGAACAGCTCGCTATCGAGGATCACGCCGTATTTGACGACCTCGGCCAGGCCGCTGCGGTATTCGCGGTCCGGGAGCGTCGCGAGCGCAGCCGGGTCGCAGGCCACGCCGACGGGCTGCCAAAACGCCCCCACCAGATTCTTGCCGGCGGCGAGATTGATCCCTGTTTTGCCGCCGATCGCGCTATCCACCTGGGCGACGAGCGTCGTCGGCACCTGCCACACCGGAAGCCCCCGGACGAACGTCGCCGCGACGAACCCGGCGAGATCCCCGACCACTCCCCCCCCGACGGCGATGACATGCGTCGCCCGGTCGGCTGGAAGGCCGGCGAGGGCCTCCCACAACCGCACCGCTTCCGCGGCCGATTTGCTCGTCTCACCGGCCGGCACCGCGATCAGCGCCGTCGTCAGGCCCCGCGCCGACAGGCCTGATTCGACCTCCGCAGCCACGGTGGCCGCGACCGCGCCGTCGGCGATCACGACACCGCGCCGGGCTCCAGATTCCGCCACCCCGTCGAGCAGTCGGGAAACCGCACCAATCCCGACGAAAACCCGGCTGACCACCGCAGCGGCCCGTCCGCGGGCACCGTCGTCGGCGAAGCGGATCACCCGCTCGTGGAGCGTCACGGGTCAGCCTGCGCCGAGACGCGCGAGATCGTCGGCGGTGACGGTCACGACCCGGGCGAAGCCGGAGTGCACCCGGCAATAGTCGAGTTCCGAGGCTTCCTGGGGGGTCGCGTGGAGGGCCGCCTCGACCCGCTCTCGGTCGGTCGCGGACCAGTCGTCGTAGTCCCCGGGCCAGACCGTGCGGGCCTCGACGACGAGAGCCTCCCGGTACGGGTCGAAGGCGTTGGGCATGGATCGTCCTGTCGCAGGCTGGCAGGGGATCGGCTATCCACTCCGGTCCGCCTACCGTGTCACGAGAGTATACCCTCGCAACCGCGCCGGTCGGCTCGAGCGCGGCCGCGCCATCCCGCACCCGAACGCACCTCCGATGACATACCCGCGCCCCTTCCCCGACGTCTCCCAGAACCGCGGTGCGATCACGCCGGCATTGTCCGGGCGGCGGCTCGTGGCCGGCCTGGTGGCGCTGGGAATCGCTGCGGGAATCACCGGGATCGCCTGGCAGCGCGGTCAGACCAGGCGGTGTCTGGGTTTCTATGGTGCCGAGGTCGCCAGGGCGATCACCACGGCGCCGCGCGTCGAGCTATGGTCCGGCGTCCGCCCCGGAGATCGCCCCGGCACGTGGTTGGCAGCCACGCGCCGGGATGTCAGTGCGGCGCGGGGGCTGGTCCATCTGCGCCGCGGTCTGGTCGAGGACGCGAATTTCCTCGCCGGGACGGCGTCCACCGGCGATGGTGGCGGGGGCGAGGCGGCCGACTCCGGCTGGAGCCACGTGCTCGTGTTCTCGCGGGACCCCGTGTCCAAAGTGGATACCGGCGACGGGAGGGCCG
>JAGWVR010000105.1 GCA_018970785.1 Planctomycetota bacterium
TCCCTCGCGGAGCGCCTCGAGGCTGGCGATCGTCTCCACCAGCCCGCTGGCGGCACCGAGATTGCCGAAGTTGGCCTTCGCCGCGACGACCGGGATGTCGGGCAGGTGCGGGCCGCAGACCTCGGCCAGGGCTTCGGCTTCATCGCGATCCGACCCCACCGTGCTCAACCCGTGCGCGTGGACGTGCCCGAGGCCACCAGGCTCGAGACCGGCAGCCCCGAGGGCCCGGCGCATCGCCAGCGTGAGCGCCGGCCGCCGCAGGCCGAGCGCGAGCCGATCGCTCACGTGCCCCGCCGCATGGCCGAGCACTTCGCCGTGGATCGTCGCTCCCCGCGCCCGGGCGTGGCCGAGCTCTTCGAGGACCAGCACCGCCGCCCCCTCGCCGAGCACCATCCCCCGCCGCAGCCGGTCGAACGGCCGGCTCCAGCCGGTGGGATCGTCGGTCCCCATCGCGACCTGCTCCGACTGCAGGGCGTGGACGGTCTTCATCGGGTGGATGCGCGTCCCGGTGGCACCGGCGAGCATCACGTCGGCGGCACCGCGCTGGATCGTCATCGTCGCCTCACCGACCGCGAGATGGCCGCTGGCCTCGCGGATCGTGATCGAGTTGCTCGGCCCGCGGAGGTCGTTGTAGATCGCGATGTGGCTGGCGGGCATGTTGGGGAGGTACTTGAGCAGCCACAGCGGATTGAGCAGCGGCATGCCGTCATCGGCCCAGCGCCCGAAGGCGAACCGCCCGTCGGCGTCACGACAGCGCGCGATCCCGGAGGTGAAGTCCCCGGGGAGCGTGAGCATGTAGTCGGAGCCGAACACGCAGCCGAACCTGTCGGGGTCGGCCCCTCCGGCGGCGAGGCCCGATGCGTACAGCGCGCGCTGGGCCGCCGCGACCGCCATCTGGCTCTCCCGGCACATCACCTTGAGACCCTTGCGGATCGCCTTCTTGGTCTCCGCTTCGAGGGGGCCGAAGTTGTCGATCTCCCCGGTGAACTGGCGGGCCTCGGCGCCATGGTGGAGGGGCAGGCCGCCGGTGTCGAACGACTCGATCGGGACGACGGCGCTGTGCCCCCCGTGGAGCCCGGCATGGAGGTCGGCAGGGGTGAGCCCGAACGGACAGACGACCCCCATCCCGGTGACGACGACTCGGCGGGCTGCGGTCTCCGGCATCGGGCACCATCCCCGGGAGGGCGACCACGGGAGGGCGGCCGCGGGGGACGGTGTCACCCCGGATCGCGGAGCCGTGGCTCGATGAACACCACCACGTCGGTGCGCGGCGCGACCGCCGTCACCACGGGGGCGTCATTCTGCCCTGGAACCGGCCACGGGACCAACCCCAGGCCGACGACGAGCACCCGGCCGGCCGGCCAGCGCATCCGCTCTCCGACGCGCACCGCCGCCAGCTGCGGGACCTCGAGCTCCACACGCTGTCCGGTGCCGCCGACGGCGACCGGGAGCGGAGCCATCCGCTCCACCTGGTCGATCCGGCAGCGGATCACCGCCTCGACGCCGGCCATGTCGGTCGACAGCAGCGGTTGCACGTCGATCGAAAACCCCTCGTCGCAACTGGCCGACAACGGCTGCCAGCCCGGCCAGACCTCGGGGCGCGGCGTGAGGTCGCGCAGGTAGGGGCGCGAGCGCCCCCCGCTGACGACCGCCGGCACGCCGTTGGCGGCGAGCACCGGCCCGGTGGGCAACTCGGCGAAGTCGGGGCGTTTGCGGAGGGTTCCCAGGACGACGGCCGCCTCCTCGCGCGAGGCGATCCAGGCCTGCACCCCCGGGGTCGCCGCTGGGATCGGCTGCAACAGCCCGCGGAGGGTGACGCGCCACCCGGGGTCCTTGACGCCGACGACCCGGATCGCGAACCGGTGCGGTGCGGCCGCGCCCGCGACGAATCGGGCCACGGTCTCGCCGACGCGCTCCTGGACGGGAGGCTGGTGGAAGCAGCGCACGGCCGTGGCGTCGGCGGACAGCGCGGCGACGATGCCCCCGTGCCAGGTCGAATAGCCGGTGTCCTGGAGGATCCAATCGACGACGTGGCGCTCGCTGCCGGGACCGGCGGCGGCGGTGAACGGCCGGATGTCGTGCTCCTGCCACACCTGTCCCGCCGCCGCGGGCAACGGGCCATCGCACCGGCCAGGGGGCGCCGCGAGCAGGGCCGCCACTGCCAGCGCGACGGTGCCGAGGCACGCTCCGGGGGTGATCCGCCATGCCGCCATCGCGGTGCCTCGCGCCCGGCCGGTATCCGGGTCCGGCCGCGGGGGACGATACAGCCCCCGGCGGACACCCTCCAGGCCGGTTTGCCCGACCGTCACACGCGCGCGAGCACCAACGACGCGTTGTGGCCGCCAAACCCGAAACTGTTGCTCATCGCCACCCTCACGCGGGCCTCGCGGGCGACGTTGGGGGTGTAGTCGAGGTCGCAGTCCGGGTCGGGGTTGTCGAGGTTGATCGTCGGGGCGATCACGCCGCGCCCCAGCGACAGCGCGCAGGCCACCAGCTCGATGCCGCCGCTGGCGCCGAGCGTGTGGCCGAGCTGGCTCTTGGTGCTCGAGATCACCAGCCGCGGCGCGTGGGCGGCGAAGACGTGCTTCATGGCGACCGTCTCGGCCTTGTCGCCCAGCGGCGTGCTCGTGCCGTGGGCGTTGATGTAGTCGACGGCATCCGGCGCCAGTTCGGCGTCCTCGAGCGCCATCCGCATCGCCCGGGCGGCTCCCCGCCCCTCTTCGTCGGGCTGGGTGATGTGGCCGGCGTCACCGCTGGCGCCGTACCCGCGCAGCTCGCCGTGGATCCGCGCTCCACGGCGCCGGGCGTGTTCGTACTCCTCGAGGACCACGACACCCGCCCCCTCGGCGAGCACGAAGCCGTCGCGGTCCCGATCGAAGGGGCGGCTGGCGGCCTGGGGGGCCTCGGTACGGAACGACAGCGCCCGCATGTTCTGGAAACCGGCCAGCCCCATCGGCGTCAGGGCGGCCTCGCTCCCCCCGGTGATCATCACGTCGGCGTCCCCCGAGCGGATCACCCGCAGCGCCTCGCCGATCGCGTTGCCGGCGCTGGCGCAGGCGGTGGCGACGGCGAAGTTCGGCCCCTTGATGCCGTACAGCGACGAGACGTGCCCGCTCGCCGAATTGACCATCAGCTTCGGGATCGTGAACGGCGAGACCTTGTCGATCCCCTTGGTCAGCAGGCGCTCGTGCTGGGCCTCGAACTCCGACAGCCCACCGATCCCCGACCCGATCGCGACGCCGCAGCGGTACGGCTCCTCGGTGGCGAAGTCGATCCCCGAATCGCGCACCGCGTCGATCGCCGAGGCCATCGCGAACTGCGTGAACCTGTCGAGCCGGCGCAGCTCCTTGGGGTTGGCGATCCCCTCCGACTCCCCCTGCCACGGCACCTCGCCACCGAACTGGACGCGGAACCCGGTCACGTCGAACAGCGTGATCGGGCCGACCCCGCTGGCGCCGTTCACGAGCCGGTCCCAGAAGGTGTCGATGGCCCTGCCGAGCGACGTCACCACGCCCAGGCCCGTCACCACCACGCGCCGCTTCATCGCGTCTCCCGCGAGATCCCGAAACCGCCCCGTCACACCGGCGGAAAACGCCGCCTGGTCATCCACCGGAGCGACCGACGGCACGGTGCGGACGACCGCCCGGAGCGATCAGGCCGCCTGGTGCTTCTCGATGAACTCGACCGCCTGCCCGACCGTCTGGATCTTTTCGGCGGCGTCGTCGGGGATGTTGATCTCGAACTCTTCCTCGAGCTCCATCACCAACTCGACGGTGTCGAGCGAGTCGGCACCGAGGTCGTTGATGAAGGAGGTCTGGGGGGTGATCTGATCCTTGCTCACGCCGAGTTGCGACGCGACGATGTCGATCACCCGTTCTTGGACGGAAGCCACCGTGTATTCTCCTCGCGATCCGGTCGACTGACACTCGGCCGGACTCCCCAATCCGTCTGGGGGCGGCTGGAACCGGGCCTTGGGCCGGAGTTGATATACCCGTTGCCAGGGGACAGTGTCCAGACCGCGGCGCGGTCCTGACTGTCCGTGGACAAAGCCCTCCGTGGCCTTTGTCCACTCAGGCGACCGCGGGAAACGCCGAGGGTTTCCCGGGTCGCCTTCGGCCGCATCCAGCGGCCGATCGGTTTTTCCTCGGGCCGCCAAGCCTCCGGGCCGGCGGCTGGACTCGCAGCGCCCGGGGAAACGCCCGCCGGCCGGCAGCGTCCGCGGCCCGGTTTCCTTCCCGCCCGCCCCGCGGATCGCGACAGCCGACGGCCCGGCTCCGGGCCCGCGTTCCGGAGCCAGCCGCGGATGCTCGGCGGCAGGCGAATCCGCGCTCAGCCGATCAACCCGCCGTCGACGGTCAGCACCTGCGCCGTCACGTAGGCCGCTGCCGGCGACGCGAGGAACAGCACCGCCTCGGCAACCTCCCACGCCTCGCCGAGTCGCTTCGCCGGCACGCGCTTCTTCACCTCGTCGAGCAGCGCCGGACCGAGGGCGGCGGTCATGTCGCTGGCGATGAAGCCGGGAGCGACGGCGTTGACGGTGATCTTGCGCCCTGCCAGCTCTTTGGCGACCGTCCGCGTCAGGCCGACGAGGCCGGCCTTCGACGCCGAATAGTTGGCCTGGCCGGGATTCCCGATCAGACCGGAGACGCTCGCCACGTTGACGATCCGGCCGTAGCGCTGCTGCATCATCGGCCGGCTCACCGCCCGGGTGAACAGGAACGGCCCGCGGAGATTGGTCGCGATCACCTCGTCCCACTCCTCGTCGCTCATCCGCGGGAGGAGCGTGTCGCGCGTCACGCCGGCGTTGTTGACGAGGATGTCGATCCGACCGAGCGCGGCGTGGACCGCCTCGACGACGGCGGCGACGTCGGCCGCCTTCGATACGTCGCAGGGGAAGCTTTCGGCACGACCGCCGGCGGCACGGATCGCGGCCGCAACCTCGTCGAGCTTGGCCGCCGAGCGGGCCACGAGGGCGACCGTCGCGCCGTTGGCGGCGAGCGTCTCGGCGATCGCGCGGCCGATCCCCTGCGAGGCCCCGGTGACCATCGCCACCTGCCCCGTGAGGTCGACGCGCAAGCGGGCGGCGGGCTGTCCGGTTTCGGTGGCCATCTGGTCCCTCCCCTCGGCCCCGCCGCGGCTCCGCGGCAGGGCACCGTCAATCACAGACGCCGGCGACCGCCACGCGGCGGTCGATCCGCTTCATCAATCCGCGGAGCACGCGGCCCGGTCCGACCTCGACCATCGTGCGGACTCCGGCGCCGAGCAGATGCTCCATCGACGCCTGCCACTCGACAACCCCGACCAGCTGCCGTGCCAGGAGCCCGCGGATCTCGTCAGGGTCGTGGTGCGGGCGGGCATCGACGTTGCTGATCACCGGGATCCGCGGGGGCTCGATGGGTGTCGCCGCCAAGGCCGCGGTGAGGCGTTCGCGCGCCGGCTCCATGAACGGCGTGTGGAAGGCACCCGCGACGTCGAGCCGCACGCACTTCATCGCCCCGGCGGCGGTGGCGGCCGCGGCGAGACGGTCGCAGGCCGCCAGCCCGCCGCTGACGACGACATTGCCGGGGCAGAGGACGTTGGCGACGGTGAGCACGTCGCCGTCACGGTGGGCCGCACACAGCCCGGCGACCTGCTCACGCTCCAGCCCGAGCACGGCCACCATCCCGCCGGGAGTGGCGTCGGCGCAGTCCTGCATCGCCCGGCCCCGCGCGTCGACGAGGCGGACGGCGTCCTCGAACTGCAGGGCACCCGCGAACGACAGCGCGGTGTATTCGCCGAGCGACAGGCCGGCGACGGCGACCAGGGACGGGGGCAGCCCCCCGGGGCGGCGCCGCAGGACCTCGAGCGCCGCGAGGCTGGTGACGAGGATCGCCGGCTGGCTCACGGCCGTCGAATCGAGCCGCGCGGCGGGGCCGTTGCGGCAGACCTCGGCGAGGTCGTAGCCGAGGATCGCACTGGCGCGATCGAACAGATCGAGCGCCTCGGGAACGTCGCACCACGCGCCGAGCATCCCGACCGACTGCGCGCCCTGACCGGGAAACAGCAGCGCCGTCGCCGCGGGAGTGTCGTTCAGCGCCGGCGCGGCGTGCGCTGCCTGTCCCACCTGGTCATTCCTCGGTCTTCACGACCGCGCGGCCCATGTAGTGGCCGCACGTCCCGCAGATCCGGTGCGTCGGCACGGCCTTCCCGCAGTTGGAGCAGAACGTCAACTGCCGCGGCACGAGAAAATCGTGCGCACGCCGGGAGCGGGTTTTTTGGTTCGACTGACGTCGCTTGGGAACGGCCATAACGCACCTGACACGAAAAAAACCGTCGATCGGGGGAACCGCGGAGTGTAGTCGTGACCGCTCCGCAGGGTCAAACGCAGCCCCGCGGATGGCCCGACGGCGTTCGTTCCGCCGGGAGCGGGGCTTTGCCGCCGCTGCGGCGTGCCCCCTGGCACCCTCAAAACAGCCGCGTCTGGCCGCCGGAGACCGGTTTGCCCCCGAGATGCTCCTCGCCGCGGGAGGTGAGCTGGCGGCCGCGGGGGGTGCGGATCACCAGTTCGCAGCGGAGCAGGAACGGCTCGACGTCCGATTCGAGGGTGTCGGCGGCACTGCTCATCGTGTGGGCGATCGCCTCGATCCCCACCGGACCGCCGCCGAACACGCGCTGGATCGTCTCCAGGTAGCGGCGGTCGAACGAGTCGAGCCCGATCGTGTCGATCCCCTGCATGTCGAGGGCCTGGCGCGTGATGCCGAGGTCGAGACGGTCGCCCGCGCGGCTGGTGGAGTAGTCGCGGATCCAGCGCAGCCGGTTGTTGGCCAGCCGCGGCGTGCCCCGGCTGCGGCGGGCGATCTCGACGGCGCTGTCGTCGTCCATCGGCATCTGCAGCCGGGCGGCCGACCGCCGGACGATCTCGGCCAGTTCGTCGACGGAGTAGAAGTCGAGGTGCTCGCGCATCTGGAACCGGTCGCGGAGCGGCGCCGAGATCAGGCCCGCCCGGGTCGTCGCACCGACGAGCGTGAACGGTCGCAGCGGCATGTTGATCGTCCGCGCCGCCACTCCCTCGCCCCAGGTGAAGTCGACGCGGAAATCCTCCATCGCCGGATAGAGGAACTCCTCGACCGCGATCGGCAGGCGATGGATCTCGTCGATGAACAGCACCGACCCCTCGGTGCAGTTGGTGAGGTAGGGCATCAGGTCCTTGGGGGCCGACAACGCCGCTCCGCTGGCGATCTGCAGCGTCGTGCCCAGCTCGCGCGGGATGCAGGTCGCGAACGTGGTCTTGCCGAGGCCGGGAGGGCCGTCGAGGAGGATGTGGCCGAGGACCTCGCCGCGCTTCCGCGCGGCGTCGACGGCGATCCCCAGCCGCTCGTGGACCTCGCGCTGGCCGATCATCTCGGCCATCCGCTGCGGGCGGAGATCGCGGTCGGCCGGGTCGGTGGAGCCGCTCGTCTCCACCGCTTCGGGCCGCACCGTGACCTCCCGTCCGCCGCTCATCGCTCGCCTCCGTGTCGTGGTCGTGCCACCGGCCCGAGCTTACCCGTTCCAGCGTCCGGCGGTCATGGCCGGCGCTGCCCCTGGCGGTAGATCGCCTCGAGTGCCTCCTGGGGATCGCGCCACGGTTTCTTCGCGCCGCGCAGCCCGTCGACCAGCCGCCGCGCGTCGCTCTCGGAGTGGCCGATCGAGCGGAGCACGGCGAGGGTCTCGGCGAGCACGTCGCCCCCCTCGGGGCCGCCGGCCGGCAGTGCCCGCTGCACGGCGAGGGCGAACTTCGGCATCCGCCGGCGGAGCTTGGCGATCATCCGCTCGGCGGTCGCGGCGCCGATCCCGGGGAGCGTGGCGAGCGTCGCGGCATCCTGCTCCTCGATCGCCGTGGCGATCTCGCCGACCGGCTTGACCATCGCCCGCAGCGCCTTGCGGACGCCGACGCCGTCGACCTCGCAGACGAGATCGAAGAACTCGCGCTCGACTTCGGAGAGGAAACCGACCAGCCGCGGCACGAGATTTCCGCGCCCCGGCGTGCCCTCGAGGAACTCCAGGCAGTGGAGCGTGACGGTCGTGCCCGTGCGCCCCTGCAGTTCGCGGCGCACCATGTCGGGGACGAGGAGCTCGTGGACGACCGCGCCGACGGCGAGGTCGATGGTCGCCGGTTCGACGCGCTCGAGGACCCCGGTGAGGCGTTTGATCATTCGCGCGTCGCCTCCGTGCGTGGGCAGCCGAGCAGTTCCGGGCGCAGCCGCAGGTGCCAGTCGGCCAGCGCCACCGCGAGGGCGTCGGCGGCATCCGCCGGCTGCGGCGGGCCGGCGAGGCCGAGCTCGCGCTGCACCGCACGCTGCATCTGCGACTTGTCGGCGCGGCCGCTGCCGGTGAGCAGCCGCTTGACGCGCGCCGGAGGATAGTGGTGGACCGCCAGCCGCGCCTGGGCGGCGGCGAGGCAGATCACGCCGCGGGCGTGCCCCATCAGGACGGCGGTCCGCGGGAACCGCGCGTGGACGAAGATCTGCTCGATCGCCAGGGCCGCGGGGCGGAGGTCGGCGAGCACCTCGGCGACTCCGGCGTGGAGGCTGGCGAGCCGGTCCTCGATCGCCGTCCCGCGCGACCGCACCGTGCCGGCCTCGATCAGCCGGACCAGGCCCGGGGCACATTCGACGACGCCGTAGCCGGTGACGTCGAGGCCGGGATCGAAACCGACGACCCGCCAGGCCGCCGCGGGCGGCGCCGACCGAACCGCTCGTGGTGTCTGTCCGCCGGCTGCCCGCATGGGGTCAGACTAGCGGCTGCCGCCGCGCGGGCCCAAGTCCAAAGCTGGACCTCCCCACAGCCGCCCCGCGGCAGGGCCGAGGGCCGACTCGGGGCCGAATCGATCGAGCATCCGCATGGCTTCGGACGGCGGACGTCATCTCACCGCCTCGGGCGGTGCCGAGAACTACACCCCGCAGGGCTCGAACCTGCAACCTTCGGTTCCGTAGACCGATGCTCTATCCAATTGAGCTAGGGGTGCGTCGC